>CALEFI010000034.1 GCA_937876905.1 uncultured Treponema sp.
AGCTGTCCATAGCATCGATGAATGACTGGTGTTTGAGGTTGGCGATGGCCACTATCTGCTCTGTGGTGAATTCGTGGATGGTGAGCCAATCCTTGACGATGAGGACGGAAAACTGAAGCAGAGTCAGATTGATTACGAGGAAGAGGAGCTTCTTCAAGACGGAAACCTTTTTCATGCTGACTTTCCTTCTAATTCTTTGTATAATATAAAATTATATTTGTAATATGGGGGGGGGGCATTCAACACTGGCTTTCCTCCTGATATTTGGGTGATGGCTGGATACCAAAGCACATACCCTGTCTCTTGGTCAAATATTATAACACAATATGGAGCGAAAATCACATCCCGCCATATAAATCTATCCCAGAATGCCTCAAAATTGTTTTTATAATCTCGCTTTAATCGGTCTTTAATGCTTTCTGCATTCCAGCCTGCTATGATGAAGGTGCATTGCAAATGGAGGTTTTTATGAACGAGCGGGGAATGCGTATTCTGATGGCGGCAGGCATGATGGCGTTTGCCGCTGGATTGCTTGCAGCGGAATCTCTGGACGTGTACATGGCGGTTCCCATTGTCATTGACCGTACCGATGGAAATGACTTGAATGTCACGGCCATCGGTGGCGGACTTAAATTCAGCACTATTGATGAGGATGACTGGTTTGGCCTAGGTGCTGGCCTCGCAGCCTACTGTCCACTGGCTGTTTCTTGGACGCAGGGCACCGGATTGTCAACAAAGTCGGTGGGCGACGTGTATTCAGCCCCAGTTGGCCTTGACCTCCTTTTGGGACTGGACATCAACAGGTTTTGGTGGGGCTTCCTATCCTTTCCGCTCAGCCTTGGCTTTCATTCAAAGATTGACTTTTATGAGCCAGGCACACAGATAAATTTTGGCATCGCCGGGTCTGTGGGAGTACAGCTCAATATGGGCGACCTCGGATTCTTTGTTCGTGGGCAGGTTTCCTACGATTTTGGCAGCACACAATACCTCAAAGCCAGCGGAGACTGGCACGGCAGCCTCATCAACCAGTGGGGTATTCAGCCGCAAATCGGAGTCAGACTCTCAGACTGAGGCAGGAGGGGCTTCATCGTTTTCGGCCTTGTCCGACAGCTTCCATCCCTCATTTGCTTTTGCCTCCTCCACCCTCTATCCTTTGGAATAGACGGTGCGGATGGAGGCGCTTGTGGAAAAGCTGTTCAAGTTGTTTGTGTGTCTTGGACTTTTGGCCGGAGGAATTAGTTTTACCCAAACCTACGAGGTGTACAATAAATTCGGCTCTGACGGAATTTACGAGATTCAGGATGATGGCCAAAACCTAGGCGAGAACGCCAGCGGATTCGGCGGCCTGTACAACATCGCCTTCGGTCTCATCAATATGCCTCTGTTCAGCGCCCAGGCGGAATACAGGATGGATTTGAATCCAGATTCCACCTACAAAAACTACCGATTCAGTGGCAATGCCATCAAAGCCAACGTCTGGTTCCGCCCCAGCAAGCGGACGGAGCTGGTGTTCGGCAACAACTTCTACATGGCGCTACCCGGCTCCTTTATGAACGTGTTCAATGAATTCACCCCCAACGGCTGGTACGGCAGGAAGTACTTTGGCGCAACCTTTGTGTGGGGGCCCCTCACCACTGGAGTGAACGTGCCGTACATGGGTGTGGAAAACGGTGACTTCTCCGTCAAGGTGAATTTTGGAGCCAACCTGAACCTGAATGTCTTCAACATCGGGGCAAACTACAAGATGGACGCGGAATCCTTCAGTGTGTTCGCCAACTTTACCGCTGTGGAAAACCTCTACCTCAGTGCCGGCTACACCTACAACGGCTATGCCATCGGCACGGCAAACGGCTACGGAGACTGGCGCAAAATCCTGAGCAATCCCATTGTCCAGTGGAACGACCGCTACGACACCAGCCACATCGTCAATTTCAGCGGCACCTTCCGCTTCTGGCGGCTCACCCTTGGAGCGGATCTGGAGGCCGCCCTCTACGACACGGAGCAGAATCCCTTCTATGCCGGTGGAGTGGTCATCTTCGAGCTGATTGAAGACCTGGACTTTAAGATTGACGTAAAGTACTTTACCGAATTCCTGAACGATGACAACTGGCGTGACCCCTGGAACGTCACCATCCATCCCCGCTTTGTCTTTGAGAACCAGCGGCACCAAATCATCGCCGGCGTAAAGATTGATGTACACCAGTGGCTCACCCCCACTGCCGTCAGCGGCAAGCAGTCCACCTATCTTGCCATTCCCGTGTCCTGGAAGTACAAGTTCTAGGCTAGACACAGAAGAGCGCAGGCTGATTTGGCCCGCAGGTCAAAAAAAAAGGCCGGGAACTTCCCGGCCTTTCCAATGCCTGCAACTCAGTCGTCCCACTTCTGCCCCAGAAAATTTCCGTTTGCGTCGAAGTATGCCTCAATAAAGTTCGACAGTTTTACCTCGAATCCATTCCAGTTCTTGTCTACCTCGTAGACCGTGGCTCCCGCCTGGTTCGCTGCAATCCAGCTATTTGCGGCGGCGGGAAGCACAACGGAGGCTCCTCCCGACTGGCTTTTTACAGAGGTCCACGCTCCGCCACGGAATTCTATCATCGTGCCGTCACTCAGGTAGACCTCGAACTCATTCCAGTCGTCCTGAACGGCTCCCTGAATTGTGGCCTTGGGAAAGGTGGACGAGATAAAGCCCTGGGCCTCTGAGGGAAGCTGATTCGCAGCGATGGGCATATCGGCAAAGGTGGCTGCTGTTGTCAGAACCGCAGCCAGAACAATCATCATAATTCTTTTCATATCAAAGCTCCTTGTGGGCTGAACCCGTATTCATGCACTCAGAATACCTTGATTCTTTCCTGAGTGCATGAGAAAAACAGGTGGATATGCTAAGAATACAGTGAGAATCCTCTGAAAGGCTTAACCGGCAGTCAGCCGCCAGCCCGCTGCTAGTACCTGACGCTGCCGATGTCCAGGGAGATGAACGGCATGATTTTGCGGTGGGTAGTGCCCGCTCCCGCCCGCAGCATTACGCTGAAGGTCTTGTTAATCCTCAGACCAGTGCCAAAGGAGGCGTTCCAGTTGATGCCTTCGGTGGAAAAATCCTTGTGGCCCATGGCGATTATGCCTGCCGTCCCTGTGATATTAAAGAAGACTTGTCCACCCATGACGGTGATGCTCTGCCACGGCTGGAACTGCAATACCAGCTGGGCTGCAAATTTCTGGGTGCCGTACTCCTGCCTGCCGGAAACATTTGGAAAGAACATCCGGTCTCCCAAGGCCACGCCGAAGAAGGGGATGAGGCTGGGAATCTTTTCCAGCTGCAGGGAGGGGTCGCTGGCAGATAGTGTGTTTACAATCAGGCTGAATTTCGGTGCAAAGGGAATGGCCGCAGTGAAGTCAACCCTTGTCATGCTGAATCCGACGGGAACTTGCGGTGCGTTTATGGGAAACACGCCGGTGGTATCCAACCGCATGTAAAAGCCTCTGCTGGGAAAGGTGGGGGCATCAAAGGTGTCGAAGGTGTAGCGAATGTTCAGCGGGACGGCCACCTCCACCGACGAGTCGGGATACAGGGCTTTCTGTGCGTCCAGGCCGGGACTTGTCGTCTCGTCCGTGTTGACCCAATAGATGGCGCCTCCCGCCTGGAGCTGGTGCATCTCGTTGAACCGAATGCCCCACAGGAGATCTCCGTTGGCATAGGCCATCTTGTTGGCCACAATCTTTCTGGCCGAGAATCCAGAGCTGACGAATTCCTGCTCCAAGTAGGCTGATGCTGCAAGCTGGAGGTAGGCATGGGGGCCAAGCGGCTGCATGTACAGCAGGGCGGCGCCAAAGTCGTTGATCATGGTGGTTTTGAGTGACATGACGGAGCCCGTCCCTGTAAGGCCACGGAACTGGATGTCCAGGGCAAGGGAAAGCTTTGCGATGGAGTCATCGGTGAGGGTGCCGTCAAAGGTGACGTTCGGCATGATAATCCAATTTTCACGCTCCACCTGCTGGAGCCGCAGCTCTATCACAGCATCCTGTGGCCTCACGTCTACACGGGGAACCACCAGGGTGTAGTTGCCGGTAGCATACACCGAATTCACCAGCTGCCGCATGTTCTTCTCGGTCAGGGGCTTCCCCTCGATTTTGGCAAACACCTCCTCAATGAATTCAAGGTCAGAGTCCACAGCCCCATAAACCACAATCCGCCGGGGAACAATGTACGGAATCTTGTTGTACACCCCTTCCCTTCCCATCACAAGTGGCTCCTGGGGCGTAAATGTAAAGCCGTTTTGGATGACGTTGGTCTGATTGTGGTTTGCAATGCTTTGCTGGGCTTGGTTCAAGTCATTTCGTGTCGGGGCCTCCTGTGGCGAGCTGTTCCCCGCGGATGCTGTCCGCCCAGGATAAATCATTGCCAGCACCTTCTGCAGGGCACGGCGGTAGCTTTCCTTTTCCTTGGCCGCGCTCATGTAGATTTCTTTTGCTTTCGGGAATGCCATCATGTTGTACTCGTCAACTGAGGGTCGAATTACCACATCCGCCAGTTCCTGCTGTACCGCATTGTCTGACTTGGTGGCAATCCTGGACACTTGGGCAATGGTGTGCATCGGGTTGGTGGAAAAATACTCCGGATCATCAACCAGCGGGTCATCCAGAGAGACCGCTATGACTATATCATAGCCCATGTCCCTTGCCTGCTGTATGGGCAGGTTGTTGAGCACCAGTCCGTCAACGTAGAGCTTGCTGTCAACGGGAAAAGGCTGGAACACAGCAGGAATGCTCATGCTGCTGCGGATTGCCTCCGCCACGTCGCCGCTCTCCAGAAACTCCAGGTCTCCCGTCAGCAGGTTTACCACCGTGGCCCGGAATGGAATGGGCAGGCTGTCAAAGTCGATGTAGGACGGAATCTTCACGGATATGTCCTTGAACAGAAGGTATGCGTGCTGTCCAGTGGAAATTCCGCCGCCCAGCTCGACGGAAAAATTTGTCCCCAGCCTAAGTGCAATGGGAGATGACTCCATACTCCTCCCCTCCAGCAGGGACTCCAGTGGGGAACGCGGCTTGTCCGCAAAGATTTCCGGCCAGTTCACGTTGGTTACTGTCTCCCGAATTTCTGCGGGGCTGTAGCCAATGCTGTACAGGCCGCCAATGATGGCGCCCGCGCTGTTGCCAATCACCATGTCGATGGGAATTCCCAGCTCCTCAATCACTTCCAATACCGGAATGATTCCAAATCCCTTGGCGCCGCCGCCACCAAGAACCAATGCGACGGAGGGGCGGTTGTCTTTTTCTGTAGGGGCGCTTTGCTGGGAAAAAACTGCCTCCAGACAAGTGCCAAGCAGAAAAAAGCAGAGGATGACAAGCCTGCCGAGCATAAAAAGCGTGGACTTCATGCTATAAATTAATACTTGAAAACCTCCTTTTGTGCAAATGAGTTCAAGGAAAATCAGTGCTTTTCATGTGCGGAAACCTGACGAAAGCATATAGATAAAAAAATATCTGTATTTTATTTTATCCCTTGAAATTAATTTCCACTCAGTGTATCCTAATGGATAGCTAATTTGACAGAATTCTTAATTAGGAGGACATAATATGGCCAGAGAAAAGCACTCGATGGACGGAAATCAGGCCGCTTCACATGTAGCGTATGCGTTTACAGAAGTTGCCGGCATTTATCCGATTACCCCATCATCGCCGATGGCTGACTTTGTTGACCAATGGTCAGCAAATGGATTGAAAAATATTTTCGGCACCGAGACAAAGGTTGTGGAGATGCAGTCGGAGGGTGGAGCCGCCGGAACTGTCCATGGTTCATTGGCTGCCGGTGCCATGACCACCACCTTCACCGCATCCCAGGGCTTGCTGCTGATGATTCCAAACATGTACAAGATTGCCGGCGAGCAGTTGCCCGGTGTCTTCCATGTTTCTGCCCGTACCGTTGCTACCCATGCACTGAGCATTTTCGGAGACCATTCCGACGTGTATGCCTGTCGTCAGACTGGCTTTGCCATGCTGTCGGAGTCCAATGCGCAGGAGGTTATGGACCTGGCTCCCGTTGCCCACTTGGCAGCGCTGGAAGGCCGGGTTCCCTTCCTGAACTTCTTTGACGGCTTCCGCACCTCCCACGAGATTCAGAAGATTGAGACTTGGGATTATGCTGACCTGAAGGAGATGATGAACATGGATGCCTTGAAGGCATTCCGTGACAACTCCCTGAACCCCAACCATCCCGTTATGCGGGGCTCCCACGAGAACGGAGACATCTTCTTCCAGCATCGTGAGGCCTGCAATCCCGTGTACAACGCCCTGCCGGAGGTGGTGCGCAAGTATATGGCCAAGATCAACGTGAAACTGGGAACAAACTACGACCTGTTCAACTACTATGGTGCAGAAGATGCCGACCGTGTCATCGTGGCCATGGGCTCCATCTGCGACGTTGCAGAAGAAGTCATCGACTACCTGAACGCCCGTGGAGAGAAGGTTGGCCTGGTCAAGGTGCGCCTCTATCGTCCTTGGGTTTCCGAGGCCTTCCTGAAGGTGCTGCCCAAGACCGTGAAGAAGATTGCCGTCCTGGATCGCACCAAGGAGCCCGGTTCCTTGGGAGAGCCCCTGTTCCTGGACATTGCCACCACCCTGTGGGAGGCAAAACTCAACGACATCGTTCTGGTGGGTGGCCGCTACGGCTTGAGCTCCAAGGACACTCCTCCTTCCAGCGTGTTCGCTGTGTACAAGGAGCTGGAGAAGGACGCTCCCAAGCCCCGCTTCACCATCGGTATTGTGGACGACGTTACCAACCTCAGCCTGCCTGAGATTAAGCCCGCTCCCATCACCGCCGCCGAGGGAACCGTGGAATGCAAGTTCTGGGGAATCGGTGGAGACGGAACTGTTGGTGCCAACAAGGACTCCACAAAGATTATCGGTGACTACACCGACAAGTACATCCAGGCCTACTTCCAGTACGATTCCAAGAAGACCGGTGGAATCACCATTTCCCACCTGCGCTTTGGGGACAAGCCCATCCGCAGCGCCTACTACGTCAGCCAGGCTGACCTGGTGGCCTGTCACAACCAGTCCTACATCATCAAGGGCTACAAGATGGTGCAGGATGTGAAGCCCGGCGGAAAGTTCCTGATCAACTGCCAGTGGTCTGACGAGGAGCTGGGACAGCACCTCCATGCGGATGCCAAGCAGTACATTGCCAAGAACAACATCAAGGTGTACACCGTTGATGCCGTGAAGATTGCCACCGAGATTGGTCTGGGCAAGCGCACCAGCACCGTGCTCCAGTCCGCATTCTTCAAGCTGGCCAACGTGCTGCCCGTTGACGAGGCGCTGGGTCACATGAAGGAGAAGGTTGTTGCCAAGTTCGCCCGGAAGGGACAGGATGTGGTGGACATGAACTGCAAGGCCATCGACGCTGGCTGCGATGCCATCCACGAGGTTGCCGTTCCCGCTGACTGGGCAAATGCCGTTGACAAGAGCGAGAAGAGGGTTCTGAAGGGTGAGCCCAAGACCATCAAGATGGTTGAGACCATCATGGAGACAGTCAACCTTATGGACGGCGACAGCCTGCCTGTCTCTGCCTTCGTGGACTATGCAAACGGCCAGTTCGAGTTGGGTGCTTCCGCCTACGAGAAGCGTGGAACCGCCGTCACCGTTCCCCACTGGACTGCCGAGAAGTGTATCCAGTGCAACAACTGTGCATTTGTTTGTTCCCATGCCACAATCCGTCCCTTCCTGCTGAGCGACGAGGAGGTGAAGGCTGGCCCTGCGAACCTTGAGGTTATGGATCTGAAGCCAAAGCCTGGCAAGTACAAGTATACCCTCAGCATTTCCGCCTTGGATTGTACCGGCTGCTGCGAGTGTATCACCGTCTGTCCCACCGATGCCATTGAGATGGTGCCCCAGGCCCAGGAGCTGCCCCTGCAGCCTGTCTGGGATTACCTGGTGGCCAACGTCAGCAAGAAGGACGACGCTGGCATCAATGAGCTGACTCCCAAGGGCTCCCAGTACGTGCAGCCCCTGCTGGAGTTCTCCGGTGCCTGTGCTGGCTGTGCCGAGACAGCCTACTCCCGCCTTGCCACCCAGCTCTTTGGCGAGCAGATGTACATTGCCAACGCCACCGGCTGTTCCTCCATCTGGGGTGGTCCTGCCGCAACGGCTCCCTACACCATCAACAAGGACACGAAGAAGGGTGCTGCGTGGTCTAACTCCCTGTTCGAGGATAACGCCGAGTATGGTCTTGGTATCCACCTGGCACAGAAGTACATCCGTGAGCGTCTGATTGGACAGCTGGAGACTCTGGCCGCCGGTTCCGAGGCTTCCGCCTCCCTCAAGGATGCTGTGGCCAAGTTCATGGAGACAAAGGACAATACCCGTGCTAACGTGGCTCCCACCAACGCCCTGATTGCAGAGCTGGAGAAGTGCGGCAGCCCGCTTGCCAAGGAAATCCTTGACAGCAAGGACTACCTGGGCAAGAAGTCCATCTGGATTATGGGTGGTGACGGTTGGGCCTATGACATCGGCTTCGGTGGATTGGACCACGTCATTGCTTCCGGCGAGGATGTGAACATTCTGGTGTTCGACACTGAGATGTACTCCAACACTGGTGGACAGGCATCCAAGGCCTCCAACATCGGTGAGATTTGCCAGTTTGCCGCATCAGGTAAGGCGGTGGGCAAGAAGTCCTTGGCGGACATTGCCATGAGCTATGGCTACGTCTATGTGGCGCAGATTGGATTGGGTGCAAATCCCGCCCAGACCATGAAGGCGCTGGTGGAGGCCGAGGAGTACCAGGGCCCGTCCGTCATCATCGCCTACTCTCCCTGCGAGATTCACGGAATCTCCGGCGGACTGCACCACTGCCAGGACACCCTGAAGAGCGCCGTGAAGTCCGGTTACTGGAACCTGTTCAGCTTTAATCCCGCCTTGAAGTCCGAGGGAAAGAATCCCTTTACCCTTACCTCCAAGCCCGGCGACGGAAGCTATCAGGAGTTCCTGTCCAAGGAGACTCGCTACTCCGCTCTCACCCGCAAGTTCCCTGAGCGTGCGGAGGCTCTGTTCAAGAAGAGCGAGGAGGTGGCCAAGGCTCGCTACCAGCACCTGGAGCGCCTCATCGAGCTGTATAAATAAGTGGCTGGCCGTTCCCGCTGGAGCTGAACAGTGGCGGCGGGAATGGTTCAGGAGGCTGGGCTTGGTCTGAGCCTTGGTTTGATAAAGACCGGTGTCACCTTTGCAGTGATGCCGGTTTTTTATTTGCCTGAACGGGATTGGAGATATAGCGTATATCATGCGGGTGTAGTATAATGGACTATGGAGCACATGGAAATGTTGCAGTTTTTGCAGGAGAAGGGTACATGAGTTATGAGTCTGTAGTGGAACAGATTAAATCAGTTCCAGAAGAATATCTTGATGAAATTTCTGAGCTGATTCGTTTTGTTCTGTATCGCCACCAAAATGAAATGACTGAAAACAATGATTGTGGTGGTCTCGGCAGATTTTTTGGGAGGATGAATGTAGGTGATGGGCTTGCTGTCCAACGGGAAATTCGTGGTGAATGGGATTGATTATCTGGCAGATACGAATGCAATCATCTACTTGCTAGCAGGTAATAGCTGCATGAATTCTTTTAAAGATGCTGCAATCGCCGTGTCTGTTATCAGTGAAATGGAATTGTTGTCCTTTCCTCGCATTACGGAGCAGGAGGTTTGCGTCATTAAGGACTTGCTGTCTCATTGCACAATTTTTCCTTTGGATAATGAGATAAAAAATCAGGCGATTCATTTGCGGCGTAGTCTTGGGTTGAAGCTACCTGATGCCATTGTTGCTGCTACAGCTATGGCCAAGAGTCTTTCGCTCATTACAGCGGACAAGGCCTTTGCAAGGCTGCCTGATTTGAATATAGATTTGTTGGAGCCTTGAAGGTTCAATTTTATGAAAGGTGTGGAAATGTTGCGGTTTTTGCAGGAGGAGGGGGTTTCTCCCCAAATAATTCAAGGTATCAAGGATTTTAGGGCTGCCCATCGGTTGGAGGGCAAGGAGGGGGAGCGGATTCCCGTACCCCGCTACAGGTATTACGGCCCACGGATTTGGGAGCAGGCCGCCGCCGCCCTTTTGTGCGGTCAGAATTTGTTGCTGGTGGGTCAGAAGGCTACTGGAAAGAATGTGCTGGCGGAAAATCTAGCGGCAGTGTTTGGGCGGCCCATTTGGGACATTTCCTGCCACGTGAATACTGATGCCGACTCCCTGATTGGGATGGACACCTTCCGCAACGGACAGGTGGAATTCCGGCCGGGGCCGGTGTACCGCTGTGCCACGGAGGGCGGATTCGGGGTGCTGGACGAAATCAACATGGCCAAGAACGAGGCTCTGGCGGTGCTCCACGCCCTGCTGGACTTCCGCCGGGTCATTGACGTGCCTGGCTACCAACGGCTTGCCATGAACCCTGCCACTCGCTTTATCGCCACTATGAATCAGGGCTATGCTGGAACACGGGACTTGAACGAGGCGCTAGCCTCCCGCTTTGTGGTCATCATGATGCCGGAAATCTCTTCAGACGGCTTGATTCGACTGATTCGCACTGAATTCCCTCAGCTGAAGGTAAGCTTTGCCACGGACTTGGCCCGCATCTTCATGGACATCCAAAAAAAGACTGTCAGCTCAGAGATTTCTGGCCGACTTTTGGACTTGCGAGGTATGCTGGATGCGGTGGCCTTGATGGAAAAGGGAATCGAGCCATGGACGGCCCTTGATATGGGTATCACCAACAAGTCTCCCGATGAATTTGAGCGTTCCCTATTGCAGGACATCATTCGGGGGCGTTTGGCTCAGGGATTGGATCCTGCCACCCTCTTTGAGCAGTCCGCTGCTCGTATCTCTGAGTCGATTGCTTCCAAGGAAAACGCTTCTGGAGAAGCCGCTTCCGCAGGTTAGGAGTTTCGGATGAACGCCTCTCCCACCCAGCAACGAAAAGCCAAGAACATAATCTGGACTGCCGCAGAAAACTATCAGGTGGAGCCGCAATTCTTGTCCTTTGACCACCAGGGGCAGGCCAACTTTTTCCTGAACCTGGTTATCGGGCTGGTGCACAAGTGGCTGGACTGGGAAAAATTGGATGCCTTCTTTGCCAGCTTTGCTGGCACTGCCCTGGAATCCACCTATGACGGCTTGCTGTGGCTGGCGCTGGAGCAGGTGGTGTATGAGAAGGAGTTGCCCCAGCGTCCCGTTCTGGAGGAATTGCGGCTGGAGCATAGCCGTAGCATGATGGACATGGCCGCCTGGCTGGTGGAAACCGATCGTGTGGTGCAATTCCAGACGGCGTGGTGCATGGAAAACCTAGGAAAAAAGCCCTTCTTGATGCCACGGGACCTTCGGCTCCTCCATGAGTTGCGGTTCAAGGGTGACTGGGACACGGACAAAGTCATTGCCGAGTACCGCCGCATCGTCAAGGCATTTTTCCGGGTTGATTTGGGATCGGAGCGCAATCTGCCGCGGAAAAAAAAGCCTTCCCGGTTGAAGATGCTGTTCCGCAGGCGCAGGCAGGTTCCCTCCCGGATGTTCCGCGCCCGCGACGTGCGGGAAATGGAGGCTGGGGCGGGACGGACCGTCTCGGCGGGAAGTTTTTGGATTGGTGGCTCCATCAAATTCGATGAGGAAACCCGCAGGCAGCTGGAAAAGAAATTCGGCCCCCAAATTTATACCAAAGAGGAGGGGCTGCAGATAGAAAAGGAAATCTGCACGGATACGCACAAGAACAATCACCTGTATTTCCCTGCCTGCCAGACAGTCTCCCCGCAATACCAACTGAACCGGGGGCACTATCAGGAAAACAGGGCCGCCTACGACAACGCCATCATCCGGCTGCGGGACCGGCTGAAAAATCAGCTGACCGTGCAGGCCCCTTTGGACAGGGTGAAGTCTTCCAGCGGAAAGCTGAATTGCACAAGGGTGTGGAGAAGCCAGTGCTTGGAGGACAATCGGATTTTCTTTCGGAGGCAGGAGCATCCCCAGCCGGTGTTTTCCGTGGACATTTTGATGGACGCTTCCCATTCTCAATCCTCCCGACAAAGCCTTTTGGCAGCCCAGGGCTACATCATTGCCGAAAGCCTGAGCCAGTGTGGTGTGCCGGTGCAGGTTCACGCCTTCAACAGCTTCCGCACCTACACGGTGATGCAGCAGCTTCGCACCTATGACTCCAACTGTACCAACGAAAAGCTTTTCTGTTACACAGCGGAAGGCTGGAATCGGGATGGACTTGCTTTGCGGGCGGTGGGAAAACTGATGGAAAAATCCCCCATGGAGAACAGGCTTTTGGTGGTGCTTACCGACGCAGACCCCAACGACGAGTGCGCCGCTTCCCTATATCAGGAGTATTCAGGGAGAGATGGTATAAGGGATGCTCTGGAGGAAGTGCAAGAGCTGAGGAAAAAGGGCATCAAGGTGGTGGCGGTGTTCATGGGCTTGGACTATAATGCAGGGGCTGCCGGCATGATTTATGGCAACAATTTTGTGCGGATTAGCGAGCCGACGCAGTTGGCGGAAGCCGTCAGTTCCATCATCAGCCGCCAGTTGCGGGTCTGGTAGGTGGACGGGTTCTTTGTGGCGGCCTTTTTGAAAATCATTACTATCTTGACTCACTCAATTTTATTCCCTATACTCGATGGCCGACAGTAACGGAATCCGGTGCAAATCCGGAGCGGTCCCGCCACTGTAAGCGGAACAAGCGGCACAGATGCCATTGCCCACGGGTGAGAAGGCGTGCCGTCGTCCCTGTTTTACGGGAAGCCTTCCCGATGAAAACAGGGGCATTCTGCAAGCCAGGAGACGACTGTTGCATCTCATCACTTCATACATTCTCGAGGAGGAAGGTATGGTTAGTCGAACTCTAACCTCACGGCTTGCAGGCTGGGCGGGGCTCCGTGCCTCTGTAAGGCAGGGGCTTCTGATGGCCCTTGCACTGGTTCTGGGCCATCATGCCCTTGCGCAAGAACAGATTGACTTGGGCACCATCACCACGGTGCTTGACGGGGCCGTCTTTGAGCAGCGCTTTACCCAGGAGGACATTGCCGCTTCCTCGGCCATAACCCTGGGTGAGTTCCTTGCGGACAACAACTGCCTGGTGATGCCCACCGGAGGAACAGGGGCTGCCACCAATGTCTCCATCCGGGGATACGCTGGAGCCACCATCAAGGTGTACGTGGACGGCGTGCTGGCAAACGATCCCAGCACGGGGGAATTCGACTGGAATTCATTGGCGCTGGAGTCAATCGACAGCATCACCATCCAGGATACCCCTGCCCTTGGCCAGGAGGAATTTGCCGGCACCATCATAGCCATCAGCACCAAGTCCTTTTCCGCCCGGAAGGTTTCCCTGGCCTTTTCCACCCGTTCCTACGAGACAAATCCCTTTGACACCAACCATTTCGGCCTTACCCTGCAGGACGTGGTGGCAGATACCGCACTGCGTCTTTCCGCCGGGGGAACCACTGCGGCCAACCGATTCCGGCAGGTGGACGGCACCATCCGGGAGGGCAACGGCTACCAGTCGGCAAACGGTATCTTGGGCTGGAGCAGATTCATCGGCAGCCATTCCGTCGGCGGAAGCCACAGCCTTTCCTATAACCGTCTCAAGGTGCCGCCCAGCCTTTCTGCGGCTGGAGTCCAAACCAACCTCTTGACCGCCCACAGCATCTTTGGCCACCTGCTTCTGCCCTTCGGCCACACCAAGATGCAGTTCACCTACAATCTAAATGACCTCACTTATCGGGAGGATGGTGGCAGCATCGATGACACGGACAACCGATTCCACAATTTTTCCCTTCAGCTGGACTACACCCTGCCGCCCCTTGGTACAGGCCAGGAGGGTTTCCTTGGAGGACTGGGCAATTCCCAGCCCACCTTTTCGCTGAAGGGGGGAGCCATTCTGTCAGACCTTGCTTCCGGTGGCTCGGATGCTTCCGCTCCTGCCCGATACAGCCTCTACCCCTCGTTTTCCCTCGTCCTGTTCCGAGGACAGCCCCTGCAGATTCAGCCGATGGTGGGCTACCTCCTGGTGTGGGACCAGCCGGACAGCGAGGGCAAGCAAGAGACCATTTTCCACCACAACTTCAACGGGACGCTGGCCATCAATTTTTTGAACTTCACCCTTTCGGTTTCCACCCAGAACACACTGCCCACCTTCAACCAGCTGTACTGGAACTACGCCGCCCTGACCTCCGCAGTGAACTCTGGCAGTGGCTATGGAGCTCTTGGCGGCTACCACGGCAATCCTGACCTGAAGCCGGAGTCGGGCTATTCCCTGCGGCTCAAATTTTCCACCAAAGCCGCTGGACAAAGGGGCGGCGAGACTGTGCTTGACTCCATTCTTCCCCTCACGGCGAGCCTGGGCTTCAGCTACTACCAGAACAAAATCATTTGGGCCAACGGCCGCTACGCAAACCTCGCCGAGGACACCTATCATACTGTCAACAGTGGCGCCGCCTACTACTTTGACGGAACCCTCTACTCCCAGAACACCTTTGCCCTCACCGATGACTGGCGGCTGGGCTATAGCCTGCAGGTGGCAGTAACCAAGACCTTCCTGCTGGACGAGGCGTATTACGGCAACCAAATCATGTGGGTGCCGCTGGTGCTGGCCAACTGCGGGGTGGAGGCTGGCTACAAGGGCTGGAGGCTGGGCGTGGGCTACGATTTCACCTCCAGACGCTACACGTCGAACTACAACACCAGCTACTACGCTCCCATCCACCTGCTGTCCTGTAGCTTGACCTGGCAATACAGTGATAATCTGACCTTTGTGCTGGAGGGAAGCAATCTGCTGGACCAGAAGTACCTGTTCCATGACAACTACAGCGGCCCGTCCCGCAGCTACACGGTCAAGGTTAAGGCAGAGTTTTAGACCCCTACCCGGCATGTACCGGCAGCCCGAGGGACTTTGTCGGACTAGAATAAATTTTTGAAGGAGGTTCACCATGAACACACAAAATCGCAAAACTGCCCGCAGGCCGCTGAAACCGGGAGGCCGGTATTTGGGAGCCACAGCACTGTGTCTCGTCGTCTTGAGTCTGACCCTATGGAGCTGTGGAAGCCCCGTGGGTGGAACGGAAAGCAATCCCGTCGAATTCTTTGTGGGAAAGGAATACAAAGGGCAATGGGAGAATTTTTCTATTTCCAGAGAGGGTGAAAACATCATTTTGAAAATTGGTTCGGGACAAGATGACACTATAGGTAAGATAATGTCTTCCAGGGCAGCCAGCCACGGAACAGTATATCTTTTGGAGTGTAGGCAGCACAAAAATTGGGGAAATTACCAATATCCTGACTATAACGAGCGGAATCCCCATTCGGGCTGCCTTACATTAGTTCATGTACGTTCCATAAACAGCAAAAATGTTGAATGGGCCACTTTTTATACAAAAGTAAGCGGGAAGGACACAAGCTGTTTTGCTTCCACAGCAAAGGCCAAGGCAAAGGAGTACCTTGACTTCACCAAATGGGATTCACCTTATGCCTACTCCACCGGCTCCGCCCAAAACTAAATCCACTGCCCGCTGGACGCTCCGTCCCTGGCCAAACCCAGGTCTGGCCAGGGATGGGCGCTCACCTGTCAGCGTAGTGATTCTTGCACTGAAAAATCTTGATGCAGCCGTCCTCGATTTTATAAATCAACCGGTTTTTCTCGTCAATCTCCCGGCTCCACCAGCCAGCCAGATTCCCCTTCAAGGGCTCCGGGTGGCCAAGCCCCGCATTGCCGTTGCGGTCAATGTCGGCAAGCAGCTTACCATTCCCATTCACTCGGATGCCTAGTATAAAACAGGTTGAACATGAGTCCCACCGTAAAGGAATGTTTCAGCAGCATAGTGTCGTTGCGGGAAATGAACAGGGGCTTTATCCCGGCTGTCAGCACCAGACTCCGAGACAACCAAAAATCCATGTTCAAGGGATAGGACAAGCCAAGGCCAAGGTAGTTGGTGTGGGCAGCACCCCCTTGGTCTGGCAGCCATCGCTCCCACAGAAGGGTCAGGGCAAGGCCTCCCCGCAGTCCAAACCGCCAAAAGACCAGACCGAACTGAACGAGCAGCGGGTCGAACTCATGGTAGTGGTAACGGCCTCCATTATGCTCCACCGAGTTGAAGCTGTATCCGCTGGAAAAGACGCAGCTAAATGGCATCAAATTGACGCCCAACAGTGAAAGCCGGCCGCCAATCCCCGCTGGCGCGGCCAAGGCTCCCTTGTGGGAGAAATTATAGGTGGTATAATTGTAATACACATTGACAGAGGAGTTTACCCCATTAGCCCCCCCTCCCAGAAAACAATCCTCCCAAAAGAACCCTCCCAAACCATCCCAAAAGCCCACGGTCTCAGGCTTGGGGCTCACGGCCTGCTCTGGGAATACCAAGCTACCCACAACCAACAAGACAAGCGGCAGCACAAGCTTTCTCATCAGTTTCATCCATTGCTCCTTGTAGCGAACGCAATCCTATATAAATAGGTAGAACATGAGTCCCACCGTAAAGGAATGTTTCAGCAAGATAGAACTGCCATTGGCAATGAACAGAGGCTTGACCCCGGCTGTCAGCAACAGGTTCGGATTCAGCCAAAAGTTCATGTCCACAGGATAGGACAAGCCAAGGCCAAGGCAGTTGGTGTGGGCAGCACCCCCTTGGTCCGGCAGCCGTCGCTCCCACAGAAGGGTCAGGGCAATGCCTCCCCGCAGTCCAAACCGCCAAAACGGGAACATGTCAATCTGAAAGATTAGCGGGTCGAACTCATGGTAGTGGTAGCTGCCTCCATTAAGCTCCACAGAGTTGAAGCTGTATCCGCTGGAAAAGACGAATCCAAATATTTCAGCCCAAGCTATCCACGAAAGCCGGCCACCAATCCCCGCTGGCCCAGCCAAGGCCCCCTTGTCGGAGAAATTGTAGGTGGCATAATTGTAGTGCACATTGGCGGAGACCCATGTCCAACCCGTTATTTCTTTATCCAGACTGAAAAAATCACCCCAAAAGCCCACGGTCTCCAGCTTGGGACTCACGGCCTGCTCTGGGAATACCAGGCTGCCCACGACCAACAAGACTAATGACAGCACAAGCTTTCTCATAGTGTTTTTCTCCTGCACCTTGAAGACATTACACCCTACCTAATTCACCAAAATCTTTTGTAATTATATCATCACCTAACGCAAAATGAAAGAACCCAGGAAATCCCTCCTTTTCCAGCCAGACTCAGCAAAGCTTGGGAGTGTTTGCGGGGAGGCGTTTTTAATACACAGGCTACTTATTGCAAAAGCTGGAAGCGATGCAAGTTGATTTATTTGTCCTGGTAGTGGTTCCTGCACTGAAAAATCTTGATGCAGCCGTCCTCAATTTTATAAATCAACCGGTTTTTCTCGTCAATTTCACGGCTCCACCAGCCAGCCAGATTCCCCCTTTAAGGGCTCCGGGTGGCCAAGCCCCGCATTGCCGTTGCGGTCTATGTCAGCCAGCAGCTTGTTCAGCTTCTTGATGAATTTCTTGTCCTGGGTCTGCCAGTACAGATATTGCTCCCAGGCCAACTCATAGAAGACAATCTTGCTCATTTTTCCATAGCCTTCAACTCTTCCCAAGTCTTCGTGACAAAATGAAGCTGGCCGGCATCATCAAGGCGTTTCAGCTCCTCCAGGTGGCGGAGGTTGGCCTCGCTGTAAAAGTCGTCCCGGTCCCTGGCGGAAAGCTCGAAGGGAATCCGTTCTTCCTTGATGACAGTTTTTACAAAGACGTTGAAGGCTGCCGAGACGGAAAGCCCGATTTTTTCGCAGATGCGGGAGAATTCCGCCTTGTCGTTGCTGTCCAGCCTGATGGTCACGTTTGTCATGCTTTGCCTCCTGAAAAAGCTACATCGAAAGATATGTACTCCTTCAACTATACTGTCAAATGGAGTGCAAATCAAGTGCAAATGATGTAGCTTTTATGTGTAGATAGGGTGTTTATGGGAGGCTTTGGCGGAGCTGTCGGAAGGGGAATAGGAGAACGGAGCCAGGGCTTCCATAATTTTCATTTAGTTCGATTGCAGATTTGCAGAACACTTTTAGCTCTTGCTTCCAATTCGCTATCTGGATTATCCTTCAATAAGTCCAATGCCTTTTCCGCATATCTCCTTGCCGCCTCATACCCTTTTTGGGAGGAAAGATAATGCCCTGTCAGATTCTCATCACCACCTATCGGATGTCCATTCTTTAAATATGCCCATTCCCTTTTTGCTCGTTTTAACTGTGATTCTGCACTGCTGACAAATTGTTTAATTTTGGAAAATATATCTCTCATGCATCCCTCTCCAGTATTCCGAAATGAAGTTTACTTCTTGTGCAAGATGATTTTTGTATCACTTTTCTTTTCCAAACGATATCCACGCAACTTGTTCAATGCTCCAACACCACCACCAGCTACACCTATAATCACCGCCGTCGTAGCAGCACTTCCTAGTGTAACAGCTGCTGGTACAGCACCAACGGCAGTAAGAGCATACTTTGCCATCATTGTCATCCCTCCAGTTGCCACATCAGCAGCAGTTGTAGCAGGCTGAGTTACAACAATTGCAATGGCAACAGCCAATCCGCCAACGCAAACACCCCAGGCTACTTTTCCTGTAGCTTTAATTTTAATGGTCTTCTTTGCCAAGTCACCTTCAACCTCAATCTTGTCTTGTCCATTCTTGATAGCCTTACCCAAATCCTTTGCATCTGTTATAGCCATCTTTTTTCCTCCAGAAACATACTGTATTGGGAATCAATCCCATAAACACAATATTATATATTGGTTTTCCTGTCAATTATTCAATAGTTTAATAATATGATTTTAGCTTGGAAAATCCAGCATAATATATTGTATGAGACCTTCTCTGGAAACGGTATTTCGTGACAATCTAAAATTTTACAGACGCAGGGCAAAGCTCTCCCAGGAAAAGCTTTCCTCGCTGCTAGATAAAAACATCAACTACATCAACATGATAGAGGGAGGCAAGAGCATTCCGCCCCTGTCCGTCATAGAGCAGATTGCCGAAATCCTCCAGGTGGAGCCCCACTGCTTTCTGGAGCCACGGGAGGAGGCGGTCAGCTTTGACAGGCTGCGATTTGCAGAGGAGGCATCCGCACTGATTGCCCAGCGGTCACGGGAGGTGCTGCTGGAGCTACTGAGGTGAACAAAAGCCAGGTTGTCCTTTTCTTGACAGTGGACAACTGTCTGTATATTCTGTGGAATGGATGAAGTCACTGTTACAGAAGGCCATAAGCGAATACACGGACTTAGGTATAGACCAGCAAATCGACTATGAAAAATTATACCTCTACTCCATCGTCACCCACTCCACGGCACTGGAGGGCTCCACGGTAACGGAAATTGAAAATCAAATCCTGTTGGACGAAGGAATTGGGTGTGCAAAACCCATAATGGAGCAACTGATGAACCTTGACCTAAAGGCTGCCTACGAAAGAGGGTTTGACCTGGCCTCCCGACCAATAGATTGGACGATACAAGTCCTGTGTCAGCTTTCCGCCCTTGTGATGCAGCGCACTGGCAGCAGCTACAAGACAATGAGCGGGGAATGCAACAGTGCAAGGGGCCAGCTGCGTCTGGTAAATGTCAGCGCCGGACGTGGCGGGAAAAGCTATCTGGCATGGCAAAAGATTCCAGAAAGACTGGAGGCATTCTGCCGGCATTTGAACCAGGAGCAGGAAGGACTTGCCCACCATGCCATCTTCGAGGTGTACCGGCACAGCTTTCTTGCCCACTACCAGCTGGCAGAAATCCATCCATGGGCGGACGGCAACGGACGGATGGCCCGACTGGTGATGAACATGATTCAACGGCAGTTCGGCCTTGTCCCCTCAATCGTCAAAAGGGAAAGCCGGGGAGCATACATACAAGCCCTTGCCAAGTGCCAGGAGCAGGAAAATCCCGCCGAGTTTGTGGAATTCATGCTCTCCCATCACATCCAAAACCTGCAGCAACAAATTGCGGAGTACAAGTCATCTATGGAACGCTAGATTGCAAGGCGGGAGCTGACAAATTTATCGAAGGTTCAGTTGAACCCAGCGGGCTGCAATTATATGCTAAAATGCCACAAAAAGAATGGGATGAATGGTTACAGCTTTTTAAAGATAGATTAACTGTTGTATTGGGTTATTCTATCGGTGAACCAGAAGATGGATATGAGTTTCAATATTGAGAGTAATACAAATTGCAGTTTATCGGGTATATAGTAAAGCCAGCCGGAGCAGCCCAACGGCCAGTAGTTTTATATGGACTACTCTTCCGAGAGCCGCTTCTTGGCGGTGGCGTAGACCTTGCGCCCGCCATGGTAGGTGGCAAGAACCTGGCCAGTAAGGGTGGCTCCTTCCAGCGGAGTGTACTTGCCCTTGGATGCAAAGTCATCGCCTCGGACGGTCCACTGGGCGGCGGGGTCGCAGAGCACTAGGTCTGCCATAAAGCCCGGCTTAAGGTGGCCTCGTGGTTCCGCTCCTGTATCCAGGGTGAGGATGCGGGCGGGATTGGCAGACATAAGTTGGGAAAGCTGGCTGGGGGTGAGGGTTCGTCCGTCGGCAGCACCATTGATACCCCGAACTAGAACAGAGTTGCAGACTCCGTAGGCGGTTTCCAGGCCAGTGAACCCTGGAGCTCCGTTGGCCTTGTCTTGGGCGGTGTGGGGGGCGTGGTCTGTGGAGATGCAGTCTGCCGTGCCGTCCAGCAAGGCTTGGATAACTGCCTGCCGGTCTTGTTCGCTTCGGAGGGGCGGGTTTACGATGTGCCTCAGTGCCAGGTCATCGGATTCCACGCTCAAGCCCAGATGGTGTGGTGTAACCTCGCTAGTGACGGCCCAGCCCTTGGCCTTTGCGGCCCTGATGGCGGCCATGGCACCAGCAGTGCTGACGTGGGAGATGTGGACATGGCAGTTTACCTGATGGGCAAGGCTGATGTTCCGCTCCGTGGCGATGTCTTCTGCCAGCGACAGCAGCCGGTTGGCTTCTGCCAGTGCTGCCAGTGCCTCTTTGACTTCGGGCGATGTGGTGTCGGTGCGGGGAATTGCACCTAGCGCCTTTTTCTTCATGGGAAGTTGACGGGCAAAGATATCGGTGGCGACTTTGCGGAAAGGGCGGGCGGCGGTGGCCAAGGTCATGTCCTCGCTGTGGCAAGCGACGATGATGTTCCGCTGGCCGCATTTTGCCATGGAGTCCAGCATCATGGCGGCGGATTCCACGTCCTTGCCGTCCTCCGTGGCCATGGCGACTTGGGCTGCCCGTGGTGGCGTGCCGGGACTGAAGGCTGGCAACTGGTCGAGATGACTGTTGTCTGTGCCGGAAAAATCTTTGGTGAGGGTGATGGTCTGGATGACATCGGCGATGCCCAAGGCATGAGTATCCTTGCAGACCTGGGCTACCAGCTCTAGGGAGGAGACGGCGGGTACGGTGTTGGGCATCAACACCAGCGTTCCAAATCCTCCAGCTGCTGCAGCCGCCAGTGCTGTGGCCAATTCCTCTTTTTGAGCTTGTCCTGGATAGCGGAAGTGAGCGTGGAGGTCGATGAAGGCGGGCTGGAGCAGTTTGCACTGGCAGTCGATGTACTCAATCTCGGCAGAGGACAGAAGGTTTTTCGCCACCTCTGCGGCCTCTTGCAGCGAGAAGTCTCCCAAGGCAACGGTCTTGATTCGTTCCCCCTCCACCAAGAGCAGGCCAGGCTCGTCGATTTCGGCATCCACCAGCCGGGCGTTGTAAAAGCAAAGGTAATTTTCGGCCATCTGTTTCTCCTGAAAAGAAAGTAGCACGATTGGAAAGGTTTTTCAAGGAAGGTAGAGGGGAATTAAACTTGACCTTCCTCCAGCCACTGCTGGCGGCTCAGGTGCAGCAGGTGGACACGTTTCGGCTCGCCAGTTTTTGTTCGTCCGTTTTCGTCGCAGTGATGGTAGCGGAAGCCGCATTTTTCCTGCACCCGCTTTGACTGGAGGTTGCCGTGGTAGTGGCAGCACCACAGGCCCCCCAGCCCCAGGGTCTGGAAGCTGTGCTGGATGAGGAGTTGAGCTGCCTCTGCCACCAGTCCCTGCCCCCAATATTCCTGGCCAATCCAGTAGCTGATTTCTGCCTCTCCGTCGGCTAGAGGAGCGGTATGGAAGTCCGTGGCAAACATCAGCTCAATGTTTCCCACTGGCAGCCCGGTGGACTTCAGCACAATGGCGTAGGTTTCCGCTCCACCGAAAATGGTGTCCAAAAGTTGGCGGCTGTGCTCGATGCTCCTGTGTGGCTCCCATCCGGCGGCATTCCCCAAGGCCGGGTTTCCGGCATGACGGAACAATTCCT
This sequence comes from uncultured Treponema sp., assembly GCA_937876905.1. Classification (GTDB taxonomy): domain Bacteria; phylum Spirochaetota; class Spirochaetia; order Treponematales; family Treponemataceae; genus Treponema_F. The sequence goes on from CALEFI010000034.1 coordinate 22,304, forward strand.
CCTCATCCCCCTGCCGCCAATTCCGTAGAATGATTCGTTGTCCTTCCATTTTCATCTCCCTATTTTTTCCAGAAGGATGGCATGAAGAAAATCAGCATGGTGTACAGCTCCAGTCGTCCGGCAATCATCACAAAGGAGAACCACCATTTGGCGGCGGGAGCAAAGAAGCCGAAATTTTCCACTGGCCCCACGGCTCCAAGGCCGGGCCCCACGTTGCCCACCAGAGCCATGGCCGCTGTGATGGCGGAGATTATGTCGATGCCGTTGAAGGCCGCTACAAAGGCGGTCAGCGCAATCAGAAAGCAGTACAGGAACAGGAAGCCTGCTGTGGAGAACACCACATCCTTGCGGCCGATGTGACCGTTCAGCTGCACGTTGAAGATGCCGTGGGGGTGGAGCATCTTGCGCACCTCGTTGGTGGTCTGCTTTGCCAGGATGACCCAGCGGATCACCTTGAAGCCGCCCGCCGTGGAGCCTGAGCAGCCGCCCACCAGCATCAGCAGCAGCAGGAAGAGCTGGGCTCCGGCGGGCCACAGGTTAAAGTCCACGGAGGAAAATCCTGTGGTAGTGATGATGGAGGCAGTCTGGAACAGGGCTTCCCGGAGGCTGGTGCCAAAGCTCTGGTAAATCTGGTGGATAAAGATGATGATGCCAAAGGTGGTGGCAAGGATGATTCCCAAATATGCCTTCAACTCGCTGTTTTCGATTATATCCCGGAACTTTCTGGTAGCGGCATAATAATAGAGGCTGAAATTCACCCCGGATAAAATCATAAAGACAATGCAGATCCACTCGATAGCGGAGGAGTTGTAGTAGGCGATGCTGTTGTTGCGGGAGGAGAAGCCGCCGGTTCCAACCGTGGAAAAGGCATGGGAAAGTGCATCAACCCAGCCCATCCCCGCCAGCTTCAGCAGAATTGTCTGAGTCACGGTAAAGGACAGATAGATAAACCACAGAAGCTTTGCAGTGGTGGCAATTTTCGGCGTCACCTTGCCCTTTTCCACACCGGTGGTCTCTGCCTTGAGCAGCTGAAAGCCGCCCACCCCCAGAAGTGGCATCAGGGCCACCGTCAGGGCTACGATTCCCATGCCGCCCAGCCAATGCATCTGGCAGCGCCACAGGTTTAAGGATGTCGGGAGGATTTCCACGTCCGGCAGGTTGGAGGCCCCGGTGGTGGTAAAGCCGGAGACGCTTTCAAAGAAAGCGTCGGTAAAGCTGGGAACCCAGCCGGAAAAATACAGCGGCAGGGCTCCCAGCAGGCTGGCGAATATCCAGGCGGTTGCCACCACAATGAAGGCGTCTCGCGGCGTCATGGAAACCTTCTTCCGCCTCCCAATCAGCAGGAAGATGAGGGCCCCACCGATGCAGACGATACCGGGAATGAAGAAGGAGGGAATCACCTGGAATTCCTGGTGGCAGGCGGCAACCCCGATGGGCAGGACAAAGGTGATGGAGATGATGGCCAGCAACAAAATGTTGATTCTAAAGAAGTTGAACAAGCTCATGGCGGCCTACTCTTCCGAGCCTCCAAAGTAGTTGAGGACCTTGGCAGTTTCCTCCATGTTGGCGATGAGCACCAGGTTGTCCCCGCCGTTGAGGATGGTGTTTCCCGACGCAATCACGTACTCGCCCTCGCCTTGGGGTTTTTGCAGCAGCACTAGGAAGCTTCCTGGCTCAGCAATGTCCTTCAGGGCCCTTCCGTTCAGACGGGAGTTCTCCGGCATCACGTACTCGATGATTTCCAGGTCGCCGTCGGATACGGTGTGGACTCCCGTAACGCTCTTTCCCCGCAGATGGCCCACAATGGTGTCCACTACGGTGTCCTTGATGGGAACGGCCACGTCCACACCGATGTGTCGGGCAATTTCGGCAAAGCTCCCGCTGGGAACCAGGCAGATGGTCTTTCCCACACCCAGGGACTTGAGGTAGGCGGAGATGACCATGTTCTTCTCGTGGTTGTGTGTAGCGCAGATGAGCAGGTCGTAGGCTGCTAGGCTTTCCTCCTGGATAAAGCCCTCGTCGGTGATGTCCGCCTTGAACACGTCGGTGTCGGGGTAGCGTTCCGCCGCAGCCTTTATCCGCTGCTCGTCCTTGTCGATGATGATGATTTTCTGTTTTGACTTTTGGATGGAGCTAAAGAGCTTCGGTATCTTCCTTGTCTTGTGGTGAGACAGCAGGGAGTCAGCAATTAGGGTGCCGATGTGACCTACGCCCACCAGGGCAATCCTGTTCAGCTCGGCGATTCGGTTGCCGCACAGCTCCAAAAAACTCTCCATGTGCTTTTTGTGGGCAAGGATTCCCAGGTAGTCCCCTGCCTGAATGACGGTGGAGCCCATGGGCAGGGTTGCCTCCGTCTTGCTCTCCAAATACACCAGCAGGAAGGGCGTGTCGATAAAGCTGCGCAGGTCCTGCACCCGCTGCCCGTCAAGCCGGCTTCCCTCCTCCACCTCCACCCGCATGATTTCGTACTCGGAGTTCTCGAAGGAAAGCACATCGGTGACGGCGCCATGCTCGATGGCCCGCAGGATTGCCATGGCCGCCTCCATGTCCGGATAGACCATGTGGTCTATGCCGTAGAGGGGGCGAACCTCTCCTTCCGGCTCGGCTGACTTCCGCCTTGCAGTCTTTCTGGCCTTGATGTGGTACTCGTAGTTGCGAACTCTGGCTATCTTCATAACCTTTGGGTAGAAGGCTTCCACTAGGGAGCAGGTAATCATGTTTACCTCGTCGGAGTTGGTCAGCATCACCAGTGCATCGGCCCGTGCAATGCCCGCCTCCTCCAGGGTGTCCAGGCTGTTGCCGTCGGCATGGATGACCATACAGTCCAGCCGGTTGGAGACGTGGCGCACGGTCTCCTCGTTGTTGTCGATGAGAACGACGTCGTTCTTTTCGGAGATAAGCTTCTTTGCCAGCTCGGTGCCGGTAAGCCCCGCTCCAATGATTATAATCTTCATGATGAAGCGCTTTTGTCCTCTGAAATCAAGATTTTTTAGGTTCTGGTTTGCAACAAGCGGTGCTCACAGTTTGTAAACTATAGTTAATGACAGGGCGGAAAGTCAAGGTCAAGGGGGCACAATTTACCCGTGGCGTAGTTTGCGCAGGGGGATGGCTGACATTGGACAATTTCAGGCAAAATGGGTATACTGGGGCCATGAGCAAGACAAAGACCACCTGTCCCTGCGGTTCCGGCAGGGAGTACTCGGCGTGCTGCGAGCCCATTATCAAGGGAACCAGCCTGGCCGCCACTGCGGAAGAATTGATGCGGGCACGCTACTCCGCCTACGAAAAGCACGAGATTGACTTTATTGTTGACACCTGCGAGGTCAACGGCGACAAGACCGACATTGACCGCAAGGCTACCCAGTCTTGGAGCGAGGAGTCCACCTGGCACGGACTCAAGATTCTCCGCACAGAGAAGGGAGGCCCCGATGACACCGAGGGGGTGGTGGAATTCCAGGCCACCTACAGCCGCAAGGGGCTGCGGGACGTGCATCACGAAACCGGGCTTTTCAAGAAGATTGACGGAAAGTGGCTGTATTCCAACGGGAGCCTAAAAACCACCACCGTTGTCCGGGAGGGGCGCAAGGTTGGCCGCAATGAGCCCTGTCCCTGCGGCTCAGGAAAGAAGTACAAGGTCTGCTGTGGCAGATAGACTCATTTCTGGCTTCCACGTCATCGAGGAGCGGCTGCGCAGTGCGGCTGCGTCCAAGGTCCCGTGCAGCCAATGGGAGCTTTTGTATGCAAATCCCGGCCCACGGGTAAAAAAGATTCTTGCCCAGGCCCGCAGGCTTGGCCTTGCCTGTACTCAGGTAGAGCAGCGGCGGCTGGACGAGCTGGTTGCCTCCCTGCCGGAGGCAGCCCGGACTCACCGTGGCCTCCTGCTACGGGTAAGTGGAGAGGAGGCTCCTCCTGCAAATCTTGTGGATTTTTCCCAATGGATGTCGGTAAATCGGGAAACATCCCTTGTCCTCATCCTGGATTCTATCACGGATCCCCACAATGTCGGCGCAATCCTGCGTAGCTGCGACCAGTTCGGCGTTGACCTGGTGGTGCTGCCGGAGCGGAGGAGCCTGCGGGAGCCCTTGGAAAACGAGGTGGTTGCCCGTGCCAGTGCCGGGGCCAGCGTCTGGGTGCCGGTGGCTGTCGTGCCGAATTTGGTGCGAGTGGTGGAGCAGCTGAAGGGTGCGGGCTTTTGGATTTACGGTGCTGACTCCGGTGGAATACCCGCTGCCCAGATACAATTTTCGGAAAGGTCAGCCATCGTCATGGGGAGCGAGGGTGCTGGAATCGCCCGCCTCCTGGAGGAAGGGTGCGACGCAACCGTCTCCATCCCCACCTGGGGCCGACTGGACAGCCTGAATGTTTCCGTGGCCGCCGGTGTGTTGTTGTATGAGGTGAGGCGGCAGCTGCCAGGCTGAAATTGCCGGGCGGCCAATTGTCAAGCCGGCCAAGGAGTGTTCATGGCGAAGAAGGAGACGGAGGCAGCGGCCTCTGCCCACAAAGAGAGAAAAATCAAGGAAGAGGCACGGCTTCGAATCAGGGAAATCAAGGAGTCAGCCAAGAGGGAAATCCATCAGGTGCGGCTGGATACCTATGCCGCCTTAAAGCCTGCCAAGGCCGCCCGCAAGGCAGAGGAGGCCCAGGCACGGCAGGAGCGAAAGGCCCTGGAGTCCGCCATCCCAAAGCGCTATTCCATCGGAGAGGAGATATTTAACTCCGTAACCCATGGCGTTGGGGCGGGGCTGGCAGTGGCCGCCACGGTGCTTTTAATTGTGCGGGCGGTGCTGTACGCTCCTGCTGACGGACGGGGCTTTTATGTCACCAGCTTTGCGATTTTTGGCGCATCGCTGGTGGTGCTCTACCTCATGTCCACCCTGTACCACGCCCTCACGCCCTACGGTGCAAAGAAGGTGTTCGCCATCTTTGACCATTCTTCCATCTACCTGCTGATTGCGGGAACCTATACGCCCTTTTGTCTGACGGCTCTGCGTGGCACCGTGGGCTGGGTGCTGTTCGGCGTGATTTGGGGGCTGGCAGTGACGGGAATGACCTTCTACGCCATATTCGGCAGCCGGATGCGGCTCTTGTCCGCTATCACCTACATTTTGATGGGCTGGCTGGTGGTCTTTGCCATCAAGCCCATGGTGCAGGCCTTGAATCCGCTGAGCCTCAAGCTGGTGATTGCCGGAGGTGTTGCCTACACCGCAGGCTGCGCCTTCTACGCCATGAAGAAGATTAAGTGGATGCACTGTGTGTGGCACATCTTTGTCATCTTTGGCAGTGTGCTCCACTTCTTTGCGGTGTATTTTTCTGTGCCGGCATGAGTCTCCAGGCTGTGTGCAGCGTCATTCGGAAGGCGTTTAGTAAGCCCTTCATTCTATAAAATTGAGTAAGGTAGGTTTGTTGAATGAAAGAAAGAAGAATTCCTGTTTTGGCAGTAGTTATGAATTTCTTGATTTATCTGTCTCCCATGGCTTTGAGTATGTTCCAGGTTTTGTTTACCCAGACAATCCCGCTGGAGCGGTTGCTCTCGTTTGTTTCAACCCTTCCCTTTGTGGGATACATCCTGCTCTCCCTTTCCAGTCCGCTGGTGGCATATTACCTTGTGAACAAGAGCTTGCGCTCCTATGACGGAAGCGATGAGTCGTGCAGGAAATTGAACAAGGTTGCCCTGCTGTATGGAAAGCTCAGCATCTACATCCCCGTGGTCTGTAACCTGTTCCTGCCGTACCTGACGGCTCTCAGCGCCGGAATTGAAGGCTCGGAGGCGATTGCGGTGGGAATGCAGGCATTTGGCTCGTGCTGCCTGTTCTCCCTGGCAAGCTACATCAAGTTCATCCAGGTGTTCGAGGACTCCCTGGACTTTCTGCCGCTGACTGCCAACGACACCTCCATGTCGCTGGCGCTTCGGAGCATCCTGGTGAGTCTCTTCGTCTGCCTTGGCGTGCTCCTGGTGTCCCTGGCTCCCCTGATGGCAGACCGGCCGGATGTGGGTGTCTACTCCCGCTTTGTCGTGGCGAAGGCCCTGCCGATGGGTGTGCTCGGCATTGTGGTGGGAATCTGGGATTTTTTCATGCTGATGACGGCGGTGAAGCGGAGGCTGGTGGCCATCATGGAGGCCATTGAGAGCGCTGCGGTTGGAAACTATCTGATTGACCGGGTGCGTGTCCAGTCTCGGGACGAATTCGGGCTCATGGCCAACGATGTGAATTATTTTGTCTCCACCACCAGAAACCTCATCTCCACCATCAACAAGACGGTGAACGTGTCAAAGGAAAGCATGACCTTGCTGGCAGAGAACATCCACAGGTCCAACGGAACCATCGAAAAGACCGTCAGCTCCATAGATTCCGTCAAGTCCGAGATGACCAGCCAGTCCACCGGAGTTGGGCAGACCCAGCGCACGGTGGACAAGATTGTCAACATGATTCTCCGGCAGGATGAGAGCATCGAGACGCTTGCCTCCAGTGTCACCCAGGCGTCTGCGGCCATAGAGGAGATGGTGGCGAACACCCACTCCGTCTCCGAGATTCTGAAAAAGAACACAAGGACCGTGGAGGCCCTTGGCAATGCTGCGTCGGAGGGGCAGAAGACGGTGGAGAATGCGGTGGCGGTCTCCAAGCGGATTTATCAGGAGTCCGAGGGACTTCTGGAGGCCAGCGCCATCATCAAGCACATCGCCGAGCAGACCAACATGCTTGCCATGAACGCTGCCATCGAGGCTGCCCACGCTGGTGAGGCGGGCCGGGGCTTTGCCGTCGTTGCCGACGAGATTCGCAAGTTGGCGGAGGACTCCAGCGCCCAGAGCCTGAGCATCACCGCGCGACTGAAGGACTTGGGAATCTCAATCAACGAGGTCTCCGAAAACACCCAGCAGGTGGAGCAGCAATTCGACACCATCTATAGCTTTGCCAATTCCGTGCAGAACCAGGAGGCGGTTATCATGCGGGCCATGCAGGAGCAGACGGAGGGAAGCGGTCAGGTGATGGAGGCCATGCGCACCATCCACGAGATTACCTACAATGTAAACGACAGCTCCACCTCCGTCATGCAGGGTAGCAAGGAAATTGGCAGCGAGATGGGCAGGCTGGTGGAAGTGACCTCCTCCATCACTGGCTCCATGAACGACATGGCAAGGAATGCCATCGACATTACCCGGAGCCTGGAAACTGTGAACGCCTCCATCTCGGAGAATATACAGGTGATGAACAGCCTTGTGGAGGAAGTTGCCGTATTCAAGGTGTAGCACCCCTCCCCATTGCCTCCCGCTTGGAGTCAATTGTAGCCTGTCTGAAAAAATCCCCATCCCGCAGCCTGGTGCTGACAGCGGAGACCGCTGCCGGAAAGTCAACGGCCGTTCCCCTGGCCCTGATGGAAGCCTTTCCCGGAAAGATTCTGGTGACGGAGCCGCGCCGTCTGGCGGTGGTGGCGGTGGCAGGACGCCATGCTCAGCTTTTGGGAGAGGATGTGGGCAAAAGGGCTGGCTATCGCCTGCGCTACGATACCCGCATTTCAGCCGACACCAGAATCGAGGTGATGACCGACGCCATCCTCACCCGCATCATCCAGAAGGAGCCTTCCCTGGATGGTGTTTCCGTCGTCGTGCTAGACGAATTCCACGAGCGCTCAGTTTACACCGACTTGTCTCTGGCCTTTTTGCGGGAAATCCTGCTGTTGCGGGATGACCTCTACCTGGTGGTGATGTCCGCCACCATGGACTCCGCCAAGGTTGCCGCCTTTTTGGGGGATGACAAGCCTGCTGCCTGCCTCCACGTGGAGGGCCGTCGCTTTCCAGTGGAGATTCACTATCGTCCTGTCCCGGCAGCTTCGGGAATCAGATTGGTACAGGGCGGAAATGAAGATTTGGCGGTGGATTTTTGCGCCAGGGTGGTGTTGGAGGAGCTGGAGGGCTCCCCCGGTGCGGGGCAGTCTGCTGGCAGTATTTTGGTGTTTTTGCCGGGAATTGGAGAGATTCGGCAATGTCAAAAGCTTTTGGAGCGCTCTGGAGCTGGGCAGCTGGCCCAGATTCTCCTGCTCCATAGCTCGATTTCCCTGGAGGAACAGCGCCTGGTGCTGGAAGCTTCGTCACCTGGCAGACTTGCAGATGGTGACAGGAAGGAAGACTCCTTCGATTCCGCCGGTTTTCGTCGCCGTGTCATTTTGAGCTCTGCCATTGCGGAGACCAGCCTCACCGTCCCCGATGTAACCTGTGTCATCGACTCTGGGCTCAGCCGCATCAGCCGATTCGACTCCCGCACTGGTATGACGAGGCTGGTAACGGAGGTGGAAAGCGACTTTTCTGCGGAGCAACGTGCCGGACGAGCAGGACGTCTTGGCCCTGGCCGCTGTATTCGGCTGTGGTCTCCCGCCGAAGGCCGCCTTGCAAGCCCGCCTCCAGAAATTGCCCGCACCGACTTGGTGCCGGTGGTGCTGGAGTGTGCCTGCTGGGGCGTGCAGGAATTGCAGGGACTTGCGTGGCTGGACAGTCCTTCTGCGGGGTCTTGGACTGCGGCCCGCACTCTGCTGCAGGAAATGGCCTGTCTGGATGAGGCTGGCTCCGTCACCGACTTGGGGCGCTCCGTACTGGAGCTGGGGGTGCATCCTCGCATTGGCTGCGTGGCCCTGAGCGGATTGCCGGGGGCGGTGGAGCTGGCTGCCCGCTACGGGGCTGAGGAGTCTGCGGAGCAGCAGCGTCTGCTCAGGGACTTGCGCCGCCGCCTTGCCGCCTCCAAGTCTTTTGTGCAGGATGGCCTTGAGGGAGGGGCGGCTGGTGCTGGGCTGGCTTTACTGGCAGGGTTTCCCGACAGGCTGGCAAGGTTCTGCGGCGATGGCTTCTACCAGTTTCCGTCAGGACGAACTGCCAGCCTCTTCCACCGTAATGCAGACTCCTCCCGGCAGCCCATGGCGGGCGGTTCCCTGCCCCAATGGATTGTGGCGGTGGAGGTTGACGCAGGCACCACAAGGGGTAGGATTTATCGCTGGGAGCCGCTGGAGGATTTGACTGTGGCTCGGTGGCTGGAAGGGCACACTGTCACCCAGGTGGAGCTTGATGTGGACGATGCTACAGGAAAGGTGACAAAGCATCAGGTGCGGCGCTATGGCCGGATGGAGCTGGAGCGTCGCCGTCTGGTGCCGGACTCCTCCGATGTGGCGGCCGCCCTCTGCGCCCAGGTTCGGCGACGTGGATTTGGGACCCTGCCGCTTTCTGCACAAAGCCAGCTATTGCTGCTACGTGCCCGTCTGCGGGAGGACTTGTCGTGGGGTGTGGATGAGGTGGCCGGAGCAAGCCGCTTTTCCCCGGAAAACCTTCTTGGGCGGCTGGAGGACTGGCTGGTTCCCTTTTTGGGCGGCATGAACAAGATTTCTGAGGGGGCAGTGTACGAGGGGCTTTACTGGTTCTGCGATGGGACTGCCCTAGACCGTGAGCTGCCCCTGTCCATCACCCTGCCCAACGGCAAGCGGAGAAAGCTCACCTATGAAATGATTGCAGGGAGGGTGCAGCCGGTGCTGGAGGTGGTGATTCAGGAGCTGTTCGGCTGTCCAGAAACCCCGCAGGTTGCAGGCATTCCTGTCTTGCTGCGGCTCCTGTCGCCTGCCCGTCGTCCCCTACAGGTTACTTCCGATTTGAGCGGATTTTGGCAGAGCACCTGGCCTGAAGTCTGCAAGGAGATGCGGGGACGCTATCCCAAGCATAACTGGGATTATAAGCCGGAGGGACGGTAAGCCGATTGGGGGCAGGTGTCCAGGAAGCTTGCTGAGCATTACCTGCACCCAGTCAATTTTTTGTCAAAACCCTGCCGCTTGTAGTAAATTTGTAGTGAAACGGAGATTTTTATGTGGAAAAAATTGCGGGAACATGAGTGGAGCCGACGACAGCAGTTTACCCTTCTTGCGGTGCTGCCGCTCTACTTCATTGTGGTGGGGCTGTTCTTGCAGCCTGTTGCCACCATCTTTCCCGGTCTCTTGCGCCTGATGACTGGGCCGGACTTTCTCATCACCGACTACTTTGTGGTGGGCGGCATCGGCGCAGCCTTTATGAATGCGGGCCTTCTGACCCTATTTTGCATCGGGCTCACGTATGTTTTGGGGCTGGACATGGAGGGGCATACCATCACTTCTATTTGCTTGGTGTTCGGATTCGGACTGTTCGGAAAGAATCTGATGAATGTCTGGTCAATCCTGACGGGGACGGTTGTCTACGCCTTGTACCACAACACCAACTTGACCCGCTACCTCTACGTGGGGTTTTATGGCACGGCACTGGCACCAATCATCACTCAAATTCTGCACATTGAGGCGGTTTCTCTCCCCGTCAGGATGGCTTTTGGTAGCCTCATCGGAATTATGATTGGTTTTGTGCTGCCTCCCCTGGCAACTCATGTCCGCCATGCGCACAAGGGATATTCCTTGTACAATGTGGGATTTGCCTGCGGTATCATTGCCACTGTCATCGTCTCTGTGCAGAAATCCTTTGGAATTGAGGTAGAGTTCCGCACCATCTGGTATGAGGGTGGGAACATGATGTTCGGAATAGTGCTGTTGGTCTTCTTTGTGGGGATGATGCTCTTTCCCCTCATGGTGCGGGGCAGGGAAATTTTCCGGCAGTATTGGCGCATTCTCAAGTCCACAGGGGTGGGAGGAACCGATTATGTCCGTGAGGAGGGCTTCTTTGTCGCAGGCTTTAATATGGGCGTAAACGGAGTCTTTGCGACACTCTTTGTGCTTTTGGTGGGCGGGGAGTTGAATGGCCCCACCATCGGTGGAATTATGACGATAGTCGGCTTTGGCTCCACGGGCAAGCATATCAGGAACAGCCTGCCCATTATGCTGGGGGTGTTTTTGGCCAGCCTCGTCAAGGACTGGAGCATCACCGAGCCGGCCCCGCTCCTTGCCCTCCTTTTCTGCACGACCTTGGCGCCAGTGGCAGGTGAATTTGGTGTGGTGGTGGGAGTCATTGCCGGCTTTCTGCATTCCTCCGTGGTAATGAATGTCGGCAGCGTTTATGCGGGCATGAATCTGTACAACAACGGCTTTGCCGGCGGCTTGGTGGCGGCCTTCCTGGTTCCCGTGGTTCAGTCGATTTTGGACCGGCGGGCACGGGCGAGGGGCCATCAATCCCTCTAGATTTGGCTTGCGGAAAGGCATTTTTTCGGGTATGCTGGTGCAATGGCTTATGAAGTAACGGCAACCCGCCGCCGTCCGCAGGATTTTGACAGTCTTGTGGGACAGGAATTTGTGGCGGCCACGTTAAAGAATGCGATTCAGTCTGGCAAGATTGCCCACGCCTACCTGTTTTCCGGCCCCCGCGGTTGTGGAAAGACCTCTTCAGCCCGCATTCTTGCCAAGGCCCTGAACTGCCAGCAGGGACCTGCCGCCCAGCCCTGCGGCCAGTGCACCGCCTGCCAGGAGATTACCCGCGGTGCAAGTCTTGACGTGATTGAGATCGACGGTGCCTCCAATACCAGTGTCAACGACATCCGCCAAATAAAGGACGAGGTGCTGTTTCCGCCCAATTCCTGCCGTTACAAGATTTACATTATTGACGAGGTGCACATGCTCTCCACCAGCGCCTTCAATGCGCTGCTTAAAACCATCGAGGAGCCGCCGCCCTACGTTATCTTCATCTTTGCCACCACCGAGCTGCACAAGGTTCCCGCCACCATCAAGAGTCGCTGCCAGCAGTTCCATTTCCGGCTGGTTGCAGTGGAGCAGCTCAAGGAGCTTTTGTCCCAGGCTGCGGCGGAAATCGGTTTGCAGGCGGATGACGAGGCACTATACTGGATTGCACGGGAGTCTACAGGCAGCGTCCGTGATGCCTACACCCTCTTTGACCAGGTGGCCTCCTTTTCTGGCAGCCACATCACCTTCGAGAAGATTCGAGAAACCTTGGGGCTGGTGGGGCTGGACACCATGAACCAGCTGTTCGAGTCCTGTGTAGCCTCCAATGCCGGACTTGCCGTAGAGCAGCTTGACGCTCTGTTTCAAAGTGGCATTTCCATCGAGCAGTTCATCACCGATTGCTGCGATTACTTGCGAAGTCTCCTGCTCATCAAGGCTGGCATCACCAAGGAATCCTTGCTTGGCCAGTCGCCGGAGCGTTATTCCCCGCAGGTTTTGTCAGGCTGGGGCGTTCCCCAGGTGGAGCGGGCCTTGTCCCTGTTTTTGAGCCTGTACCGGGACATCCGCTATTCCACCAGCCCCCGTTACGAGGTGGATTTGGCCTTGTCCCGCCTTTGTGGTCTGACCTCCTTTGTGTCCCCACAGGAGGTTTTCCAGGCGGTGGAGCAGGCCCGTCAGCTGCTGGCGGGAGCGGCACCCCAAGGGGCTCCACCGACTGCGGGGCAGCAAGGACGGCCCAACCCTTTTGCTAACGGCGGCGCTGTACCGCCTGAACACCGGCACCACCTGAGCGATTTGGGAGGAACAATGGTTTCCCTCCCAAAGTCGGCTGTCTCTTCTGGAAGATCGCAGTGGGCGGGAAATGGCCCTGCCACGGCAAGAGAACCAGACCCAGAGATTGCCTCCGCTTCGGAAAGGGGTTCCGTTCCGAGTCCTGCTTCCGGGGATGGAGCCCGTCCTCAGCAGGATGGGGCTGGCGGGAGCATTCCGCAAGCTACCCCTGTTCCCCAGTCAGCTTCCACCAGGATGCCGCCGCCCAGTGGTGGAGCGGTGCCAAAGGAGGAGCTGCGGGAAAAGCTAGTAGAAGAGTTGTCCATTGGACATACCTCCACCGCCTCTGTACTGCTGAGTTCCGATCCATGGGTGTTTGTGGAGGACAGGATACTTATTGCTGTTGGCAACTCCTTTGCCCTGAGCCAATTGCAAAAGGACCGGGGGCTCCTGTCGGACTTGGTTTGCTCCTTTACCGGACAGCCGTGGCAGCTAGAATTCAAGCTGCGGGAACGGGCTCAGGCCAATCGGGTGCAGGAGGAGCGGCCCGTTCAGGTGGAGATTTTATGCAGGGTGTTCAAAGGCACCGTGCTTGAGTGATAGGAGATAAAGCATGAATCCCTTCGACATACTGAAAAATGCACAGAGCATCAAGGAGCAGTTTTCCAAGATGCAGGAGGAGCTGCGCAGCTTGCAGGCTACTGGCTCCTCTGGCGGTAACATCGTCAAGGTTACGGTCAACGGTCAGTTCGAGGTTCTTCGGGTGGAGCTTGACCCCATCGCCGTAGACCCCCGTGATGTGCCGATGCTGCAGGATCTGATTGTGGCAGCAAGCCGTGATGCCCATGTCAGAATGCAGGAGCTGATGAAGGAACGCCTTGGCCCCATGGTGGGTAGCCTGAATATTCCGGGAATGCAGGCATGAATGCCTTGGAAGAGCTGGCGGAATCCTTTTCCCGTCTTCCCGGCATCGGAAAGAAGAGCGCCACCCGCATTGCAATCCATCTTCTCAAGACCGACTCAGGATTTTTGCAGCGCTTTGCCCACCAGCTGACCACCTTGCAGGAGAGAATTAAGCCCTGCGGCATCTGCGGGGCCTACACGGAGGTGGAGCCCTGTGCCGTCTGCTCCAATCCTGCCAGGGAGCGGAACATCATCTGTGTGGTAGAGCAGCCACAGGACGTGCAGACCATTGAGGCATCCAGAGAATATCAGGGCCTGTTCCATGTGCTCGGTGGTGTGATTTCCCCGCTGGACGGAGTGGGGCCGGAAAACCTGTCTTTCGGCAAGCTGCTGGAGCGTGTCCGTTCAGGAAACATCACGGAGGTGATTGTTGCCACCAATCCCACGGTGGAGGGCGACACCACGGCCCTCTATCTCCAGCGGCTGCTGGCAGACTGCAATCTTACCATCACCCGGCTTGCCTCCGGCCTCCCGGTGGGCGGCGACCTGGAGTATGCTGACCGGTTGACGCTGGCCCGCAGTTTCCGTGGCAGGATTGCCCTGTAGCCCGGTTAAGGGGCTGACTTTCAAGATGCTGGTCAAAAAAAAAAGCTATCCAGCCAAAACTGGATAGCCAAAAGAAGAACATATGAAAACTGACTACTGGAGCAGACTCAATACATTCTGGGTGGACTGATTTGCCTGGGCAAGGATTGCCATGCCGGACTGCTGCAGGACCTGGTTCTTGGTGAAGTCAACCATTTCCTTGGCCATGTCAGTGTCGCGGATTCTGGACTCGGCGTGCTGCAGGTTTTCTGCGGCTACATCGATTCCACGGATGGCGTGCTCAAGGCGGTTGTAGTAGCCGCCCAAGTCAGCCCGCTGCTTGTTCAGCCGCTTCAGGGCCTCGTCCAGGGTTCCAATGGCACGGTTTGCCTCATGGGGGGAGGCGAGGGTCATAATGGACTCGTCGCCCATGTTGCGCAGGTTCAAGGCAGTGGCGGTCATGGTGCCGATGTAGACCTGCATACGCTGATCCATGTTTGCACCGATGTGGAACCACATGGAGGCAGTAACGGCGTTTGTTCCCGTGTCCTGGGCAAAGCGGCCAGTCAGCATATTCATTCCGTTGAACTGGGCGTGGCTTGCAATGCGGTCAACCTCGGCAATCAACTGGGAAACCTCAACCTGAATCTGCATCCGGTCCTCGTCGGTGTAGATTCCGTTGGAGGACTGCACCGCCAGCTCACGGATGCGCTGGATGACATCAGTCGTTTCGTTCAGATAGCCCTCTGTGGTCTGAATGAATGAGAGGCCATTCTGGGCGTTCTCAGATGCCTTGTTCAGACCACGAATCTGACTGCGCATCTTCTCTGAAACAGCAAGGCCGGAAGCGTCGTCGCCAGCCCTGTTAATCCTCAGTCCAGAAGAAAGTTTCTCCATGTTCTTCTGAGCTGCCAGGTTGGTAATGTTCGTTGAGCGCTGAGAATACATAGCACTCATGTTGTGATTGATTACCATAGAGTGTCTCCTTTACGTTTAGCCGGCATTGCAACTTTTGCACACAAAGATTCCAACCCCCTGATTGTGGTAGAATCAGGGTATCCAAAAGCAAATTTTAGATACCTGAATCAATTGCCCACCTGAATGCCTTGCGGCATTTCCCCACAACCAGCAACCGGAACAATCCAGCTGATTTATCTCAGCCTACGCTGATACTTAATTTTCGGATAGTGCATGTAATACTTTACAATATTTTTATCATTTTTTATGACACTCCGTACAGCCGATGATGTGGACGTGCCGCCTGCCGGATTTCTGCATGGTCATGCGGGCAATCAGGGCCCCATCCATGGGGACGGAGCGGCCGCAGACAGGACAGCTCCTCCGCTTTTTCTTTTCGCCCTCCTTGTTGTAGCAGAAGGGACATCCCTGGATGGTGCAGCGCTGCTCGTCGTCTTCCTGGGAGGAGAGGGGGCGGTATACCTTTGAGAACAGGTTGACCCCCGGAGTCAGGGCAGAGTCGCACAGCGGGCAGTAGGTTTTTGACGGTGGCCTGCTCCCCGCATTGTGCTTGGGCTTTTCTCCGCCGTCCTGCTTGCTTTTTTTCTTGTTGTAGTACGACTTGGCCATGTCCGCATACTTGCCGAAGAGAAAGAGGATGAGCCCGATGAGTGCGCCTATGCCAAGGACGATGAACAGGTCGCTGCCCATAATCTACTTGAAAAGCATTTTGAGAAGGCCCATGACTCTGTCGCCATAGGGCGGATACCGCAGGGCAATGTCCAGCTTGGCGGGCTTTGTCAGGATGGACTTCCTGTGGCTGAATGTGTCGAATCCCGCCTTTCCGTGGTAGCTGCCCATGCCGCTGAATCCCGTTCCGCCAAAGGGCAGGTGGGGACTTGCAGCGTGGAGCATGGTGTCGTTGATGCAGCCTCCGCCGTACCGAAGGCTCTGTGCGACAAGCCTTTGGGCCGCCCTGTCCTGGGAAAACAGGTAGAGCGCCAGCGGCTCCGGCCTTTGCTGGACAAAGGAAATGGCCTCCTCCACCGAACGAATTGGCAGCACCGGCAAGACAGGGCCAAAAATCTCGTCCTGCATGACAGGAGCGTCGGGCTCCGGGGAGTCCAAAATCACCGGCTTGATTTTGCGGGCTTCCTTGTTGTAGATGAGGCTGTCGGGGCTGCTTGTCACCACCCTTCCATTGGCGGGATTGTTGCCGTTCGCCAGGTTCAGCAGGCGGAAGAAATGCCGCTCGTTGACGATGGAGGCAAGGGAGCTTTCCGGGGAGACCGGGTCCTCGCCGTAGAATTCCCCGATGGCCACCCGCATCTTTTCAATCAGCTCGTCCTTCCGCTCCTCCTGAACCAGCACATAGTCCGGGGCAATGCAGCTCTGCCCGCTGTTCACCAGCTTTCCCCAGATGATTCTCTTGGCAGCCACCCCAATGTCGGCGGTTCCGTCCACAATGCAGGGACTCTTGCCTCCCAGCTCCAGGCAGACGGGGGTGAGGTTGCGGGCGGCGGCCTCCATCACCTTCTTGCCCGCCGTGGCGCCTCCCGTGTAAAAGATAAAGTTGTATTTTTGGGTCAGCAGCGGATGATGGATTTCTGTGCCCCCTGTTACCACCGCCACGTATTCCTGCGGAAAGCATTCGGCAATTATGGCAACCAGAAGCTGCTCGCAGGCAGGCGTGCTGTTGGAGGGCTTGATGATGACACAGTTTCCCGCAGCAATGGCTGCCACCGCCGCCATCAGCGGCAGCTGGAAGGGATAGTTCCACGGAGAGATGACCAATACGCAGCCATAGGGCTCGGAAATGACCTTGCTGGTGCCGGGAAGAAGGGCAGGCGGAGTCAGGCGGAGCTTGGGGCGGGCCCAGAATCCCAGACGCCTCCGCATAAAGTCTATTTCCTTTAGGATGACTCCCAGCTCCGTGGCGTATGCCTCCACCGAGGATTTGCTCAAATCCTGTGCGAGGGCCTCCAAAATCTTGTCCTGGTATTTCAGCAGGGTGTTCTTCAGGCTGGCAAGCTGCCTTTTGCGGAATGCCAGGTCATGTGTCTGGCCAGTCGAAAAAAAGGCCCGTTGCTTTGCCACCAATTCAAACAGTTCTAGCGAGGTCATGCAAAAAGTATACCCAGAAACGACAAAATGCTCAATGCGGCAAGGGAGCGTCGTCCGGGACTGGAGCGAGGGGCCTGCCATCAGGCTATGGAAAATTGGGTAGACTTGTGTTATATTCGGAATCGCAGGAGGTTTTGTATGTTGTATGTGGTTCTCGAAAAAAAATTGAAGGCGTTGCCACAACCTGCTCTTGAGGAGGTGGCAGCATACATTGATTATATTTCCTTTAAATTTTCAACCGAAAGAAAGAGTGTCAGTGTGAAAAGTGGGAAGAAAGGATTTGGCTGTCTAAAGGACGTTCCGTGTAAAATGGCTCCTGATTTTGATGAGCCTCTTGCGGATTTTGCGTAACCGCAGACGCAAGGATTCCGCTGTACGATGTAAGAACCGTTTGGTAAAAAAAAAGAGGCCGCCCTTGCGGACGGCCAAACTAGAAGGTTTAATGTACTTTATGAATTAGAATTTGAGGGCGTAACCCACAGAGATGTCAAAACTGCGGCGGGTGAACATCTCTACGGCATCAAATCCTTCGGGGGCAATGGTAACATTGGTGAAATCATTCACGTACCGCAGGTCGGCAACAAGAGAACCAGGGCCAAGAGGCAGTCCCACCTCAACACCGGCGACAATGCCGGGAATAAACCTGGGGTCAATGTCATACTCTGTTGACTCATCTATTTTCTCTTCGTCAAATCCTTCCGGCTTTGCGGTGTACTCCAACTTAGATTTGAGCTTTCCCAAGGGGATGGAGAAGTTGGGGCCCACGAAGGGGGTAATCACTACTGGACCCACGGGGATATCGTAAGTAATCAGCAGGGGGATGTCCATGGAAAGGTAGGAGCAGGAGGCGCTGCCGGTCACATTAACTTTTACTCCACTCTCATCAAAAGAGTCATCGACATCTACTGCTACTCCATTGTTGGCAAAGATTCCCAGCTCCAGCTGCACGCCCAGGGGAGCGTGGAAGGGCATGTTGTAGCGTCCGTAGATGGCGCCGCCGCCGCCAACCACCACCTTGTTTGTGAGGTCGATGTCGTAACCCATCGTAACTCCTTCCTTACCATCGTCTGTGAGTGTTGAGCCCAAGTTCATTCCGAATGTTCCCTTCACGCCCGCGGTAACTCCAATCTGGGCACAAACCATGCTCACTGTAACTGCGGCCACCACGGCCATAGCAACAATCTTTTTCATTAGAAAATCTCCTTTAGCTGTTACGCAGAAGTAACAACTAGCGGGAATAATTACTTTAAAATAACAATTTGTCAAGGTGCGATTGCGTTTTTCTGCGTATCATACGAATATGAGTTTCCGGGACAATCTGAAGGCCGAGCTTGCGTATCAGGATATCCTCGTCAAGGAACTGGCGGACTTGTCCGGCGTGAACAAGCGGACGCTGGACAACTACCTGCGGGAAAAGGCCAACACGCCGCCCGCTGACGTGGCGGTAAAGATTGCGCGGGCCCTCAATGTCTCTGTGGAATACCTTGTCACCGGTGCGGAGTCCGTAGAGCAGGACAAGCCCACTGAGACGGTGGAGTTGTTTTCTATATATGCCGACCTGTCCCTGGTGAACCGGCGGAATCTTCTGGAGATTGCCCGAATCCTGCACGGCAACAACGTCAGCTAGCCGCCTCCCGTCGTCCTTCCTGAAAATTTTCCAGTGGAAATTCCTTTAAAAAGCAGTGGAAATTGCTCCAATTTCCACTGGAAATTCAGACAATTTCCAGTACAAATTCAGACAGTTTGCACTGGAAAATTCCTTGGTTCGGGCCGACTCACAGACTGGCGGCAAAAGTCCCGTTGAAATAAGTGGAAAAATGCACCATTTGCCCTCGTTTTCCCTTGCAATTATTCTGTTTAAATTGTATAAGTAACAACCACTCTTTTGATTGTGTGGTGCAGGAAGATGAAATCTTCAAGGTTGCAGTCTTCGGGTTCTTTTAGAGTCAAGCAGACATGGGAGCGTCTGGCGAAACCGTAAAATTCCGTGCGCAAGCAGGAATAGGATGTTCGCAGCCCTTTGATTGTACGCCGGAGCATCGTTGATGCGTCGGCATCCGAACGGTGAAAGGGTCAGGCTGTGCAAACCGCTCCCGGCTGAGTGTACCAAACCGTTCGTCAAACACGGATTTGATGGTGATAGGTGGTCCGGCCGAAAGCAGTCCGAACAGATGGGCTGTCCAAGCAAGGGTGCTGTGCTCTTTGTAGCCGGTGCTCCAATCCCTCCTTATCAACTCCAGGCAAATCCGTTTCGATAGTGCTTAGGAATGCAAGGCATTCTGTACAATATGGCAATTTATTTTTTTATTTATACCTGAGTATTCTGGTATAGGAGGATTACATGGCAAAGGAAAAGTTCGAAAGAACTAAGCCCCACATGAATGTAGGAACCATTGGTCACGTTGACCATGGTAAGACAACTCTCTCCGCTGCTATTACACAGCACTGTGCCAAGAAGTTTGGTGACAAGGCTCTGAAGTATGATGAAATCGACAATGCGCCGGAAGAGAAGGCTCGTGGTATTACCATCAATACCCGCCACCTTGAGTATCAGTCAGAAAAGCGCCACTATGCCCATATCGACTGCCCCGGCCACGCAGACTATATCAAGAACATGATTACCGGTGCTGCCCAGATGGACGGAGCCATTCTCGTTGTGTCTGCCCCTGACTCTGTTATGCCCCAGACCAAGGAGCACATCCTGCTGGCCCGTCAGGTAGGCGTTCCCGGAATGATTGTCTTCCTGAACAAGGTTGACCTGGTTGACGACCCTGAGCTGCTGGAGCTGGTTGAGGAGGAGGTCAAGGACGTTCTGACCTCCTATGGCTTCCCGGAGGAGACCCCCATTATCAAGGGCTCTGCCTTCCATGCCCTCAAGGATGACGCTACCGCCGACGACACCAAGTGCATTGACGAGCTGCTGGAGACGATGGACTCCTACTTTGAGGATCCTGCCCGTGACGCAGACCTTCCCTTCCTGATGCCCGTCGAGGATGTGTTCACCATCTCTGGACGTGGAACTGTTGTTACCGGCCGTATCGAGCGTGGTATCATCAAGCTGAACGAGGAAGTTGAGATTGTTGGTATCCGCCCCACCCAGAAGACTGTTATCACCGGCATCGAGATGTTCAACAAGCTGCTGGACCAGGGAGAGGCTGGAGACAACGTTGGTCTGCTGCTTCGCGGTATTGACAAGAAGTCTGTTGAGCGCGGTCAGGTTCTGGCCAAGCCCGGCTCAATCACTCCCCACACCAAGTTCGAGGGACAGATTTACGTGCTGTCAAAGGAAGAGGGTGGACGCCACAGCCCCTTCTTCTCCGGCTATCGCCCCCAGTTCTACTTCCGCACCACCGACATCACCGGTACTATCACACTGCCTGATGGTGTTGACATGGTTAAGCCTGGTGACAACACCAAGATCATCGGTGAGCTGATTCACCCTGTCGCCATGGACAAGGGACTGAAGTTTGCTATCCGTGAGGGTGGACGCACCATTGCTTCTGGACAGGTAACAGAGGTTAAGGAATAATTTGATTGGTTGGAAGGCTGCCCGGACTTGTCTGGGTAGCCTCCATATTTTCCAGGAGGAATAATGGCTATCGAAAAGATTCGTGTCAGACTGCGGGCATTCGATGTTGGTCTGATCGATCAGAGTGCAAAGGCCATCGTGCAGACAGTGCAGCAGGCAGGCGCAAAGGTTTCCGGACCCATCCCGCTGCCCACGAGAATCAATAAGGTGACGGTGCTGCGGTCTCCTCACGTCAACAAGAAGTCACGTGAGCAGTTTGAGATGCGCACCCACAAGCGGCTTATTGACATCATCGAGCCGTCAGCTGATGTAATGGATTCACTGATGAAGCTTGAGCTGCCCGCTGGTGTAGATGTAGAAATCAAGCAGTAGGCTGTTTGCCTGCTGGCAGTACGGTTCCCCGGATCAGGGAATGGCGGCTGGTTTAGTTTATGGGGAAGATGCTTTCCCGGATTAAGGAGAATATCAGAATGAAAGGTCTGATTGCAACAAAGGTGGGAATGACCCAGGTGTTCGACGAAAACGGCAACCTTACGCCGGTTACCGTGATCCGCGTTGACCCTAATGTGGTTGTGGCCCGCAAGACAAAGGAAGCTGCTGGTTATGATGCAGTTGTTCTTGGTCTCGGAGAGCTCAAGAGCAAGAATGTGACCAAGCCTTATGCAGGTCAGTTTCCAGAGGGGATTACCCCCAAGCGGCACTTGAAGGAATTCCGTGACTTCGACACGGAGCCGGCTGTGGGTGACGAGATTGGCATCGAGCTTTTTGAGGGTACTAGGTATGTAGACGTTACTGCCACCTCAAAGGGCAAGGGCTTTCAGGGTGTAATGAAGCGCTGGGGCTTCCATGGTGGACGTGCGACACACGGTTCCAAGTTCCATCGTGAGGCAGGTTCAACGGGAATGTGTACCTCGCCTGGTCGCAGCTTTAAGAACATAAAGATGCCCGGACACATGGGTAATGAGCGGGTGACTGTTCAGAACCTGAAGGTGGTGAAGGTTGACCCTGAGTTGAAGGTTGTGATGGTTCGTGGGTCTGTGCCCGGGAAGAGAGACTGTACGCTGATCATCAAGTCCGCGGTAAAGAAATAACGGCAGAGGAAGACGATGGAAAAGAAAGTCTATTCGGTCGATGGCAAAGAGCTGAGGACTATTACTCTCGATGATAAGGTGTTCGGCCTTCCGGTGAACGAAGACGTTATCTATTATGCCATCACCAATGAATTGGCAAACAAGCGGGTGGGTACAGCCTGCACAAAGGACCGTTCTGAGGTTCACGGCAGCAATGCCAAGCCCTACAAGCAGAAGGGAACTGGCCGTGCCCGCCGTGGTGATAAGAAATCCCCGCTGGTTCGGGGTGGCGGAGTGGTCTTTGGACCCAAGCCCAGGGATTACAGCTTCAGGCTGCCCAAGAAGGTGAAGCGCCTGGCGATGAAGTCAATCTTGAGCATGAAGGCGCAGAATGACACCTTGACTGTAATCGAGGATTTTACGGTGGAAAGCGGAAGAACCAAGGATTTGGTGTCCATTTTGAAGAATTTCCCCGCTGAGGGACGTGTGGTCATCGTTCTGAAGGATGACGACGCTATGATCAAGCGGGCTGGACGCAACATCCCCACCGTGTCGTTCCTTTCCTACAACAGGCTCCGTGCCCATGACCTCTTCTATGGAAGAAAGGTTATCATGCTGGAGTCCGCCGCGAAGAATCTTTCCGGTTTTTACAATACGGAGGCTGAATGATGATGTACGAGGATATCCTCATCGAGCCTGTCTTGTCGGAAAAGGCGACAATGCTGAGGGAAGAGAACAAGTATGTGTTCAAGGTAAGCCCCTTTGCAGGCAAGATTCAGATTAAGGAGGCTGTCCGCAGGCTCTTCGATGTGAAGGTTGTGGACTGCACGGTGATGAATGTTGGTGGAAAGAAGAAGCGTGTCCGCTACCGGACCGGTAAGACTTCCAGCTGGAAAAAGGCTATCGTCAAGCTTGCGCCTGGCGAAACCATCAAGGTGTTCGAGGGCGTCTAAGTCCTTGGTCACGTGAGAGTAAGGGGAACCAATAGCTATGGCTCTTAAAGTATACAAGCCGATAACCGCAGGTACACGTACACGTATTGACCTGCGGAAAGATGAGCTGACCACGGACAAGCCGGAGAAGAGCTTGACCCATGGTCGTGCGGCGCGCGGTGGTCGTGGTGCCAAGGGACGCATTTCTGTGCGGCATCAGGGCGGCGGCCACAAGCGGCGCTACCGTGAGATTGACTTCAGGAGGGACAAGCATGGCATTCCTGGTACGGTAAAGACCATCGAGTACGACCCGAACCGCAGTGCCAACATTGCCCTGATTTTCTATGCGGATGGCGAGAAGCGTTATATCATCGCTCCCAAGGGGCTGACGGTGGGGCAGAAGATTATGTCCGGCCAGGATGCGGCCCTTGTGGTGGGAAATGCCCTTCCGCTGGAGGCTATTCCTGTGGGCTTTACCGTCCACAACATTGAGTTGACTCTGGGCCGTGGCGGACAGCTGGTGCGCTCCGCTGGTGCAAGTGCCCAGGTTGCCGCCAAGGATGGTGATTATGTTACCATCAAGCTGCCCTCCAGCGAGATGCGCCGTGTGCACAAGAAGTGCTATGCGACCATTGGTGTAGTTGGCAACGAGGACAGGATGAACACCCAGCTTGGAAAGGCTGGTAGGAACAGGTGGCGTGGTGTTAGACCTACTGTTCGTGGTATGGCCATGAACCCTGTTGATCACCCGCTTGGTGGTGGTGAAGGTGCCGGTAAGGGACGTAACCCTGTTACTCCTTGGGGACAGCCTTGCCGTGGATACAAGACCCGCAACAAGCGGAAGGTGTCGAGCAGATTTATTGTCTCGCGCCGGAAGAAGAAGTAGCAGGATAGGAGATAACCGTGTCAAGATCTGTTAAGAAGGGCCCTTTTATTGAGAAGAGCCTGTACAAGAAGGTTATTGAGATGAACAAGGCGGAGGATCGCAAGATGATCAAGACGTATTCCCGCTGTTCAACGATTATACCTGAGATGGTTGGAAACACCATTTCAGTGTATAATGGCAAGTCATGGGTGCCGGTGTATATCACAGAAAACCTTGTGGGACACAAGCTGGGGGAGTTCGCTCCCACCCGCATTTTCCGCGGTCATGCCGGTTCTGACAAGAAGTCCAAGAGATAGGTGGTATGATGTCTGAGAAAACTGGATATAGGGCCGTTTCAAAATTCCTGATTGCATCTCCCACCAAGGTTCGCCCTGTGGCCAATGTGGTCAAGCGGAAGACCTGCTCGGAGGCTATGGCTATTCTTGAGAATATGCCGCAGAAGGGTGCCCGGTTGCTGAGCAAGACGATGAAGTCTGCCATTGCCAACGCACTGTATGCGAACAGGCAACTTGATGAAGATATGCTGTATGTAAAGGAGATTCGCATTGATGAGGGGCCTCGGCTCAAGCGTGTATGGTTCCGTGCCCGTGGTCGTGCTGATATGCTCCTGAAGCGTATGTGTCATATCACTGTTGTAGTAGACGAAAAGGCGGGGGAGTAAGATGGGACAGAAAGTACATCCTGTCGGACTGCGGCTTGGCATCAACAAGACCTGGCAGTCACGCTGGTATGCAGATTCCAAGGAATATGCTGATTTGGTGTTGGAAGACCTGAAGATCAGAAAGATGATTGAGACGCTTCCTGAGTGCAAGAATGCTGATATTTCCCATGTTGGAATCATCCGCCATCCTCAGCGGGTTACCATTATGATTCACACAGCACGTCCTGGTGTAATTATCGGTCAGAAGGGGGCCAACATCGAAAAGATTGGTGTTGAAATCCAGAAGCGGCTGACCAAGAAGGTGCAGATTAAGGTAAGCGAGATTAAGCGTGGCGAGGTCAACGCTTCCCTCATTGCACAGAATGTCGCCCGCCAGTTGGCAAATCGTGGGTCCTTCCGCAAGGCTTTGAAGCAGGCTGCTGGAAACGCCATCAAGGGCGGTGTCCAGGGAGTCAAGATTCGCATCAGCGGTCGCCTTGGCGGTGCCGAGATGTCACGCACGGAGGAGCATAAGGAGGGAAGGACTCCGCTCCATACGCTTAGGGCTGACATAGACTATGGTTTTGCAGAGGCCCACACCACCTTCGGCAAGATTGGCGTGAAGGTGTGGGTATACAATGGAATGATGTATGGTCACGAGCAGAATGATGATGCCGGTCAGCTTGCAAAGAAGCCTCGCCGGGACCGTTCTGAGCGTGGTGAGCGGGCTCCCCGTGGAGACCGTGGCGCTAGAGCTTCAAGGAGTTAGTGATGGCACTTGCACCGAAAAGAGTAATGCACCGAAAGGTGCAGCGCAGCAGAATCAAGGGAAATGCAACACGGGGAAATCACGTTGACTTTGGTGAGATTGCCCTGGTTGCCTTGGAGCCCATCTGGTTGTCTGCACGTCATATTGAGGCTGCCCGTGTTGCGATGAACCGCAAGATCAATCGTAAGGGGCAGGTTTGGATTCGGGTGTTCCCGGACAAGCCCATTTCCAAGAAGCCTGCTGAAACCCGCATGGGTAAGGGAAAGGGTTCTCCTGAATTCTGGGCGGCGGTTATCAAGCCTGGTCAGATTCTGTTTGAAATTGGTGGTGTTGATTTGGAGCTGGCCGCAAGTGCCATGAGGCTTGCAGGGAGCAAGCTGCCCATCAAGACCAAGATTGCGTATCGCCCCACGATTGAGTAAGGAGTACAAGATGGCTAAGAAAGAAAAGGAACTGTCCTATTCCGAGCTGATTGTGAAGCGGAATGAGTTGAAGAGGAAGTACATGGATTTGCGTTTCCAGATGGTAGTGGGCCATGTAGACAATCCCATGCAGAAGCGTACAATGCGCCGTGAAATCGCCCGCATTAATACGCTGATCCGGCAAAAAGAGCTTGCCGGTCAGAATCAGTAGGAGTGACCCGTGGAAGAGCAGGTTGTTCAAGCTAAGAAGGGTACAAAACGCTCGTTTGTTGGTATTGTCACCAGCGACAAGATGGACAAGACCATTGTGGTGTCTGTCACGACAAAGAAGCTGCATAGACTTTACAAGAAGTATGTTACCCGTGTAAAGAAATGCAAGGCACATGATGAACTGAACGATGCCCACATTGGCGACAAGGTTCGTATCATAGAGTGTCGGCCGCTCAGCAAGGAAAAGTGCTGGCGTCTTGCCGAAATTATTGAACGGGCTCGATAAGGAGAGTAAGAATGATTCAGATGCAGACAAATTTGAACGTTGCTGATAACTCCGGTGCAAAGCGTGTTCAGTGCATTAAGGTTATTGGTGGTTCCCACCGCCGGTATGCCAGTATTGGAGATGTGATTGTGGTGGCTGTCAAGGATGCCATTCCTACGTCAAATATCAAGAAGGGCTCCGTGGAAAAGGCCGTCATCGTGCGCATTTCCAAGGAGTACCGCCGCCCGGACGGAACCTACATCCGCTTTGATGACAATGCCTGCGTTATCATCGATGCGAACAAGAATCCCAAGGGCAAGCGCATCTTTGGCCCTGTGGCCCGTGAGCTTCGTGACATGGACTACATGAAGATTGTGTCATTGGCACCGGAAGTTCTGTAAGGAGATTTGGATACTATGAACAAGAAATTCAAGATCCGCAAGGACGACATGGTGGAAATTATCGCTGGAAAGGACAAGGGAAAGCGGGGAAACGTGATTCGTGTCGTTCGGGACAAGGATCGGGTGATTGTTTCTGGCTGCAACATTGTCAAGAAGGCTATGAAGAGGCGGAGCCAGCAGGATGCGGGCGGAATCGTTGAAATCGAGGCGCCGCTGCATATTTCCAACGTAGCGATCGTATGCAAGAAGTGCGGTCCTACTAGAATCGGTTATAAACTCGACGGCGACAAGAAGCTTCGCGTCTGCCGTAAATGTGGAGACACACTGTAATGAGTAATTACGTACCCCGGCTTAAGAAAGTCTATAAGGACACTATCGCCCCAGAGTTGTTTAAGGAACTCGGTTACAAGTCCGTGATGCAGGTTCCCGCAATCAAGAAGATTGTGGTGAGCATGGGCGTTGGTGAAGCGCTGAGCAATAAGAAACTCCTTGATGCCGCAGTTACTGATATTACGGCAATTACCGGTCAGAAGGCTGTGAAGACAAAGGCAAAGAAGAGTATCGCTAACTTCAAGTTGCGTCAGGGCAACGAGATTGGCGTGATGGTAACATTGCGTGGAGCCCAGATGTATGAGTTCCTGGATCGTCTGATCAATGTTGCCTTGCCCCGTGTAAAGGATTTCCGCGGAATCAAGGCGACTGGTTTTGACGGACACGGAAATTTTTCCCTTGGTGTTACAGAGCAGATTATCTTTCCTGAGATTGACTTCGACAAGATTGAACGGATTGCAGGCATGAACATCTCCATCGTAACCAGTGCACAAACAGACAGCGATGCACGGGCCCTGCTCACCAAGTTCGGAATGCCTTTTAGGAAGTAGGAGAGGAATTCATGGCTAAGAAATCATTGATTATTAAGGCTGCCCGGCCTGCCAAATACAGTACACGTCAGTACAATCGGTGTCAGGTTTGTGGCCGTCCCCGTGGGTATCTTCGGAAGTACAAGATGTGCCGTCTGTGCTTCCGCAAGTTGGCTAGTGAAGGCTTGTTGCCTGGTGTAACAAAATCCAGCTGGTAGTTTAGGAGAAGAGAATGAGCGTTTCAGATCCCATAGCAGATATGCTGACAAAGGTAAGAAATGCGGCAATGGCCCGCCACGAGAAGGTTGACGTTCCCGTTTCTAAAATCAAGCTGGAAATCGTCAAGATTATGAAGACCGAAGGATACATCAAGAACTTCAAGAAGTTGACTCAGGATGGCTTGAACTGCATTCGCATCTTTTTGAAGTATGACGATTCAAATGCGCCGGTAATCCATGGTCTGAAAAAGATTTCAACCCCCGGTCGCCGTGTCTATTCAGGATACAAGGACCTGCCCCGTGTTCACAACGGATACGGTACAGTCATCGTGTCAACCAGCCAGGGTGTTACGACCGGCAAGCGTGCCGCAGAGCAGATGGTTGGCGGTGAGTTGATTTGCACCATTTGGTAAGGGGGGAAATGCATGTCTAGAGTTGGAAAGCTTCCTATTACCGTGCCTGCTGGTGTCAAGGTTGACATTCAGCCCCAGATGGTTTGTGTGGAGGGGCCCAAGGGCAAGCTGAGTCAGGACTATACGCCCAACGTAAAGGTTGAGTTTGCTGACAATGTTATCACCGTGACTCGTGCGGACGAGACTAAGGCATCGAACGCTGCCCAGGGGCTGTACCGCAACCTGATTAACAACATGGTTGTCGGGGTAACAACGGGCTTTACGAAGAACCTGATTATCACTGGTGTCGGTTTCCGTGCCGAGGTTCAGGGGAACCTTCTGGTTATGAACCTAGGCTATTCGACGGATTTTATCGCCATGATTCCTGAGAATTTGACGGTAGCTGTTGAGGGGCAGAACAAGGTCTGCGTCTCTGGAATTGACAAGCAGGCCGTGGGTGAGTTCTGTGCCCAGATTCGCAAGCTCAGGAAGCCTGAGCCGTATAAGGGTAAGGGAATTCGGTATGAGACTGAGACCATCAGAAGGAAGGTCGGTAAATCCGGCGTCAAATAAGGATAGGGCGATATGTTGAGGAAACTAAACGAAAAAGACAGAAAGCGTCTGAAGAGAAAGGTTCATATCCGCAAGCGGGTTTCTGGCACTGCCGCACGGCCCCGCATGACGGTGACTCGTAGCAACAGCAACCTGTATATGCAGGTTATTGACGATACCGCTGGAAGGACGTTGGCTTCCATCTCCACATTGGAGAAGGAATTCGCTTCACTGAAGCCGACTGTTGCCGATGCGGAGAAGCTGGGAGAGGCAATGGGCAAGCGTCTTATCGATAAGAATATCAAGACTGTGGTGTTTGACCGCAACGGCTATCTGTACCACGGTGTTGTAAAGGCTCTTGCTGACGGTGCTCGCAAGGCTGGAGTTGAATTCTAGGAGAGACTATGGAACACCAGAAGAATTTTGATAGAGATCAGCCCAAGGAGTTCATTGAGAAACTAATCAAGCTGAATCGCACCGCAAAGGTTGTCAAGGGAGGGCGCCGCTTTTCCTTCTCGGCCCTGACTGTTGTAGGAGATCAGAAGGGACGGGTTGGCTTTGGATTCGGCAAGGCCAACGACGTTACGGAGGCCATCAGAAAGAGCATTGACAAGGCCAAGAGGAATCTGGTGGTTGTGCCCATAAAGAATGGCACAATCCCCCATGACATTCTGGGAAAGTACAAGAGCTCGTCCGTGCTGCTGAAGCCTGCCTGCTCTGGTACGGGTATCATTGCTGGCGGTCCTGTTCGTGCAGTGCTTGAGGCTGCCGGAGCAACCGACGTTCTGGCAAAGTCCTTGGGTTCAAACACATCGGTGAACGTGGTGCGCGCCACCTTCGATGCTGTTTCAAGTCTGATGGATGCCCGTGTGATAGCAAAGAATCGGGGCAAGACTCTGAAGGATCTGTGGGGGTAAGGTATGGCTAAAAAGGTCAAGGTTACACTCGTGCGGAGCACAATCGGACAGAAGCCTGCCAAGCGGGCAACGGTACGTAGCTTGGGTCTAAGAAAGATTAACTCCGTAGTGGAGCATGAGGCTACTCCCTCCATTTTGGGGATGGTGGCTTCTGTGGCTCACTTGGTTAAAGTTGAGGAGATGGACTGATGTCAGAGTTGATTCTCAAGGCACCCCATGGTGCGAATAAAAAGAAGCGGATTGTTGGTCGCGGCTCATCCTCTGGCCGTGGTACAACGGCTGGCCGTGGAAACAAGGGACAGCAGTCCCGTTCCGGGGGCAAGGTCTACATCGGATTCGAGGGTGGACAGATGCCCTTGTTCCGTCGTATTGCCCAGCGCGGATTTTCAAACTATCCTTTTAAGAAGGAGTACGAGATTGTAAATCTGCGTGACATTGAGGTTAAGTATGCAGATGGTGAGACAGTGAGCAAGGAGACCTTGGTTGCCAAGGGGCTTGTAAAGAAGTCTGCCGTTCTGATTAAGGTATTGGGTAACGGAGACCTGACAAAGAAGGTTTCTGTAGCTGTAGACAAGGTGTCCGCCTCGGCAAAAGAGAAGATTGAAAAGGTGGGTGGAACAGTCGCTGTGGCTAACGACTAAACGGAGCGAAAAACAGCATGGCGAGCAATCCAATTGTGAATATGTTTAAGGTGAGGGAGCTTCGGGAACGGGTTTTCTTCACCTTGATAATACTAGCCGTTTTTCGCCTTGGTAGTGTTCTCACAATACCTGGAATCAATCCGCAGGCCCTTACAGCCTACTTTGATTCCCTGACCCGTGGCAATGCCTTTGTGGACTACATGGACTTCTTTGCTGGCGGGGCCTTCTCAAATTTTTCTGTATTCATGCTGGGGGTTATGCCCTACATTTCAACACAGATTATCATGCAGTTGGCCCTTGTTATCTTTCCTAGCCTAAAGAGAATTGCTAGGGAAGATGGTGGTCAGAAAAAGGTGCAGGGCTGGACAAGAATCGGAACGGTTTTTGTCTGTTTGGTTCAGTCCTTGGCGGTAACGGTATACGCTACCAGCATTCCTGATGCCGTCGTTCTGGAAAGTCAGCTGGCTTTTAAGCTCATTGCCATGATAAGCGTCACGACCGGAACGATGATTACCATCTGGCTTGGCGAGCAGATTACCGCAAGGGGGGTCGGCAATGGTATTTCCATGTTGATTTTTGCCGGTATCGTCGCTCAGCTCCCTGCTGCAGTATGGGAGCTTGGCTCGTCCATTGCGGATGGTT
Source organism: uncultured Treponema sp. (assembly GCA_937876905.1). GTDB lineage: Bacteria > Spirochaetota > Spirochaetia > Treponematales > Treponemataceae > Treponema_F. The sequence continues at coordinate 52,609 of CALEFI010000034.1, forward strand.
CTATCAATCCTGTGTTTGCCATCGTCGTTTTGGTGATGTTCGTCGGAATTATCATCCTTGTTGTCTTTGAACAGCAGGGCCAGCGTAAAATTCCGGTGCATTATGCAAAGCGTGTTGTCGGACGGAAGATGTATGGAGGGCAAAGCACCTACATTCCATTTAAGATTAATCCGTCTGGAGTGATTCCTGTCATTTTTGCATCGTCGTTCTTGCAGTTTCCCCTCCAGATTGCCACCAGCCTTGGCCCGGATGTTCGCTGGCTCAACAGGCTTGCAGTCTTCCTGACCCCCACAGGATGGTGGTATAACATCTTTCTTGTAATGCTGATTGTCTTCTTTGCATATTTCTACACACAGGTGCAGTTCAATCCTGCGGAAATTGCAAAGAATATCCGGGAGAATGGCGGCTCAATCCCCGGAATCAGAACAGATAGGACAGAGGAGTACCTGCAGAAGGTGCTGAACCGGATTGTGCTGCCCGGTTCATTGTATCTTGCAGGAATCGCTGTCCTGCCGACGGTAATCCAGGGTCTGTTTGGCCTGCCCCAGTCAATTGCGATGCTGATGGGCGGAACATCCCTGCTGATTATTGTGGGTGTCGATCTTGATACCATGAGTCAGATTGAGGCGTTGCTGAAAATGCATCATCACGATGGATTGGTCAAGAAAGGCAAGATTCGGTCACGGAATCTGTAGATTCTGTGAGAAAACTCTAGAACAAGGTAGGGAAGTGTGGTATAATCGTCGAACTTGGATTGTAATCATTGCGATTTGCTAGAATCCGGTTGTATAAACCCACTTCTTTACAGGAGGTTTTTGTGAAAGTACGAACCAGCGTAAAGCCCATCTGCGACAAATGCAAGGTTATCAAGCGCTTCGGTGTTGTCCGCATCGTTTGTTCCAACCCAAAGCATAAGCAAAGACAGGGCTAAGGAGTAGAAGATGGCTCGAATTGCGGGAGTTGATCTCCCTAACAAGCATGTCAACATTGCCTTGACATACATCTATGGTATTGGACGCTCTTCTGCCAATGAGATTTGCAAGAAGGCAAAGGTGAATCCTGATGCCCTCATCAATGATTTGCCCCAGGAGGAGTTGACTGCCCTCCGTGCGGTTATTGACGGGGAGTACAAGGTGGAGGGACGGCTTCGTTCCGAGGTCGGTCTGAACATCAAGCGTCTGATGGATATCGGTTGTTATCGTGGATTGCGTCACCGGAAGGGGCTTCCTGTTCGTGGCCAGCGAACCCGCACCAATGCACGTACACGCAAGGGTAAGAAGAAGACCGTTGCAGGTAAGAAGAAGTAAGGTGGAGGTAAGATAAGGTGGCAGCCGTAAAAAAGCGTAAGGAAAAGAAAAGCGTTTATGAAGGTAAGGTGTACATTCAGGCTACCTTCAATAACACGATTGTGACAATCACTGACTTGCAAGGCAATGCTCTGTCTTGGGCCTCTTCTGGTGGTTTGGGATTCCGTGGAGCAAAGAAATCCACTCCGTTCGCCGCTCAGTCTGTTGCAGAGACAGCTGTCCAGAGGGCGGCAAGCTATGGCTTGCGGGAAGTTCATGTGTATGTAAAGGGTCCTGGTGTCGGACGTGAGTCCGCCGTGCGTTCCTTGGGAGCTATGGGACTGAAGGTAAAGTCGATTTCCGACGTGACCCCCATCCCCCACAATGGATGCAGGCCCCGAAAGACACGCCGTATGTAGTAGAGGAGTACTGGAAGAATGGCTAGATATACAGGCCCTGTTTGTAGGCTTTGTAGGACAGAACAGAGGAAGTTGTTCCTGAAGGGCGAGCGTTGCAATAGCGATAAGTGTCCCATCAACAAGAAGCGGGCCGCTCCTGGCAAGGACCCCAAGGCCCGTGTTGGCAAGAGGAGCGAGTACGGTCTTCAGCTGCGTGAAAAGCAGAAGATTAAGCGGATGTATGGAATGCTGGAAAAGCAGTTTCATTTGACCTTTGAGCAGGCGCAGCGGATGAGCGGAGTAACTGGCGAGAACCTGATTAAGTTGCTGGAGAGCCGTCTGGATAGCGTTGTGTATCGCTTGCACTTTGCCTCCACTCGTTCTCAGGCACGCCAGCTTGTTTCCCACAGGCATATCTTGGTAAACGGAAAGTCTGTGAACATCCCAAGCTATAGTGTAAAGCCGGGAGACACCATCGAGGTGCGTGAGGGGAGCAAAAAGATGGCCGTGATTATGGATGCCTTGAGCGAGGTTTCCAGGTCCGGTACAATGCCTTGGGTAAGCATTGACGTGGATGCCCAGAAGGGAACTTTTGCAGCCTATCCCCGCAGGGAAGAGGTGCTGGATCTTGCTGATATCAAAGAGCAACTCGTGGTTGAGTTGTATTCCAAGTAAGAGGAGTGCTGATGGCCCGGAAAAATCTGCTTAAAAGTTTTAAGATGCCTCGGGGAATTACCTTTGAACAGGAAGTGACAAATTCCGAGTATGGAAAGGTTGTTGCCCATCCGTTTGAGCCGGGATTTGGTACTACTGTGGGAAATACATTGCGCAGAATTCTCTTGTCTTCTGTACAGGGGTATGCAATTGTGTCTGTAAGAATCCAATCTTATGGTGAGGAGGGCGTTCCTCATGTAATCCCCAGTGAGTTCGAGAAGATTCCGGGTGTTGTTGAGGACACCCTTGAGGTATTGAACAGCTTGAAACAGATCCGCTTGCGGCTGACCGGAGACGTTGAGCAGGAAACCTTCCTCTATGAATTCAGGGGGCCGGGTACGGTTACGAGCAATGACTTTGCTCGTGAGGGCCTGCAGGTTTTGTCCAAGGACTTGACCGTCCTCACCATGATGGAGGGGGCTCATTTGGACATTGAGATTCAGGTTGGTTGTGGCAAGGGATATGTACCTGCAGAAGACAATATGCATCTCATTGAAGTTGTTGGTACACTGGCAATGGATGCGATTTATACCCCTGTCCTGAAGGTCAAGTATGCGATTGAGCCTTGTCGTGTCGGTCAGCGGAACGACTATGAGAAGCTGGTGATGGAAATCTGGACGGACGGAACGGTTTCTCCGGAGGATGCACTTGCAGAGGCTGCGAAGATTGCAAAGGAATACTTTGCTGTTTTCATAAATTTCAATGACAGTGAGCTTGGACATGACAGGGAGCTGGATGAGGGTGACGAGAAAATACGAAGGCTTCTCAGTACCCCTGTTGACGAACTGGAGCTGTCGGTTCGGTCTTCCAACTGTCTTAAAAACGCCAATATCCGAACTATCGGGGAGTTGACGAGAAAGACAGAGGATGACATCGGTAAAACTCGTAATTTTGGCAAGAAGAGCCTCTTGGAAATCAAGGAAAAGCTCATGGAATGGGGTTTGAACTTGGGCATGACTGACTATAGTCATCTGAAGGATGCCGACACTTTGCCAAAGCAGAAGGAAGAATCTGATGAATCATAAGAATGGATTTAACCCTCTTTCCCGGACAACTGCGCATCGCCGTGCAATGTCCAGGAACATGGTGACTTCGCTCTTTCGGTATGAGCGAATTACTACGACAAAGGCCAAGGCACTTGAGGTGCGGAAGGCGGCCGAGAAGTTGATTACACGGAGCAAGGTTGACTCCGTGCATAACCGTCGTCAGGCAGCTCGCTACATTCAGGATGAGACAATCTTGGCCAAGCTGTTCACGGACATCGGACCTAGGATGAAGGATCGTCCTGGTGGATATACCCGTGTGCTAAAGCTCGGATTCCGCCAAGGTGATGCGGCTGATATGGTTATCCTTGAGCTTGTGGATTACAAGCTCGATTCTGGAGAAAAGGCCGAGAAAAAGGACGCAAAGAAGGATAAGGCTCCTGCCGAAAAGACGGTCGCTCCCAAGAAGGCTTCAGCTGAAAAGAAGTCTTCTTCTGAGAAGAAGGATGCTGATGCAAAGAAGGCTCCTGCGAAGAAGTCCGCATCAGCTAAAACCAAGGCGAAGGCTGAAGCAACTGCAGACGAATCTGCCGAGAAGGCTTCTGAATAAGGTTGCAGGTTTTCCTGCAGAGGAGTTACGATGTCTAAATCTCATCGCGGAAAAGGAATTCACGATTTGGCTGCCCACGGACGTGGCGTGTGTGCCCGTTGCAAGAAGGAGGCAATCAAGGTGCTGTATGAGCAGGAGATTGATGGCCAGAAGGCAAAGATTTGCAAGTACTGCAAGGCAGCAATCAAGAATGGTAAGTCTGTCTGATTGAAGAAAGACAGCGCAGGCCGTCCTATTGTACAGGGCGGCTTTTTCGTTTTTAAAGCAATAGACAAAGAACTTGCGTTTTATTACAATAATATGAATATATGGAGGTTACAATGAAAAAAATTGCAAAGAAAACAATCTTTGTTCTTTTTGTGCTGTTTGCAGTTGGTATGACATTTACCGGCTGTAGCAAGGAGGCAGCGGATACGGTCAAGATTGGTGGAATCTTCCCGCTTTCTGGTAATGTCGCTGTTTTTGGCACTGAGTGTCGCAATGGTGTGGAAATGGCTATCAGCGAGATTAATGCCGCTGGAGGTGTGAATGGAAAGATGCTGGAGCTCATTGCCGAAGACGACGAGGGAAGTCCTGAGAAGTCCGTGAATGCATACAAAAAGCTCGTCACTAGGGACAAGTGCAATATTATCATAGGGTCTTTGACCTCTGGTTGTACTGCCGCCATTACTTCCCTGGCCCAGGCCCAAAAGGTCCTGCTGCTTGCTCCTGCTGCCACCCAGGTTGACATCACCGATGCTGGTGACTATGTGTTCCGTGCCTGTTTCATTGACCCCTTCCAGGGAACCGTGGGCGGTAAGTTTTCCTTGGAGACCCTCGGCGCCAAGAATGCTGCTGTCCTCTACGACATTCAGAACGACTATTCAATCGGACTGTATGAGAACTTTAAGGTTGCCTTTGAGCAGGGGGGTGGAACCCTTGTGGCAGAGGAGTCCTACAGCACCGGCGACAAGGATTTTAACGCCCAGCTGACAAAGATTAAGACCACCAATCCCGATGTTGTGTATCTGCCCGATTATTACGGAACCGTTGCCCTGATTGCAAAGCAGCTGCGTGCCCAGGGAATCAATGCTCCCATCGTTGGTGCAGACGGCTGGGACGGCATCATTGACAATGCTGGTGACGAGGTGCTGAATGGCTTCTACTCAAATCACTATGCCGCTGATGATTCAACAGACGAGAAGGTGGTGACCTTTGTAAACAGCTATCGTGAGAAGTTTGGTTCGACTCCGGTGTCCTTTGCCGCCCTTGGGTATGACTGCGTGTACCTGTTGAAGGATGCCATGGTTGCCGCTGATTCTGTGGATGCCGCTGTGTTGAAGGATCAGCTCACCAAGACCGACGGATCCTATGTGACCGGAAACCTGACCTTTGACGAAAAGCGTAATCCGGTAAAGCCTGCGGTTATGCTGGAGATTGTGAAGGATGGCGACAAGCTGACTCCCGTGTACAAGGCCACGGTCAATCCCTAATGATTGAGTGACAAGGAATGGCCCGGAGCATCTGAGCGGATGTTTTCGGGTCATTTTTAGCTACAATACAAAAAGATGTATAATATTGAAGAAATGTCTTTTACAAGTCAGGGAATTATTGTAAAATAATTGGACAAATTTATAAGGTCTCAATCTTTCTGAATTTATCATTGTTAAATCAGGTAGAAAACGGAGTTTATGTATGGATGCGGGAAGTTTATTTCTTCAGCAATTGATAAATGGTCTGTCTCTGGGAAGCGTCTATGCGTTGATTGCCTTGGGATATACCATGGTGTATGGAATTGTAAAGCTGATTAATTTTGCCCATGGCGACATTTTGATGCTGGGGGCTTATTCCGGGTACTTTGTGCTGCGGCAGTTTGGAACAAGGCCAGTGGGAATGCTGTTGGCCTTTATCTTTGCGATGGTTGTATGTGCGGTTATTTCTATTTTGATTGAGCGCTTTGCCTACCGCCCCCTTCGCTCTGCCCCACGGCTCAACTCCTTGATTACGGCAATTGCCGTGTCATTGATTCTGCAGAATGGGGCTCGTGTCCTGCCTTTCATTGGCCCGAATCCGCGTCAGTATCCCACTATGCAGACGATAAACATCAGCCTTGGCCCCATTTCAATCTCGAACATCCAGTTGATAGTCATCGCCTTGTCTGCCATCCTGATGATAATCCTGAATTACATCATCAACTATACTAAGACGGGAAAGGCCATGCGGGCGGTGTCCTATGATATGCAGGCAGCCAGCCTGATGGGAATCTCGGTGAACAAGACCATTGCCTTTACCTTTGCTCTGGGTGCGGTGCTGGCGGCGGCGGGAGGTGTGCTGTATGCCACGGCCTATCCGCAGATTGAGCCCACCATGGGAACGATGCCGGGGTTGAAAGCCTTTGTAGCCGCCGTCCTTGGTGGCATTGGCTCTGTGCCGGGGGCTATGCTTGGAGGGTACATTCTGGGAATTGCAGAGACCATGACCAAGGGATTTTTGGTCTCCCAGTTTTCCGATGCCATTTCTTTTTCAATCCTCATCATCATCCTGCTGGTAAAGCCCACAGGAATTCTCGGTGAGAAGATGAGGGTAAAGGTATGAGAAACAAGGTTGTTCGTGACATGCTGATTCCCGGCTGCGTTGCCGTGGCCGCAATTGTGGTGCCCTATCTGCTGATTGTGGCAGGAGTTATTGATGCCTACACCGCCCAAATCATCACTCTGGGCGGAGTGAACGCAATCATGGCCATCAGTGTAAATGTGATTTGCGGCATCACCGGCCAGCTTTCCCTGGGGCAGGCGGGCTTTATGGCCATCGGTTCTTACACCACAATCATCCTGACCCAGACGGCGGGGCTGCCTCTGCCTGTGAGCATCGTGGTTGCGGCCCTGGTGACGGTGGTGTTTGGCATTCTGATTGGTTTTCCCACGCTCAAGCTTCAGGGGGATTACCTTGCCATCGTGACTCTGGGCTTTGGAGAAATTATTCGGGTGCTGCTGGTAAACTTCAAGGAGTGGACAGGAGGAGCCAACGGCCTGCGGTTTACCACGATTTTTGCCGCCCGTGGGGATTACGCCTATCTGATTGTCATCGGGATGCTGGTGCTGGTGATTGTGCTGCTACAGAATTTTATCCGTTCAACCTACGGACGTGCCATTCTTGCTGTTCGTGAAGACGAGATTGCCGCCAATTCCAACGGTGTCTCCGTGTTTAAGTACAAGATGATTGGCTTTGCCATTGCCTCCTGCATTGCAGGAATCGGCGGTGCCCTGTACGCTCCCTTCATCGGATTTGTAAAGCCAGATTTGGCCTCCTTTAACCGTAGCATCGACTACCTGATTTTTGTGGTGCTGGGCGGCATGGGGTCGGTGACAGGCTCTGTCATCGCCGCCTTTGTGCTGACCTACCTACAGGAGTTTCTGCGGTTTCTGCAGGATTATCGCCTGTTGATTTATCCGCTAATTTTGATTTTTGTCATGCTGTTCCGCCCACAGGGATTGCTGGGCATGAAGGAAATTTCTTTTGTGGGCCTTTGGGACAGGCTGATGGCATTCGTCGGGGGGCGTGGAAAGAAAAAGCTGGCCGTTGCCAAGGAGCCCTCTGAAAAAGGAGATGAGAGATGAGCCAGAATTCAAGCCTCTTGCTACAGGCAAATGACATCTCCATAGTGTTCGGTGGTTTGCGGGCTGTCAGCAACTTTAATTGCGAGCTTCATGCAGGTGAGCTGGTGGGACTGATTGGCCCAAACGGTGCGGGAAAGACCACCGTGTTCAACATGCTTTCCGGCATTTACACACCGACTGAGGGGGAGATAAACTTTTGGGACAGACAGGGGCGTGTCCACGTTGCCTCGAAAAAGACTCCTGCCCAGCTGAACCACATTGGCATTGCCCGCACCTTCCAGAACATCAGGCTCTTTGGCAAGCTGACGGTGGCCGACAACGTTCGTATTGCCCTCCATTCCCAGCGGAAGGTGAAGCCCTGGGATGTGCTGCTGCGGACTCCTCGTTTCCGCTTGGACGAGCAGCGGATGACCGGAAGGGTTGAGGACCTGCTCCAGCTTTTTAAGATTGATGACAAAAAGGACGAGGTTGCGGCAAATCTGCCCTACGGCGAGCAGCGCAAGCTGGAGATTGTCCGTGCCTTGGCGGGAAATCCTTCGATGCTGCTGCTGGACGAGCCTGCGGCTGGAATGAATCCCCAGGAAACCGACGAGCTGATGAAGCTCATCGCCTTTATCCGCAAGGAATTCAGCCTGACCATCCTTTTGATTGAGCATGACATGCACCTGGTTATGGGAATCTGTGAGCGGCTGATGGTTCTGGACTACGGGCGGATTATTGCCAGCGGCACACCGGATGAAATCAGGTCAAATCCTGACGTAATCAAAGCATATCTCGGTACAGACCAGACTGGCGGGGAGGTAAGTCTATGATGCTGAAGGTGACGGACTTGGAGGTTTCTTATGGAGCTATCAAGGCCCTGCGGGGTATCAGCTTTGAGGTGAACCAGGGCGAAATCATCACCCTCATCGGATCAAACGGTGCGGGAAAAACCACCACCCTCCATTCAATTTCGAACATCATCAAGAAGGCTGGTGGAAGCGTTGTCTTTGAGGATGAGGATATAAGCGCCATGTCTCCCGACGCAATTGTCCGCAGAGGACTGATTCAGGTGCCGGAGGGTCGGCGTATTTTTGCCAACCTTTCCGTTCGGGACAATTTGGAAATGGGCGCCTTTACCCGCAAGGACAAGGGAGGAATCAAGGAGGACCTGGAGATGGTGTACGAGATGTTTCCTCGGCTGAAGGAGCGGATTCGTCAGGTAGCAGGAACCCTTTCCGGCGGAGAGCAGCAGATGCTGGCCATGGGGCGGGCTCTGATGTCAAAGCCACGTCTCTTGCTGCTGGACGAGCCCTCCATGGGATTGGCCCCCATTCTGGTAGACGAGATTTTTTCCATCATCCAGCGAATCAACAAGGCCGGAACCACGGTGCTTTTGGTGGAGCAGAACGCATACAAGGCCCTGTCAATTGCAGACAGAGCCTATATCTTGGAGACAGGCTTGGTCACAAAGTCCGGTGATGCGGGCGACTTGGCCAAGGACAATGCAGTGAAGGCCGCCTATCTTGGCGGCTAGAATAGATGCCTGAGGAGGAAAAATGATTATTGCAAATGTAATGACACGGAATCCGATTTTTGTTTCGCCTGACATGTCAGTAAATGATGCCCGGGCGTTGATGACAAGGGAAAAGATTGGCAAGCTGCCGGTGCTGGACAAGAACAATCGGCTGGTGGGAATTGTGACCAAGAAGGACTTGGTAAAGGCAAGCCCCTCGGCGGCGACTACTCTGGATATGTATGAAATCAGCTACCTGCTTTCCAAACTGAAGGTGGAAACCGTGATGGAGCGCCAGGTGCTGACGGTCCAGCAGACGGAGGTGGTGGAGGAGGCTGCCCGAATCATGGCCGATTCGGAGGTAGGCTGTCTCCCGGTGATGAAGGGAGAGCTGCTGGTGGGCATCATTACCGAGACGGATTTGTTCCGCACCTTTGTAGACATGTTTGGTGCTCGCCATGACGGAATTCGGGCGACCTTCCGGGTGGAGGAAAGGCCGGGCATGATTGCCCAGGTTTCCAAGGCCATTGCCGATGCCAACGGAAACATTGTGTCTCTGGTAACGTTTGACGGGGATGACCTGTCCCAGCGGCGATGCACCGTCAAAGTAACCGGCGTGGAGCGTCCCAAGTGCGAGGAGATTTTGCAGGAGTCCACCTTGGAGATTGAGGATATTAGATAGCCTTTCGCTCTGGCACTGTAAAAATTGGGGCTGACTTGAAAAAGGTCAGCCCCAAAATCTAAGGAGTGATGCTGTTGAATCAGCGGTAACTGCCGCCGGAATCCATTTATTTTACTGTGATGGCGATTTGCTTGGCCTGTGTTTCAGGCTTGCGCGGAATGTCCACCGACAGCACTCCATGCTTGAATTCGGCTGTTACCTTTTCCGCGTCGATGTCCTGGGGCAGGGTAAAGCGGCGGGAAAAGCAGCTGGAGCGGCGCTCCTTGATGAGCCACTCGCCATCCTTCTTCTCCTCCTTTTTTTCTTCCATCTTGGATGAGATGGAAAGCACCCGATCCTTCAAATTGATTTCAACATCCTTTTCGCTCATGCCGGGGAGATCCATGTCCAGGATGTAGGCGTTGGGAGTCTCGCGAACGTCCACCTTGGGTGAAACCACTGGAGTTGTTGCCTGTGAGGGCACAAGATCAGCCAGATTCCTGTCAATTACATCAAAAAGATCCGATGTAAACCGTGGGTTAAAGAATGCTAATGAGTTCATGTTGTTACCTCCATTGGTAGATAGTGCTGTGCTGAAGTGTCTCAGCTATACACTAATAATTTAGCAAGTGCCGTGCCAAGTTTGCAAATAATTATAAAAAAATTAAGGTAAAATTAAATCTTTATAAATCAATGAAATATTGATAATGCTTTCTAAAAATGAAAGACAATTCAGAGTGAGAGCGGAGGAATAGGAAAATCTGGCAAAAGATTATGGTGTCATAATGAAACATTTTTGTGTGTCATTATGAAGAGGTCGGGACAAATGTGCCGACGTGCCGAAGCCTCTTGCTTGGAATTGAGATTATCTGGGTCAGGATGGCTCATAGTCAAGCTGTCTCACTTGATTTTTGACCTGTTGCACTATATGATGTAGGGAATGAATTCCACCATTGAAAACCTGTTGATGGATTTTATCCGCATCCAGATGGAGCCATTTTCTGCAAAGGACATTCACAATGGCTTTGCGTTTATTGGTCTGAATATGACTGTTGGTGAGGTAGAAGCCTATTTGGAAATGAATCCCTTTGTTTTTCCTCTTCAAGACGGACTTTTTCTGACAAGGGCGGGAGCCTTTACTGGAGCGCCGTTTACTATAAAGCCTAGCGCAAGGGAAATTGAGGGGGGCTATCTGGTGGCGGGGCATCGGTGCATTCCCTTTGTGGATTCCGAGCAGCCTTCGGGCTTCATCCGGTTTTCCTTTGACAACGCTGTTCTTCCCCACAAGGAAATGGAATTTCCCCTGCGGGAGGTTTTGCCACATTTTTCCCTCTTTGGCGAGGAATATGCCATGCAGTTCATCCTCTCGGATCCGGCTGCCCATGACACGGTGCTCCGTTCCTTTGACGAGGATTTGCCCCAGACGGTGTGGCTGACGGTAACGGATTGCAGTGACTTGTTCAAGGAATGGGATTTTAAGCGGGGGGATGTGCTTTTGGCGGAGGTGATTGATTGGCGTGGCTCGGTTGTCAGAATTCGCCCCCTGTGCAACCACAAGGAGCATCCCTTCCAGCAGCAGCCAGCGGATCAGCAACGGATGGACTGGTACAAGCGCTTGGAAAAGAGGCTCTTGGAGAGCTTTGGCAGTCTGGGGCCGGGAACCACGATAGAAGAGCAGCTGGCGAGGGTGTTCTTTATCCATAAAAAGGAGCTGTGCAGGGATATTTCCGGGACGATTGAGGAGGGAATCAAACGTTCCAAGCTGGTGGGGATGGAGCCCTATGGCGTGGAAACCCGTCTGTGGTTCAAGGGGCAGGAGGTGCCTGCGGTGGGGCCGTGGCTCCAGCCGAGCGACCGGCCGGAGGAAAAGGATTCCACCGTTTGGAGTACCGAACAGATGAATGCAGAGATGATGCTGTGGCCACGGATTATCTTTGACTCATGGATTGTGGACGGCCTGTATCAAAAGGAAAACAACGAGGACTTTTTGGTAAACCTGATTTTGGGAGAGACAAGTCATCCCCTTGCAATCATCAAAAGAAAGCGTCTACAGGGAACAATCAGGGCGAGGAGAAGTAAATTCGAGGCGCATTACAACTGGTTTGCTGACTTTGAGCGGGGGCCGGTGCGCCATCGTTTGCTGGAGCTTCACAGCAAGGTTTTTGCCTTGGTATTGGAGCTGGACGAGGTGGATGACCAGCTGGAGCATTTTCCTCAGCAGCCGCTTGTGATTCTGACCCAGCTTTCCACCCACATCCAGTATATGTTGGAAGGGCTGCTCCATGACCAAAGTCTCAAGGACGAGGATGTGCGGACTATGGCTGTGTCTTTAGAAGGGATGGAGTATAACTTTGAGGAGGTGTCCGCCGAGTTGAAGGATGCCCTCTCCAAGTGCTACAAGAATCGCTTTTCTGTTGTAAAAAACAAGGCCACGAAGAAGGAGTAGCTGAGACAGGGCTATCTTCTCGGTTTGTGCGTTCAAGGCTTTTTCATTGATAATAATAAATGTCCCTGCTATAATTGGGCGGGTGCAGGCCCATGTAGGTAAATCCGGTAAGCGCTTGGATGGATGGCCTGCGGAAAACAGGTTTGAGGAGTGAGATATGAGTTTAGAAGCAATTGCATTGTCTGTCCGTAGTTTGTCTATGGACGCCATCCAAAAGGCGAATTCCGGCCATCCAGGATTGCCATTGGGGTGTGCAGAGCTAGCGGCAGTCTTGTACGGCCAGGTGATGCGGCACAATCCCGCTGACTCAGGCTGGGCTGACCGAGATCGATTCCTGCTTTCCGCCGGACATGGCTCCATGCTCCTGTATTCCATCCTCCACATCAGTGGCTATAAGGTGACCATGGATGACATCAAGTCGTTCCGTCAGATTGGCTCCCCTTGCCCTGGCCATCCTGAGTTCGGGGACACTGATGGCGTTGAATGCACCAGCGGACCTCTTGGCCAAGGGATTGCCGTGGCTGTGGGGGAAGCCATTGCCGAGACCATGCTGGCCGCTCGCTTTAACACGGCGGAGCATAGGGTAGTTGACCATTATACATACGTTCTGGTAGGCGAGGGCTGCCTGATGGAGGGCGTTTCTGCGGAGGCATCAAGTCTGGCCGGCCATCTCAAGCTGGGCAAGTTGATTGTATTCTACGATGAAAATAAAATCAGTATAGACGGCTCCACCGACATCACCTTTACCGAGGACATAGCCGGGCGCTACCGTGCATACAATTGGCAGGTGCTGCAGGGCGATATGTACGACATGGCGGGAATTGCAAGATTGGTGGATGAGGCCAAGGCCGAGAAGGACAAGCCCACCCTCATCATGCTGAAGTCCGTCATCGGAAAGGGGAGCCCCGTGGCAGGAACGGCCGTTGCACACGGCGCTCCTTTAGGGGAGGAGAACATCGGGAAGGCAAAGCGGGAGCTGGGCCTTGACCCGGAAAAGACATTCTACGTGGTACCGGAGGCCTACGAGTATTTTGCGTCCCGCCGAATTGAGCTTGCCCAGGCCCAGGCCAACTGGAACGAGACCTTTGCCGCCTGGTCTGCTGCCAACCCTGACTTGAGAAAGCTCTGGGATGACATGCATTGCTTGGACATGGCCGATGTTGAGCTGCCTAGCTATAAGGTAGGCGAATCCCTTGCTACACGGGCCGCATCTGGGAAGGCACTGCCGCTGATTGCCGGAGCCTGTCCTTCTTTGGTGGGTGGCTCTGCCGACTTGGAGGGGCCAAACTCCACCGCCCTGAAGGATTTCGGGGTGTACACTCCAGAGAATCCTGCGGGGCGTACCATCCGATTCGGAATCCGTGAGTTCGCCATGGCAGCCATCAGTTCAGGACTGAGCCTCCACGGTGGGTTGCGTGGATTTTGTGCTACCTTTGCCGTCTTTGCCGACTATGAGCGGCCAGCCCTTCGTGTCGCCTCCCTGATGAGGTTGCCGGTCATCTACATCCTGACCCACGACTCAATCTTTGTGGGCGAGGACGGCCCCACCCATCAGCCTGTCGAAACCCTGTCCTCACTGCGAGGTATTCCCGGCGTACAGGTGTTGCGTCCCGCCGATGCGGAGGAGACGAACGAGGCCTGGCGGATGGCGATGGCGGTCAAGGACCATCCCGTGTGCCTGCTGCTGAGCCGCCAGAATCTCACTGTCTTTGAGAAGGAAGACTCCGACTGGCAAAACACTATCAAATGTGGTGGCTACATTGTGCGGAAGGGGGGAGACACTCCGGATATCACTATTGTGGCCACGGGTTCTGAGGTGGAGATGGCGCTCAAAGCCGCCAACCTAGTTAAGGACAAGAAGATTCGTGTTGTCTCTGTAATGGACAGGGAATTGTTTTTAGGACAGCCCACGGAGTTGCGGGAGAGGATTCTCGGCGGAGCGCCACGTGTGGTGGTGGCAGAGGCTGGAATTAGAATGGGATGGGAGGCAGTGGCTACCAGCGCAGGGGACTTATTCTGCCTCAGTGGATTCGGAGCGTCAGGTCCCGCCGCCAAGGTTGCCGAGCATTTTGGCTTCACTGCCGAGCGCTTGGCGGAAGTACTGATGAGGTAGGGAAAGATGGAGTCTGTTGGTGAGACATTCCACCCCGCCACTCCTGTCTGGGAAAAACAAAAGGCTGTTTCCATTGGAAACAGCCTTTTCAAGCAGCCGTTGATTTTTCCATGATTTCAGCTGTTAGCGCTGCAATCTAGAAAGAATTCAGGGACGAGAACAATTGCTTTCAGATGGATTGAGCCAGCCTTTGCCGGCATTTCCTCAAACCGGCTCCCAAAGGCAGTCCAGAAGCTCCTACCGTACCGTAACGCTGCCATCACTGCGGGCGATGTAGCAGCGGGGCTTGTTCTTGGTAAAGAAGCCCACCTCCACCACGCCCGCCATGGCCTTGATTTTGTCCTCCATGGCGGCGGCATCCACCGGCTGTTCCCACAGCAGGTCCAAAATCAGATTTCCGTTGTCCGTCACCACCGGCCCCGCCTTGCGGACTCCCTCCCGCAGGGTACAGCTGGCTTCCAAAGTCTCCAGCTGACGAACCAGGCTGCTCCGTGCCTCGGCAATGATTTCCACCGGCAGGGCAAAGCCGGTTCCCAGATGAGGAACATCCTTGGAGGAGTCTGCCACCACCACAAACTGACGACTGTTGTACGCCACAATCTTTTCCAGCAGGAGGGCGGCTCCTCCGCCCTTGATGAGGTGGTTTTCCGGGCTGATTTCGTCCGCACCGTCAATGGTCAAGTCAAGCTGTCCTCCGATGGGAGCGGAGTTCAGGGAGTAGAGGGGAATTCCCAGCCGCTCGCAGGCAATGGAGGTCTGGAAGCTGGTTGCCACAGCCTTAATGTCCTGCACCCTGCCAGACTGGAGATAAAATGCCAGCCGCTCCACGGCGGGCATGGCGGTAGAGCCAGTTCCCAGGCCAATCTTCATTCCTGAAAAAATCAGCCCCTCCTCAATCAGGCTGTCCACCCCAGAGAATCCAGCCAGCCTCTTTTGTTCCGCTAGAGAAAGCGCCGCCATCAGTAGTCAACTCCGGTAAAGTATTTAAACTGCTTGTATCCCTGGTGCTGTAGCATGGAATATCCGTTGGAGACCTTGCATCCTGCCAAGGATGCTCGGTGCATGATGGGGGTCATCTCTGGATGATACACAATATCATACAGGGCCTCCGTTCCCTTGAATTCATAGAAGTACAGGGGGTCATTGTCTGCTGTGGAGGGAATGCTTGCACCCATTCCCTTGGAGGTGGTCTGGATAATAACATCTGAGTAGCGATCCAGCCGATGAAGGGATTCCTGTCCTAGGGTGGCCCACTTAAATCCAAAGCTGTCTGCAATCCTTTTTGCCTTGGCTACGGTGCGGTTAAAGATGCAGGCCCTTCCCTTCAACTGGCGGACGGCATAGGCCACACCACGGGCGGCTCCGCCTGCACCAATGATAGCCACACGGGTATGGGAGAGGTCCCTGACTCCCAAAAATTCCTTGAGTGCCATCATCACTCCCTCTGCGTCGGTATTGTAGCCGCTCCAGCCCTCCGCTGTCCTCACAATGGTATTGCAGGCACCAATGTCCCGTACCTGCGGAGCCTGACAAACCAAATGGGGGAGGATTTTTTCCTTGTGGGGGATGGTGACGGAAAGGCCCCGCACTCCCACCACTTCGGCAAATTCCAGCGCCTCCTCCACCGTTTCCGTCCGGATAGGAATGTAGGTGGCATTCATCCCATGGTTCCTATATCCGGCATTATGGATGGCGGGGCTATCCGTGGCCTCCAGAGGATACCCGATAATGCCATAGATGTCCGTATCCTTGTCGATAGAACGGAAGCCATAAATCTTGTTTATGGTAAGCGGATCGATGTGCCCAATGCCCTGCAATGGGGATGCGTCCTTGGGCGACACAAAGGTGAGGAATGAGTTCATCCTGTCGGCTAGGATTCTGGTGGGCAATCCCAAGGGTCCCATGGCGCAGAGAATCTGCTGGCCAGGCTCTAGCGTGGCAGCCTGCCGGAACATCTCGGTTACATCCGACAAGTTTTTGACCATACAGGCTATCTTTGGAATCTCAAAGCCGGTGATTCGCATCTTTGCTAGACGGGCGGGAATATCCTCAATGCGGCTTTCCATATTGTGTGCACTGCGGATGATTCGGGTTCCAAAGGCAAGGGCGGCATCCTGGAGACTTGAAACGTGGTAGTCCTCCTCCAAATCAACGTAGGAAAAATTCTTGCGTATATCCTGCTCGGCAAAGGCTAGACCACGGGCAAAAAGCATGGTGCGGGCAGCCTCTCCCTCCACAAACTGTCCGCCGTCAATGTTGCGCCGGATGGTGAGGATGCAGGGAATTCCTGCCATCTGGGGAAATTTTCGGATATGCAGACGCTCGTCCCTGTCCAGACAATCAACCCGCAGCTCCGCCATGTCAATCCAGTTGCGGTATGTCTCTATGATTTCCAAATCCTCGGCGAGGGTGTTTCCGGTAAGGCACAGGCAAATTTTTGGTCGTTCCATGTCCAAATACTACCACAAACCAAATGTGCTTACAATATGCAACTTCCTCCCATCAATATTGTATAGTACTGGTTTTCTATGCTAAAATATTTTACTTTTTGAGAGTCGAGAGGTTTAAAATGGACCATTTTGGATTGTGGGGAATCATTCCTCCCCTGCTCACCATCGTCCTGGCCTTTATTACCAAGGACGTGATTGTATCCCTCTTTTTGGGAATCTTTTCAGGGGCATTGATTGTTGCTGGCGGCAATCCCGGAACCGCCCTGATGATGCTTACCGACCTGCTGGCCGGTTCTCTGGCAGATGGCTGGAACATCCGCATCTTCCTGTTCTGCGCCCTGCTGGGCGGCCTGGTGGGAATGCTCACTAAAACTGGTGCGGCCCGCTCATTCGGTCACTGGGCTTCGGCAAAGCTCAAAACCGGGACAAGCTCCCAATTTATGACCTTTATCTTTGGCCTGATGATTTTCATCGACGACTACTTTAACTCCATGTCCGTGGGCACGGTGATGCGGCCCATCAGCGACAAAACCGGTGTCTCCCGTGCCAAGCTTGCCTACATCCTGGACTCCACTGCCGCACCAGTCTGTATCATCGCCCCCATTTCCAGCTGGGTAGTCACCGTCATGTCCATTGTCCGTGATTCCCAAGGATTTGAGATGATGGGCATGACCGAGTTCGAATTCTTCATCAAGGCAATTCCCTACAACCTGTACGCCCTGCTAGCACTGGTTATGGTGCTGACCATCATCTTCCTGAAGCGGGATTTTGGTCCCATGCGGCAGTCCGAGGAGCTGGCAAAGCAGGGAATCCTATTTAATGCAGAAAAATACGGCCCCGCCTCCGGTACCGAGGAGGAAGAGGGGGAGGACACGGCAAAGCCTATTGACATGCTCTTTCCCATCATCGTGCTGATTGTCAGCGCCGTAGCCTTCTTCCCCATCGTTACCTGGCTGGGAGCCATCGACGGAGAGACTATCACCACCATGGGGCAGGCTATGTCCTCCATGACCCTGGGAGATGCCTTCAATGACACCGACTCCTCCATGGCGCTTTGGTATGCCGTGATGTTTACCCTCACCGCCACCTACATCTACTATCTGGCCCGTGGCCTGCTCAATCTGAAGGAGGCAGGAGAAGCCCTGCGCAACGGCATCCAGTCCATGCTGCCTGCCCTCATCATCCTGACTATGGCCTGGTCCATCGGCACCATCATTAAGTCTCCCCGTGCCGACGGCGGCCTGGGACTGGGACTCTACCTGTCACAGGTGGTGAGCGACGGCGGCTTCCCCATCCAGCTTTTGCCCTGCATCCTCTTTGTGCTGTCCGCCGTGATTTCCTTTGCCACGGGAACCAGCTGGGGAACCTTTGGCATCATGATTCCCATCGGAATGCCCATTGTCACTGGCTTGGCCACCGGTCTGGGCATGGATCTTGCCGGCCTCACCAACGCCGCCATGATTTCCATGGCAGCAATCATCGGTGGTGCTGTCTTCGGCGACCACGCCTCCCCCATCTCCGACACCACCATCCTGTCCTCCACGGGTGCCAGCTGCCCCCACCTGGAGCACGTGGCAACTCAGATTCCCTATGCCTTCTTTGTAGCCGTGTGTACCTTCATCGGATTTGTGGTTGGCGGCTTTGTGTTGAGTCCGGTTGCCGCTTGGACTGCTGCCCTTGCCCTCTTTGTGGTGGGAATAATTTTCCTGCCAAGGCTGCTAAAAGCCCGCTAAAAAAGAGGCCGCCTGTCTTGAGAAAAACTCAAGGCAAGCGGCCTTTTCATTTTAAAAACCAAGTCTAGGACTCGGCAAAGCTTCTGGAAATACGGTCAATCATTTCCAGAATTACTGGTTTCTTCTTGGGTACATAGTGGAGGCACAGGTCCCGCAGCTCCAGCAGCTGGGCAGACAAGGCCTCAATCCTTGCCATTGGCAACAAATTTTCGTCGTAGCTGATGAGTACACTGCCAGTCCGCTGGTTGTGCTGAATCTCCTGGACCGCCGGATGCCACTCCACCGCCTGCCTCATGGTCGAGGCAATCTCCATGTCCCGGAAAATTTCTCCCCGCAAACGAATCCGTCCGGGAAAGAAGCTGGTTACATTCATGGCTAACCCTCCAGCCGCACCATGGGCCGCATGGATGCCATGCTGATGGCCACGGTGGAGCTGTTGTGGAGCATGGCCGCCACGGTGGCAGGAACAATGCCAGCAAGCCCTCCTGCCATCAGCAGGGAATTGATAGCCACAATCACAGTGTTGTTGCGCCCAATCCGCCGCTCAAGACGATGGCCGATGCGACGCAGCTGGGGCAGGGCATGGAGCCCGTTGTCTGGCAGCATGATGTCCGCCGTCTCCCCGGCCACTGAGGATGCCCCTCCCATGGCAATTCCTACGCTAGCCTCCGCCAGGGCAGGGGCATCATTGATACCATCTCCAATCATTGCGACAACGTGCCCCTTCTGCCGAAGAGTACGGACATACTCCACCTTGGTGTCCGGCAGAGCTTGAGCCACGTAGGAGGTGATGCCCGCCTGACTTGCAATGGCCCTGGCCGTCCGCTCACCGTCTCCCGTGAGCATCACTACCTCCCGCACACCCATAGCCTTCAGCTCCCTTATGGCATCCACCGCCTCTTGGCGGATGGTGTCGTGGATGGCGATGACGGCGGCCAGCTCGTCTCCCTCCGAAAAGTACAGCAGGGAGTCGCCACGTTCCGCTGCCTGGGTGACTGCCGCCTTCATCCGCTTGGGCCGCGGAATCCCCCCGTCCTCAAAGATGAAGTGCTCGCTGCCAATCCTGAGCTTCACGCCGTCCAGCGTGGAGACGATTCCATGAGCCACTACATACTCCACCTGGGTATGCTCCTCCCGATGGTCTATGCCCCGGTCGGCGGCCTCCTGCACCACGGCGCGGGCCAGAGAGTGGGGATAATGCTCCTCCAGGCAGGCGGCCAGCTTCAGAACCTCCTCTTCCTTGCGTCCACCAAAGGGAATCACGGCGGCCACCTTAGGTTGGGATTCCGTCAGAGTACCCGTCTTGTCAAACACAAAGACATCGGCCCGCCGCAACTCCTCCAAATACTTGCCGCCCTTCACGATGATGCCCTGGCGGGCACAATCACGCATGGCCGCCAGCACGCAGATGGGTGCGGAAAGACGAATAGCACAGGAATAGTCCACAAGCAGGGTGGACATGGCCTTGGTGATGTCCCTAGTAATGAAATAGGTGGCGGCGGTCAGCAGGAAGTTGTATTTCACCAAGGAATCTGCCACCCGCTCCGCCCGCACCTGGGCTGTCGCCTTCAAGGACTGGGAATCATCTATCATGGCAACAATGCGGCTGGCCCTCGTCTCGTGTCCAGCAGCAGTCACCTCCAGCTCCAGCTCACCCTCCTCCACCAGCGTAGAGGCGTAGAGGATATCTCCGGCCACCTTCCGCACCGGCAGGCTCTCCCCCGTCATGGAGGATTGGTTTATCATGCCCTCGCCAGCAATCACCCTGCCGTCAGCAGGAACCACCGAGCCGCACCGCAACACCACCACATCCCCTGGCTGTAGCAGCCGGGAAGCAATGGACAGCTCCTCGCCATCCCGCAACACCCTCACCATATCCTCCAGTGACAGGATGGAATGGGCCAGGGTGTCGTAGGATTTGCGACGAGTAAATTCCTCCAGCCGGTCGCCCATATTCAAAAGGAAGGCGATGGAGGTGGCGGTAGAAGTGTTTCCGGTGAAGTAGGCGATGAGGAAGGCCGCCGCATCCAGTGTGTCGGCGCAGAAGGGCTTGCCACTGAGCACAGACAACAAACCCTGCTTGATTCTGGGCATGATGGCACGAAATGACATGATTTTTCTGATTGACAGGGGAAGGAACCTTCCCACTACGAAACGAAATGCCAGTGAAACCAACAAGGAGACAAGACTTTCCCGCTGGGGAATAACTACAACGTTTGCCAGCAGCTCCTGGTTCTCAAGATACCGCCGGTCAAGCACCTTTACATAAGAAAGAACCTGCATTTCCTGGATTCCCTGATAGTGAATCAGAATGCTGCCAGAAATGCCGTTTATCTGGATGGAGGAGATGCCCTCCTGCATGGAAACCAGCGTCTGCACAAGGGCCGCCTGACGCTGGGACAAAGAATGCCGGTCATATCTCAGCCGAATGCGTCCCGGCAACCGATGTACAACACGAACGTTCATTATGCCTGAGCAACCTCAGCTGCAGCCTTGTTGTGGCGGGCCTCTGCGATGATGTCCTGAGCATCCTCCTTCACCGTCTCCATGAAAGCGGCAGCCTCATCCTTCAGCTGGAGACCAGCCCCCACCACCTTGGAGCACGCCTTTTTGAAAGCGGCAGAACGGACGACTGACACAGCCACACCACCAACAGCGACACCCAGCACAAAGGCTCCTAAACGATTCATTCCCATACTGTCCTCCTTGTCTACAACATCCCACACTACTTCGGGAGTGCAGCACTGTAAAATTAGCCTATGCTAACTATTATAGCGAAAAAAAAACTTTTAAGTCAAGATAAAATTATCGTAATAAACCACTCTTCAATCAAAAAAAACGGGATCCCTGCATTACAAAGACCCCGCCCCATTCCAGCTGTTCGCTTTTGAAAAGCTACTCCTCCAGCTTGAATTTCTCCAGGATGCCGTCCATCACATTCACGGAATCCCTGGCATGGATAACCTCGTCGGAGACAGTCTGGGCGGCCCGGCCAATCTCCTTGATTCCGTTGTCCATCTCCGCCATGCTGTTTGCCACAGTGGTGGCGATGAAGTCCAAATTGGAGGAGGAATTCTCCAGCTGGACGATGTTGTTCGCCATCTTCTTGGAGGTTTGCTGAACCTGGACGCTGGCCTCGTTAATTTCACGCAGGGAGGCCAGAACCTGCTTGGAGGACACCTGCTGCTCCATCATGGCATTGTCAATCTCGCGCACCAAGCCTTCGGTGCTGGCAACCTTGCTGGTAATCTGGGCGAATTCCTGCACGGACTGCTCCGATGTTTGCACAACCTCGTGGATGATGCCGGAGATGTTTCCCAGCTCCATCTTGATGGCCTTGGACTGGGTGGCGGCTGTTTCGGCCAGCTTGCGAATCTCGTCGGCAACCACGGCAAAGCCCTTTCCCGACTCTCCGGCGTGGGCCGCCTCGATGGCGGCGTTCATGGCCAAAAGGTTGGTCTGGCTTGCAATCTGGGAGATGACATTGTTTGCCTCGGCAAGATGGCGGGACTGCTCGGCCATGTTGTTGATTTGGCGGGCCACCTCGTCCTGCCGCTGCCGTCCCGTTTCGGTGATGCCCATGAGCTGCTGGTACTCCTCCGCCATCCTGTTGACAGAATTCGACACGGCGGTGATGTTGCCCACCATCTGCTCTATGGCGGAGGAAGACTCGATGATGCCGGAGGACTGGTTGGCAATCAGGCTGTCCAGGTTGTGCACGCCGTCCACGCTGTCCTGCAGGATTCCCTGCACCTCTTGCAATGCCTGCCCCTGCTTGATGACCTGCTGGTTCACGCTTGAGATGTTGGCGGCAATCTGCTGGGTGGAGCTGGCGGCTTCCTCTGCGGAGCAGGCTAGGGTCTCCGTGATTCCGGTTATATCCTTGCTGGCCTTCTTCACATCCTGCATGATGTGCTGCTGCGTCCCGATGAAGGTGTTCACCTCGCCGCACATCACGCCTATCTCATCCTCACGGTTGATTTCGATGCGGTAGGTCAAGTCCGCAAGGCCGTCTCCGCCGTTCAGATTTGTAAAGGCTTTGATGGAGGAGTTGATGGGCACAAGAACCAGCCGTCCCAAAATCAGGATGATGGCGACGGCGACACCGGCAAGCAGTAGCGCCACCTGGACGATTGCCCCGGAAATGATGGAGATGTAGGTTGCCTGAACAGCGGAGAAGTCCTTTGCAACACCGATGGTAACGGCCATGGAAGGATCTAGGGAGGAATCCACCATCTTTACGTATACAGACAGGTAGGGCAAGCCGCCAATGGTGTTCATGCCGACATAGGTACCATTCTCTGCAACCTCGCTCATAATCTCATCGCTGAGCCTGACTACGGAGGAGTCGCCCGCATTGGTCTGCATGGTGGTTCCCAGCCGAGCTCCGTTGATGTAGACGCTGGAAACGGTGTCCGGAATCTTTATGGCATTGTGCAGGAAGTCGTAGGAGGAAAGGCTCCGTTCCCCCAACAGGAGCATTTGCCGCTCCCCCCATGAAAAGAGTGTGACGCAGGTGTTGCAAAGCTTCCTGGCGGTGGCCGTGATGACGCTGCTGGGGCTTCCCGACTGGGCTCCATTGATGGCCTTCCGCTCGACAGAAGAGGAGAAGTCGCTGTCGTAGGCGCTTGCGACGGAAGTGCCGTCCGGGTAGAGGAATGCCAGGTTGCTCAGGCCGTTGTTGAGGCACACGGTCTGGAGGTAGCTTCGTATGGCGTTGGCGTCAGCCAGCTGCCGGGTGCCGAAGGACAGCTCCTCCGCAAGGTATGCCATAGTTTCTCGGAGTTCATCCTTCTCCTCGTTCAGTTCGTCCATAAAGTAGCTGCTGGCAGTGATGAGCGTTGTGTCCTCAAGCTCAATCATCTTGTTCTTGACGCTGTTGTACATGGCAATGGATATGATGCCCATTCCCACCAAGGCAACCGCCAGTACAGGCAAGATGATTCTGAATACCAGCTTGTTTTTTGTTTGCATGTTTCCTCCTTGCGCTCCGTCCTGGAGCGGCCGACCACTCCCACCCCCGTCATTTCGTGAATTCGGGGGGGGGGGGGGGGGGGGGGGGTGGCAATGAGGTTAATTATATCATAAGGATTTCAAACAGTCAAATTAAAAGCACATAATTTCTTGAACTTTCATTAAACTTTAATATGTGTTCAGCAAATATTCATCCGGCAAGCCCTCAATGGTCAATACTGGACGGACGAGAATCCCGCACGGGAAAGGGCTGTCTGCCGCTGCCGTCGTCGTTACGGATTCGACTGGCAGGATTCCCCTCCAATGTATGCCGGCAGAACTAGCCCAGTCGCAGGGAAAGCCCCGCAGTGATGGTGTCCGGCTTGAGGTGCAGCACGGAATACATCTCACCGGACATGCAGAAGCCGCAGTCGTCGCAGACATCCCCTTCCAGCAGGTGTCCGGGGCATGAGGGGAGCCTCCTGCCATCTATCATCACGTAATTGCATACCCAGCAGTATTTTTTGAATCCCCGCCGCTTCATGGTTTTGAGGCCGGAGACCGTGTTCATGATGGGGAAGCCCTCCCTTTTCAGCTGGATTATCTCGTCAATGACCTGATGGCGCTCCTCCAGGCTCAGGGTCAACTCCTCGGTACCGGGAAAGGGTGTGTGGATGTTCAGTGCGATGGACTTGATGGCAGGATTCTCCTTGGCATAATTTACCGTGTCCCGCAGGGAGGGCCGGTTCAGCTTGTTGATGGCCATGGCAATGCTCAGGGCGGGATGACCGCTTTCCCGGATGTTCTTGTCCAGGATGGCAAAGGTTCCCTCCCCCCGCACCTTGTCGTGGTACTCCTGGTAGCCGTCCACGCTGACCCACACGGAGTTGGCCAGGGTGTCGCCAAAGGGCCGCTGGCCGTTGGTGGTGAGGGTGCAGGAAAAAAAACCAATTTCTTTAGCTAATTTATACAGATCGTTAAGGGTTTTGTCTCCCTCCCGCCACAGGGTCGGCTCGCCACCCTCAAAGTCCACAAAGCGGGAGCCCTGCTGGTAGCTGTAAATCAGCTCCTCCTTAATCTGCTCGTACCCTTTTACCGTGGAGCACAGATGGCCGGTGGGAGTACAGTGCTTGCAGCGCAGATTGCAGTAGTCGGTGACAAAGAGCACTGTCTGCAGGGGCTTCTTCCTTCCCAAAATCCTGCTCTGGAAAAACCACCAGGGCATGTACGCAGCTTCTTTTAGCATGATTTCCTCCTAAATTCAGATAATCTTTATAGTAAACAAATCAATGAATCCAACTTGCAAATCACAGGCGGGCCACACCAGAACGGCGGGCGGCAGCAGCAACGGCGGTAGCGACGGCATCCCGGACACGGGGGTCAAAGGCGGCCGGGATGATGTAGTCGGCGGAAAGCTTTTCTGGCTCCACCAGGTCGGCAAGGGACTGGGCGGCGGCAATCTTCATTTCATCGTTGATGTCGGAGGCCCGCACATCAAAGGTCCCCCGAAAAATGCCGGGGAAGGCCAGCACGTTGTTAATTTGGTTGGGATAGTCGCTGCGCCCTGTTGCAACCACGGCGGCACCGGCGGCACGGGCCTCGTCAGGGAAGATTTCCGGTGTCGGATTGGCGCAGGCAAAGACAATGGCATCCTTATTCATGGTGGCCACCATCTGGGCGGTGACGGTTCCTGGCGCACTGACTCCAATGAACACGTCGGCTCCCACCAATGCCTCCGCCAAGATTCCCGCCTTCCGCTCCAGGTTGGTGACGGCAGCAATCTCCTCCTTGATGGGATTCATGTTGTCCCCCCGCCCCGCATAGACGGCGCCGCTCCTGTCGCAGAGGGTGATATGAACAAAGCCGCAGGCCAGCAAAAGACGACAGATGGAAATGGCGGCAGCCCCCGCACCATTGATGACGATGCGAACAGCTTCCTTTGTCTTTCCCACCAGCTTGAGGGCATTCAGCAGCCCCGCCAGAGTCACCACAGCGGTGCCGTGCTGGTCGTCGTGGAAGATGGGAATGTCGCATTTTTCCTTGAGCTTCCGCTCAATCTCAAAGCAGCGGGGAGCAGCGATGTCCTCAAGATTCACCCCGCCAAAGCTGCCGGAAATCAGGTAGATGGTGTTGACGATTTCATCCACGTCCTTGCTCTTGATGCACAGGGGGAAGGCATCCACACCACCGAATTCCTTGAACAGCACGCACTTACCTTCCATAACCGGCATTCCTGCCTCCGGCCCGATGTCCCCCAGCCCCAGCACGGCAGTTCCATCTGTCACCACCAGGCACAGATTGTGGCGGCCGGTGAGCTCGTAGCTCTTGTCCACATCCTTCTGGATTGCCAAACATGGCTCTGCCACACCGGGAGTGTAGGCCAAGGACATGTCCTCCCTCGTTTTGACCGGCACCTTGGACACCACCTCCAGCTTGCCCTTCCACTCGCCATGCCGCTTCAGCGACTCTTGCGCATAATTCATGCTGCCTCCTACATTTGTTCCTACCAGAGTACCATCTTCTTTCCCGCAATGCAAGATGACAGACAAATGCCACAGGAATCGAAGTTTCCCCCTGCGAAACAGGGAAGAAGCCTGCGTACTGTCAGCAATATTCCCCAGAATTATTCTGCGTACTATTGGCAATCTATGCTATAAGTATCTTGCGTATTATTGGCAATTATGATACAAATTATCCTGCGTATTATTGGATCTTTGAACTACAATTAAATTGCGCACTGTAAGGCAGGAGATGAGGATGGAAATAAGGAGGAAGACATATCGGAAGCTGAGGGAATGGCGGGAGACGACCCAGGGAACCAAGGCAGCGTTCATTGAAGGGGCAAGGCGAATCGGCAAGTCCACGGTGGCCCAGCAATTTGCCCGCAATGAGTACAAATCCTACATCTTGGTGGACTTCAACAATGTTTCTCCCCGCATCACGGAGAACTTCCAGAACCTGCACCAATTGGACGTGTTCTTCCAGAACCTGTCGCTGGAATATGGGGTGCGGCTCCACCGGAGGGAATCCGTCATCATCTTTGACGAAATCCAGAAATTTCCTAGGGCCAGGGAGTCCATCAAGTATCTGGTGCAGGATGGGCGTTACGACTTTATCGAGACTGGCTCCCTGATTTCCATCCATGAGAACGTGAAGGACATCACCATTCCCTCCGAGGAACGAAAGATAAAGATGTATCCCATCGATTTCCAGGAATTTGCGGTGGCAGCAGGGGAGGAGGTGCTGCTGGACTACATCCGCAACTGTCTCCAGAAGAAGCTTCCCTTGGACAACAAGTTTCACGGCAAGGCAATGCGGCTGTTCCGGGAATACTTGCTGGTGGGCGGGATGCCCCAGAGCGTGGTGGCCTACCTGGAGGGAGACCGGGACTTTGCCGCTAGTGACGTGGAAAAACGGGACATCCTAAACCTGTACCGGGACGACATCAAGAAGGCGGCACGTCGCTACAACTCCAAGGTTTCTGCCCTCTTCGAGCATATTCCCGCCTACCTTTCTACCCACGAGAAAAAGATTGTCTTAAGCGAGATAGCACCAGGTGCCACCTTCGACCGGTACGACGACCCCCTGTTCTGGCTGGAGGATTCCATGATTTGTAACCTATGCTACCGCTGCAACGATCCCAACGTGGGGTTCGCCCTGAACAAGAATACCTCGGCCGTCAAGTGCTACATGGGCGACACTGGACTTTTGGTGAGCCTGGCATTCAGCGAGAACGAGCTGGCCAGCCAGCAGCTGTACAAGTCCATCATGGAGGGGCGGCTGTCGCTGAACCAGGGGATGCTCTTTGAGAACATGGTGGCTCAGATGCTGGCCGCCCAGGGACGACAGCTCTACTTCTATACCCGCTACAACGAGGATAAGCATAGGAATGACATGGAGATAGACTTTCTCCTCTCCAACGAGAGCAAGACAAATTTCAGGATTTTTCCCATGGAGGTGAAGTCCGCCAAGAACTACAGCACCACCTCCCTGGGAAGCTTCCGAAAGCAGTTCGGCAGGAAGGTGGAGGGCGGCTACATCATCCATCCCAAGCAGTTTTCCGTGGAGGACGGAGACACCGGCCCGCTGACGAGGCTGCCGCCCTATATGCTGCCCTTCCTCTTTGACCACGAGGACTGGAGGTGAGGGAGCTGCTAAAAAGGCGACAGTGGTAAAAAAAGAGCGGTTCAGTGAACGCACCAAACCGCTCCCCTACAGGTTTAAACCCCTACTTCAGGTTCTCCGGGTTCAGGCAGTCCAGCTCCGGCAGCACAAAGCGGCCGTCCTTGCGGATGAGCTTGTCGTCGAACCAGATTTCGCCGCCGCCGTATTCGGGGCGCTGGATGAGCACCAGGTCCCAGTGGATGGCGGAGCGGTTGCCGTTGTCGCAGTCGGTGTAGGCGTTGCCGGGGGTAAAGTGGATGGAGCCGGCAATCTTTTCGTCAAAGAGGGTTTCCTTCATGGGATGGAGGATGTAGGGATTTACACCGATGGCGAATTCACCCACGTAGCGGGCCCCCTCGTCGGTGTCCAGATGCTTGTTGATGCGCTCGGTGTCGTTGGCGGTGGCCTCCACAATCCTTCCGTCCTTGAACACAAAGCGGATGTTCTCGTAGACAAAGCCTCCCTCCAGCGACGGTGTGTTGTAGCTGATGATTCCGTTGACCGAATCCCGCACCGGGGCGGTGTACACCTCTCCGTCGGGGATGTTGGAGCCGCCGTCGCACTTGATTTGGGGCATTCCCTTGATGGAAAAGCTCAAGTCAGTGCCGGGAGCCACAATCCGCACCCTGTCCGTGGCGGCCATCAGCTTGGTGAGGGAATCCATGGCACGGGACATTTTGCCGTAGTCCAGGGTGCACACATCGTAGAAGAAGTCCTCGAAGGCAGCCTCGCTCATGCCGGCAAGCTGGGCCATGGCGGGAGTGGGAGAACGCAGCACCACCCAGCGGGTATGGTTCAGCCGCCGCTCCAGGTGAACGGGCTTGTAGTAGAACCTGTTGTACAGGTCCATCTTTTCCGGCGGCACGTCAATCCAGGCATTCAGGTTTTCCGGGGCGGTAAAGCCGATGAAGCAGTCAACGGCGCTCATCTCCGCCAGCTCAATCTGGGCACGGGTCTCCATCTGCTCCTGGGTGGCTCCCAAAAGGATTTCCCGCTCGATGGCCTTGTCCTTGAGGGAGACAAAGGGCATGGCTCCCGCCGCATAAATTTCCCGCACCAGGGCCTGCACCAGCGGCCGGGTCATGTTGTTTGCCTGAACCAAAACCTTTTCCCCCGCCTTGGCCTGCACCGAGTGGCGCACCAGGTTCCGGGCCAATGTATCTATCCGTGGGTCTCTCATGTCAAACTCCTTTTGCAGGACGGTAGATGCCCTGCCCTACAAATATACAACAAAAAGGAAGGAGTTTGAAGGGAGACGGAAAGGAAGGGGGAATTACACGAACCGGGGCTGCCTCCGTTCCATTACACACTGGAGTAAAAACATATTGATGAGGCTTTGATAGGCAATGCCTGTATCCGTGGCCAAGTCCTTGAAATAGGCAATGACCCGCTCGTCTACATTTATTGAAATCTGCCGCTTTGTTCCCCGCAACTCCTCAACCTTATTGCAAGCGGCAGCCTGCAACTTCACGCCCACCCATTCTGGTGCAGGAACAAATTCATCAAGATGGTCTTCTATCCACTGCTCTTCCGCATCCAACAGGCCATCGTTCTTTTCGTTCATTGCTTTTGCCTCCTCTTCATTTTTCTCGACGGATAAATTGTCTTCAAAAACCATCCCCCATCATCCTCTTTTACAAAAGGAACAACACAGGGCTAGTCATTCAACATGACAACTGTTATGAATTGATGTGGATGCGTTGGATTCATTTTGGGACTGCTATAACGGCCTGCAGCAATCTCCTCTGCGACTTGCTCAAATGAAATATTCCGAGTGTTTTTAAGCAACTCGTTTTTCTCCTCGTTCCACCGTAACATATATATATGATAATGACAAAACAATTATTTTTCAATTAAAAAACTCCCTATTGGTTTGCTCCGCCCGCCAAGAGAAGAAGGGAGGTGGAGTGAGAAGAGAAGCCCACACACAAAAAAGCACCCGCCAACCCACAGTCTGACAGGTGCTGAATGAGATATGAGGAAACAGGAACGAAGAGCCCATTCCTATCTCCTCGTTCACTCCCTACGGGCTGGTGTAGTTGTACTGCTTTGGAGCACTTGTGAGTTTACTATTGGCCCCCGCAATGTTTATCTTGTTCCATTGATCCTGAGTGCCACGATAGTTCGCTGTAGTCAGGGGTGTTCTGCGGAAGTTATACGAGTCGATGTAGGTGACGCTGACAGGGAGGGGCAAGGTGGAGAGGGCAGTGCAGCCGTCAAAGGCACCATGACCGATGGACGGCACGCCCTCCTCTAAGGTCACGCTGGTGAGGGCGGGGCAGTTGGCAAAGGCATGATCCCCCCAGGTCTGCACACTGCCGGGAATGGTCACGCTGGTAAGACCGCTTCCATTGAAGGCAGCCCCCTCGATGCTGGTGACACCATGCTCAATGGTCACGTTCTTGAGCTGGCCGCAACCAGAGAAGGCCGATGTCCCGATGGTCTTTACGCTGGCAGGAATGGTCACGCTAGTAAGACTCGTATTTTGGAAGGCACTGGCTCCGATGCTAGTGACACCGTTTCCTATGTTCACGCTGGTGAGACCGCTGTTCTGAAAGGCACCATATCCAATGCTGGTGACAGTGTTGGGTATGTCTACGGTGGTGAGACCAGAGCAGTCGTAGAAGGCTCCCTGCTCGATGGTCTGCACGCCATCCTCTATGGTCACGGTCTTGAGTTGGGCGCAGCTGTGGAAGGCATCCAGCCCGATGCTGGTGACCTACCGGGAATGGTCACGCTGGTGAGGCCGCTACGCTGGAAGGCATACTGCCCGATGCTGGTGACACTGTCCGGGATGGTAATCTGGGTGAGGGCAGAACAGGCGAAAAATGCCCCCTGTCCGATGGTCTCCACCCCGTCCTCCATGGTTACGTTCGTGAGCTGGTCGCAACCGTAGAAGGCATCCTGCTCGATGGTCTCCACGCCAGCCTTCAGGGTCACGCTGGTGAGCTGGTCGCAGTTGTGGAAGGCTTCCTGCCCGATGCTGGTGACGCTACCGGGGATGGTCACACTGCTGAGGCCGCTGTTCTGGAAGGCATGGTTCTCGATGCTGGTGACACTGTTCGGGATGGTAATCTGGGTGAGGGCAGAACAGTCCTTGAAGGCCGCCTGCCCAATGGTCTGCACGCTGTTGGGGATGTCCACGCTGGTGAGCTGAGTACAGCCGTAGAAGGCATCCTGCTCGATGGTCTGCACCTTGCTTGGAATCTCCACGCTGGTGAGGCCAGTATAGGCAAAGGCCCAGCGCCCGATGCTGGTGACGCTGTCTGGGATGTCCACGGTGGCGAGGGCAGGACACTCATAGAAGGCCCCTGTCCGATGGTCTCCACACCCTCCTCCATGGTCACGCTGGTGAGCTGGTCGCAGCCCTTGAAGGCATCCAGTCCGATGGTCTTCACGTTGCCGGGGATGGTGACATCGGTGAGGCCGGTCTCCTCAAAGGCCCGCTCCCCGATGCTGGTGAGGTTGTCCGGCAGCGTTACCCCTACCAGGTTGGAAAGTGTACCCTGGGAGGTGTTGGAGCCGTTGAAGGCATCCTCCGGCAAGGCGTTGTTGGGAAGGGTGGCCTTGCTCAGGTCCAGGGTTATCTTGGCGTCGGGGCTGGCCGCAATGGCCGCGCGGAGGGCGTACACGTCGCTCTCCGTAAGCGTGGTGTCTATCTCCACCGTGTGGGGGCCCGGCCCCAGCGACGAGATGTAGCCCGACCAGTCCGACCTCCACTGGGCATAGAGTGTAAGGGGAGACGACGGCACCGGATGCGGGAAGGTGATGGGGCCACTCGAATCCG
>CALEFI010000035.1 GCA_937876905.1 uncultured Treponema sp.
TCCACGGCATTCCCCTCGATGAACACGCCCCGGCCCACGGGAATCAGGAAGAACAGGTAGGAGGCCATGGCCCCCATCTCCACGGCAAAGTCTATGACATCGCAGACCTCGTGCTTGTTCCAGTCCATGACGGTGGTGTGGATTTGGAAGGGAAGCCCCACCTCCCGGCAGTTCTTCATTCCCTGGATTGTCCTTGCGTATGCATCGGGGAGGCCCCGGAACTTGTTGTGCTTGGCCTCGTCCAGGCTGTCAAGGCTGATACCCATGGCCTGGGCTCCGCTGTCCTTGAGCCTCTGGGCCACCTCCTTGGTAATCAGCATGCCGTTTGTTCCGAATACTGGCCGCAAGCCTTTTGATGCGGCATAGGCGACAAGCTCGTAGATGTCGGGACGGAGCAAGGGCTCGCCTCCGCTGAAAATCATCACCTTGAAGCCCGCACGCACGATTCCGTCTATGAGCCGCTTTCCCTCTTCCGTGGTCAGCTCCTGCTCCTTGGCAGCACCCGCATCCTGGTAGCAGTGGCTGCACTTCAGGTTGCATTTATTTGTAGTCATCCATGACACTATCATTCCATACCCCTTTCACAAAGAAACTGTAGAAAATCTGCTGATATAGGCCAAGCCATCTTGGAGCCAGCCATATAAATAAATACAGTTCTACCACAATTGAAGACGATTGTAAAGTCGCAGCTCCCGTTCCCCAGTGTTTTTGGGATTTTTTTGCCTTCGGTTGACAGGAGGCCGGTGTTTGATTAAAGTGAGATTCAACCAATAAGGAGGATTTCTGATGTGTGTTCTGTCTGGGCGGGGCTGGCTTGTCGTCCTCGCATTGATTTGCCTTGTGTCGCCCCGGGCCGCCTCCCAGGATGTGAGCCTCTTCAACCGTTTGGGCAGCACCTTCCTGGAACAGGAGGGGGAGGAGGAGGCCTCCCCCGATTTCGGGAACCTGTACAACTGGGTTGTTGGCGGCTATGAGGATGAGAAATTTTCATTCTACGGACGGCTCCAGCTGGTGCTGGAGGGAGGCGCGGAGGGATGGAATGACGGCGTCGTGTTCGGAGTGGGAACGAACAATGCCCAGGCCGGCACGAAATTCATGGAGTTCAGCGGTGCCTTCCGTCCCTTGCCCTTCCTAGAGCTGGCACTTGGCAACGGCTACGGAACCAACGACCGCATGGAGCTTCCTTGGGAGGGCTATCAGCTGCCCGGCGGCTACGGCTATGCCACGGAGTCCAGCTACGGACTGCGGAAGTGGGCTGGCGGCAACGGGCTTTCCGTCCTGTTCCGTGGGGATGCGGCGGGGGCGGAGGGGCTGACTGTCGGCTGGAACGCGCTGCCGCTGGGAAGCCTGATGGCGGAGGGGAAGGGCGCTTGGGAGACGACGCTGGCGGCCAACTACCTGCTGGGGGGAGTCGCCAACATCGGCTTGGGTGCCAGCCTCGACATTGCCGAGGATGCAGGTCAGGTGGTTGGTGTCTACGGGGAACTGCTGGCGGTCGGGGGCTCAAGGTGAATGCCGGAGCCACCATGTACACTGGTAGCACTGCCACCGTCCTCGGTTCCGCCGATGCCATGGCCACGTATGGAAAGACCTTCGCCACAGTGGTGAATGCCGGCCTCCAGTACACTGTCTCCCCCCTGCGTATGACTGTGGGAGCCGACATGGGAATCCTTGCGGGCAGACAGAAGCTCACCGGCCAGTACGCGCGCCACAATGCCACCGCCATGCCCTTGCTGGTGGGTGGAATCATCCGCTGGACAATCATTCCTCCAGTCCATGCCCGCATCCAGGTCAAGTATGGGGACAACCTGGCAAGCAGGGAGGTGGCGCGGGAATCGAGAGTGGCCGTCAATCCCCGCATCTCGTACAACGCCGGAAGGCTCGGCACCTTCTGCCTGGATCCTGTCATCGAAATTGTGCGCAAGAATACGGAATCTTTTACTGGGTATAGGATGGGCCTGTACTGGCAGTACAACTTTGGCGGAGTCTC
>CALEFI010000036.1 GCA_937876905.1 uncultured Treponema sp.
CATCACGACACATGAACACCAGAACCCTATTCTCCATTGCACTTGCAGCCCTGGCAACCATTGGCTGCTGCCAAAATACCGGCAGAAAGACGGAAGCCTCAGAACTTCTGACCTCGGAAGAGACGACGGTAGTCCAGACTGCGACCGGAAAAGTAGCAGGTTACATTGAACAAGGCATCTACACATACAAGGGCATCCCATATGCAAAAGCCGAAAGATTCATGGCCCCTCAACCGGCTGACAGCTGGGAAGGGGTAAGAAGCTGCAGAGCCTATGGCCCCACTGCTCCACAGGAGGTAAGAACAGGATGGGCAAGCGACGAACTTGGATTTTCGTTTGCTTGGAACGACGGCTTTCCTGGCGAAGACTGCCTCAGAGCGAACGTATGGACTCCAGGCATCAACGACGGCAAGAAACGTCCTGTCATGGTATGGCTCCACGGAGGAGGATACTCCACAGGTTCAGGCCAGGAACTGCCATCATATGACGGAGCAAGCCTTGCACGAAAAGGCGATGTTGTAGTCGTGACCGTCAACCACAGACTCAACGTCCTGGGATTCCTCGACCTGTCTACATTCGGAAAAGAATATGCAGCTTCAGGCAATGCAGGTCTTCTTGACCTGGTAGCGGCTCTCGAGTGGGTATGCGATAATGCAGCGGCATTCGGAGGCGATGCCTCAAACGTAACCATCTTCGGTCAGTCAGGAGGCGGCGGAAAAGTATCGACCCTTCTAGCCACCCCGTCTGCCGCAGGACTTTTCCACAAGGCAATCATCCAAAGCGGCTCAATGCTCAGGACTATGGACAAGCAGTGGTCGTCAAAGATAGGAGAAGCGGTGGTTGCCGAGCTTGGAGGTATTGACGCCGTAATCTCTGCGCCACACGAAAAACTCCTTGCCGCCGGAATAAAAGCTATTGCAAAGGTACGCCCTGAAGCTGAAGCAAACGGATTCGCATCATTCATCTTCGGATGGGCCCCTACTGTTGACGGTAATTACCTCCCGGCACAGCCGTTTGACCCGCAGGCTCCCGAACAGTCGAAAGACATTCCGGTCATGCTCGGAACAACCATCCACGAATTCTCGATGAGCACATATGTCCCACAGCTGCGCACCGCAACGAAGGAAGCGGCCATGGAATACCTTAGAGCCACTAAGTTCGGAGATAGGACCGGGGAG
>CALEFI010000037.1 GCA_937876905.1 uncultured Treponema sp.
ACAGAGCCAGCACAAACATCGAACCCAAGAATCCCCACTCCTCGCCTACCGTACAGAATATGAAGTCGGTGTGTTTCTCAGGCACAAAATTGTATTTAATCTGCGTACCCTCCATAAATCCTTTGCCAAACAGACCGCCCGACCCGATGGCAATTTTTGACTGATTGACATTGTAATCGGCACCCACGCGCTCTTTTCCAAGAACGTCCACTACGCCAACCTCCATCTGGTAGTCATCGACGAGCAGCATCGATTCGGTGTGCTGCAACGGAACGCCATCCTGGAGAAGGGCCGGCAGAAGATTCCTGAGAAGGAGGTCTACACCGTGCCCTCTCTGCTGATGCTCAGCGCCACACCCATCCCCCGCACCCTTGCCCTGACAGCCTTTGGCGACCTGGACATCTCCATCATCAAATCCATGCCCGCCGGCCGACTCCCCATCAAGACCTACCTCACCCGTATGGGTAATGAGGCCAACGTCTATCAGTTCGTGTGGCGGGAAATCCAAGCCGGCCACCAGGCCTACTTTGTCTACCCGCTGATTGAGGAGATGCAGGCCGACCCCTCTGCTCCCCTCCAACAGGCAAACACCAACAACGAAGGCATCATTCCCTCCGAGGGGGCCAGCTCCGGCATCAAGTCTGCCCAAGACATGTACCAATTCCTGTCCACCCAGGTGTATCCGGGGGTCTCCATGGCGGTGATTCATTCCCGCACCGAGGAGGCCGAGCAGCACCGCATCCTGGAGGAATTCCGCAGTGGCAGGATCCAGATTCTAGTGGCCACCAGCGTGGTTGAGGTGGGAGTGGACGTGGCAAACGCCACCTGCATGGTTATCGAGCACGCAGACCGATTCGGTATGGCGGCCCTGCACCAGCTGCGGGGGCGGGTGGGACGAGGAAATCTCCAGTCCCACTGCTTCCTCATTTACGGGAGGAACCTCACTGACACCGGCAAGGAGCGGATGCGGGTACTGCGGGAGACAAACGACGGCTTTGTCATTGCCGAAGAGGACCTCAAGCTCCGGGGGCCTGGCGAGGTAACGGGCATCCAGCAGTCGGGCTATCTTACCCTGGGACTGGCAGATCCAGTGCGGGACAAGGAGCTTTTGGAGCTGGCCCGAAAAGATGCCTTTGCCCAGCTTGAAAAAAAACTTCCCGGCCACTCGCAGTAGCCGGGAAGTTATCTGAAAACTAACACAGGAAATTGACCATTTAAATCTAGGCGACAAATGCCTCCAAGCGGGCCTTGCGGGCGGGAGCCTGGAGCCGCTTGATTGCCTTCTTCTCAATCTGGCGGATGCGCTCCTTGGTCAGGTTGAATTTATCGCCCACCTCCTTCAACGACATTGACTTGGCTCCATTGAGCCCGAAGCGATAGCGCAGCACCAGAGCCTCCTTACGGGAAAGTGTTGCCAGCACCTGCTCCAGTTCGTCGTACATGACGCTTTCCATGGCCGCATCCTCTGGGCTCTGGTAACGCTC
The DNA here is from genome assembly GCA_937876905.1 of uncultured Treponema sp. GTDB lineage: Bacteria > Spirochaetota > Spirochaetia > Treponematales > Treponemataceae > Treponema_F. The sequence goes on from CALEFI010000037.1 coordinate 1,485, forward strand.
GTCCTCGGTATTGTCCCCAATGGAAACCAGCGAGTCCTCGCTACCACCAATCGGCACGTCAAGGGAAACCATGTCCCTGGAAATATTGATGAGGTCCCGCACGTGCTGGGCTGTCATCCCCAGCATCTGGGCTACCTGGGTCATCTCCTCCTCCTCACCCCTGTCCGTAGCAACAGACTTGCGGGCCTGCTCAATCTGGACCAGCTCGTTGGCCCGATTCAGCGGCAGGCGAATCATGCGGGACTTCTCACAGATAGCCTTGAGAATGGACTGGCGAATCCACCATACGGCGTAGGAAATAAAGTGATAGCCCTTACTGACATCGAAACGCTCGATGGCAGTCAGCAGGCCGATGTTCCCCTCGCTGATAAGGTCCACCAGATCGAGGCCGTGGTTCTGGTACTTCTTGGCCACATTTACCACAAAACGCAGGTTCGCCTGGACAATCTTGTCTTTGGCAGCCTTGTCGCCTTGGGCCGCCTTGGTGGCCAACTCCACCTCCTCCTCCCGGCTCAGCAGGGGAATTTTATTGATGTCCTTCAAATACATTGAAAGGATGTTGTCGTCAGAATTCATCGTACAGCTCGTTGTCCTCATAAAAAAATACCTCCGAACAAATCACTCGGCAAAGTCCGTCCTGCGGACTTAAAACGAAATCAATAAACATTAAGCATTTTCTATGCCAACTTTAAGATTATATAATAAAATTTATTCTTATACCAATTATCTTATTTATATATAATAAATTATATGCAATCAAAGGATTTTCCACAAGAAAAAGAAGCAGGGACAGGAGCGTAAGCTCCATAAGTGCATTGGGTCAAAATATACCTTTTGGACTATTCCAGAGGCAAGCTGTTTCATTTTGCTACAATACCTGGCTCCATCTGTTCCCGTGTATTCTTTTGACACAACAGAGAGAACCCATTGCATCCGTAAAGGCAGCAGCGGTTCCTTCCTAAAATATTTTCTTGACCAAGAGGCATTTTGTACGTATATTCTATGTTAGAGAATAGAAACAATCCTATGGAGGACGTTATATGAAGGTTATACCCTTAGCGGATCGTGTTTTGGTAAAGACAGAAAAGACCGAGTCCAAGACAGCCAGCGGCATTATCATCCCGGACACTGCCCAGGAAAAGACACAGATTGCAGTTGTGATGGCAGTTGGAGATGACAAGGAAAAAATCAAGGTAAAGGATGGAGATCGCATCATGTATGACAAGTATGCGGGAACCTCCGTCAAAATTGAGGGCGAAGACCACCTGATTCTGAAGGCTGACGACATCATCGCCATCATCAAGTAAAACATTTCCTTTAAGGAAAAGGGCCATTGTGGAATCGGAGCTTGGTCTCCGGTCCTGCAACGGCCCTTTTCTATCTATCCGATCAATCCAGAATATCCTTGGGCTCTGGCTCCAGCCAGACCTATCAATTTGCAGGGCCCGGCATCTTAATCTGCATAATCTTTGCGTCCTGATGATAGGGATTGTATTTTAGGCAGGACTCCAAGGAGCGCTCGGCCTCAACCGGAAATCCAGTCTGACGCTGGAGCCAAGCAAGCCGATACAGGATGTCTGCCTTGTCTTGCGAGGTTGTAGCCAAGCCAGATGCCTGCGTGTACACATCCCACGCCTCTTCAAACCGTCTTGTGCCCGCATAGAGTTCCCCCAGATTTACCAGCACTGGAATCTCCACCTCATAGCTATTAGTGGAAGCCAGTTTGGGAAAACGCAGGGTTTGATCTGCAAGCAGGGATTCAAACAAGTCCCTCGCCAAGGCTATGTCCACAGGGCCTCCAGCTCCAATCACGGAAAAATAGGCCGCACACTCACACTCTTTTACTGAAAAGTAGTCCCTCAACTCGTTGTAATCTGCGGATCCAAAACGGCTTGTCAAGGATGCGTCAAATATGCGTCGGGCTTCTTCCACATGCCCCAAGGAAATCAGGGCTGGAACCGCCGCCTCCACAAGCTTTTCGCTACCTGGAGAGACACCACCACCGTATGCTTCCAGCAGCAGCCACAACTCCGCTTCCTTCTCCTCCTGGGTCAGGTTGGGATTGATGATTGGCATCATCTTGTAGGTGTAGGAAAGAGCCGCAATAGAGGCCGAATTGGTCCGCTGGTGGGAGGCCGCCATCAGATCCAGCACCTGCTCTGGAGTGGTCTTCGGCAGCAGGTCGTAGGCAATCATGCCGGCAGAACGGAACCTTGTTTCCCGCAGAGCCTTGGCCAAATCGTTTTCCTCTGGAACTAGCTTGACACGCAAAGCCAGTTCCATCAACGCCCCCAGCCCCTCCTCATTGTCTGGATAGAGCTCCAACAGACGGTTCAAGGCCAGCGCTTCCTGGGCGAGGTCATTGTTTTTCCGAGCATCCTTCGCACCGTTCAGATAGAGCTGGGCGGGTAGCTCAACTGTCCCTAAGTCCAAGAGGGCCTCCCGTACCCGACGGCCACGATCCACATCTCCCAAAATTGTGTGGATGTCGGAGGCTAGCAACAGGGACTCCGCCGAGCGAGTGCTTCCAAAACGGGAGAGATAATCCAGCGCATCGTTGTATCGTTGGCCGTCATAGGCGGCATAGGCCCAGAAGAGGGGATCGGAAAGGTTAGCCACGGAGCCATACTCCAGGGCCTGATCGAAATTTCCTGTAGCAGCATAGATCACCGCCGCATTCTGGAGCCAAGCGTCGTTCTGGGTGGAAAGGTAGGCATCAGCATAAATCGATGCATAGTCCAAGGATAGATAGTCCGTAGAACCATTTTTCTGTGCCTCCTGCAGCTGAAACTGAGCGGGAATGGAGGCATATCTTGTGCCTTGAAGCTTCTTTGCCTGCCCCAGAGCCTGCCCCAAGGAACCGCTCTCATACAGGAACCAACTGTACACCGCCCGCAGCTCAAGGCTGTCCGAATGCTTTCGGATGGCAACCTTTAAGGTCTTCTCCGCCTCCTTGCTACTCCCCGCCGCCATCTGCCGTTTGTATACCCCCAGATACTGAAGAGGACTCTGGGCAGCGTCACGGGCTGAATCCAGCATTCGCACCGCAGACCTTGTATCGCCGCTGACACTGTGGGTATCCGCAGCCTCAAGCAGGGCATTAAATGAGAGCCCCTCTTTTTTCGAGCCGCAGGAGAAAAGAAGGAAAATCATACAAGATGCCAACAAACAACTTCCCTTCCCTGTCATCTACCTGCCTCCTAGCTCATTTTTGATATTGTCTAGAATTCCATTGATAAATTTATACGAATCATCGGAACCAAATTCCTTGGAAATGGCCACTGCCTCATTTATGACGATGGAAGGATGCAAATCCTTTTGATACAACAGAGGATACACGCTGATACGCAGGATGGCAAGGTCAACCCTGCTGATTCTGCCAAACTCCCAAGAGTCCAAGTGGTTCCTGATAAGCTCGTCTATCTCTGCTACGTGCTCTATGGTGCCGGCCACCAAAAGCCGAGCGAACGCCTCGCTGTCATTCACCTCGGCAGTCGTCCGATCATGGGAAATATCCCGAGTCCACGGAAAATCCATCAGCGTGGTCATGTCGCCGTTGCCCATATCCCAGGAAAACAAGGCCTGGAAGGCCAAAATCCTACCTTTCCTCCGTGCCACGTCTTCCTACCAGTTTTCCAGCAATTTGTCCAAGTCAGAACCCTTTTTTAGCATCTGGAAATTGGCGGGAGTCCGCAGCTCCTTGGTCAAGTCCTGTGCAGCCTGAGCCATAAATTGATTCTGCTGCTGCATGGTCAAATTCTGGCGGATGTACTCATACACGGTCATGGTGGAGTCCGGCTGAACCACATCGCTAAGCCCAAGCATCTTGGCAGTGTACTTGTTGCGGATGATGTAGAACTGGAAGTCATCCTCCGTCTGAGTTACCTCGGAAACATAGTCAACATTCTTGGTAAAGAGCTCCATCAGTCCCTGATAGTTGATTCCCAACTGCTGGGCAGCCTGGGTAGTTTTGCTGACATACATGTCACCAGCCTGATAGCCACCGTCAGCCTTCTGGGCCGCCTTCAGCTTGTCGGGTGTGGTCTTCTTGCCCTTAATCTCCTCATAAATAGAATTTATCTTTTTCTGGGCAGCCTTCTCATCCTTTCCTCTAGGAACCAGCACCAAAAAGACCTTGAGAATGTCGCTCTGCACGAAGGAAGACTTGTTCATCTCATAGAAGGCCCGAATCTCCTCATCGGAAGGCTTGACGGAGGATAACTCTCCCTGCTTTTGGGAGACGATATACTGGCTCACCAGCAGCTGGTTTTTCATGTAGGTCTTGTACTCACCCAGCGTCATTCCCACCTGCTTTTTGATGTACTCATCCAGAGACATCCCCGTCTGCTGCTTGACAAGCTGCGCCAACTGAGCCTCCGTAAGCTGCTGGCCAACCTGCTGGGCCATGTTGCTGAGAAAGTACTCATTCACCTGGGAGTCGGTGATGTTAATTCCCGCCTTCTGAGCTGCCTGCACCACGAGCGCCTCATCTATCATGGCATCGAGGATTTCCTTTTTCTGCGCCACCGTAAAGGAAGTCATTCCCGTCTGTAGCTTGTAGGCCTCCACCCGGTTCTTTAGCTGCTTGAGGGTGATTGATTCGGACTTGTTTAGTTTGACATTGGCCAAGGGCTGGAGGTCAGCCTGAGCAAAGACCAGCATTCCCCCAAACAGAACTAGTACGCTGCCAAGAGCAAATCGTTTCATTCGAAATTCCTCCATAAGGTCCATCAAAATTTAAGAAAATCTTCAAAATTCTAATCGACCTCAGATATTCTACAGTACAAACAGCAAACCTTGGGCAATGTTACATCGCCCAAAGCTGCTTTTTTTAGGAAATTACCGCCCGGATTCGTCGGACACCGGCGGAGGAGGACTGCTCCTTTTGAATCTTAAAGGTACCGATGAGGCCGGTGTGCTCCACGTGGGGGCCGCCGCAAACCTCCTTGGAGAAGTCCCCGATGGTGTATACCTTCACCCGATCCTCGTACTTCTCTCCGAACAAGGCAGTGGCACCAGAGCTCTTTGCCTCCTCCAAATCCATAATCTCCATGGAGACAGGCAAATCCCGCTGAATCTGCTGATTCACCATGTCCTCCACCCGCTGCACCTCCTCCTTGGTCATGGGAGCGGGATGGGAGAAGTCGAAGCGCATCCGGTCGGCGGTGATGTTGGAGCCCCTCTGAGCCACATGCTCCCCCAGCACCACCTTCAGGGCCTTGTGCAGCAGGTGGGTGGCGGTGTGATACTTGGTGGTAATCTCTGACTGCTCGGCCAGGCCACCCTTGAAGGCGCCAGCACTTTGGGTGCGGGAAAGCTCCTGGTGCTTTTTCTCCGCCTCCTTGAAGCCAGCCCTGTCCACGGTAACCCCCTGCTCAGCGGCCAACTCCTCTGTCAGCTCGATAGGGAAGCCGAAGGTATCGTAGAGGCGGAAGGCAACCCTGCCGGGAATCTCCTTCTTGGGATTCTTCATCAGGTTGGGCAAAAGCTTTTCGAATTCAGCCTCGCCCTTCCGCAGGGTATCGCCAAACTTCTTCTCCTCGGCGGCCAACTCTCCTACTATCTTTTCGGCATTGTCAGCCAGTTCTGGATAGGGTCCCTTGAAATTGTCAATAACCAGACGGGCAAGGCCAGGCAGGAAGGCATCCTGAATGCCCAGCTTCTTTCCATGGCGCACCATACGGCGAATCAGGCGGCGGAGCACGTAGCCGGCGCCCACATTGGAGGGAACCACACCCTGGGGATCACCCAGAATGAACACGGAGGCCCGCAGGTGGTCGGCAATGACCCGGACACTACGGTCAGATTCCTCGGAGGTGCCGTAGCGATAGCCGGAAAGCTCCTCCACCCCCTGAATGATGGGCTGGAAGATTTCTGTCTGGTAGACGCTGGTCTTGCCCGCCAGCACGGTGGTGGTTCGTTCAAGGCCCATACCGGTGTCCACATTCTGCTTGGGCAGCTTCACCAGGGTGTTCTCGTCGATGCGGTTATACTCCATGAACACGTTGTTCCAGATTTCCATCCAGTTGTCACTGTCAGTTTCCTTGTTGGAGCCAGGGCCAGGCAGTCCCTCCCCCACCCAATAGAAGATTTCAGTGTCGGGGCCGCAGGGACCAGTGGGGCCGGCTGCCCACCAGTTGTCGCTGGCAGGAAGGAAGGCAATGCGGTCCTCCGGCATTCCCACCTCCTTCCAGTAGGAGGCGGACTCCTCGTCACGGGGGGCATTCTCGTCCCCAGCAAAGACCGTAACGGAGAGAAGGGCGGGGTCAAGGGCCAACCAATCCTTGGAGGTGAGGAACTCATAGCTAAAGGCAATCGACTCCTTTTTGAAGTAGTCCCCTAGGGACCAGTTGCCCAGCATCTCGAAGCAGGTGAGGTGGCTGGCATCTCCAACCTCATCAATATCGCCAGTGCGGACACACTTCTGATAGTCCACCAGACGGGTACCAGCGGGATGGGTCTCCCCCATCAGATAGGGAACCAAGGGGTGCATTCCTGCGGTGGTAAAGAGGACGGAGGGATCGTTTTCCGGAATCAGGGACTTGCCGGAAATCTCAACGTGATTCTTCGTCTTGAAAAACTCGATATATTTTGAACGCAATTCGTTGGCTGTCATAATGTCCTCTATAATAAATTTGAAAAGATTCTCTGTCAAGCAAGGCTACCCACAAAAGTGCGGACTCAAGGGGAACTGAGAGGCGAGACTTCCCCTTCCCCCTTGCCGCCCCCTTCAGTATACTGATAAAAACACGTAAAACAGAGGTGAGCAGATGGAATACCGGATTGAGCATGACTCCATGGGCGAGGTGCAGGTTCCTGCGGACAGGTTCTGGGGAGCCCAGACAGAGCGCAGCCGCAACAATTTTAGAATCGGAGCGGGAATAGAGACCATGCCGGAAGAAATCATCAGGGCCTTCGGCGTGCTGAAAAAAGCAGCCGCCCAAGCAAACCACCAGCTTTTGCCAGAAAAGATGACGGCGCAAAAGCTTGCGGCAATCGAGGCGGCCTGCGACCGGGTAATTTCTGGCGAGCTGAGGGAGCATTTTCCCCTGGTGGTGTGGCAGACCGGCAGCGGCACCCAGACCAACATGAACGCCAACGAGGTGATTGCCTTTGCGGGAAATCTCTCCCACGGCAGCAGCACAGATGGACAGCGGCTCCTGCATCCCAATGACGACATCAACATGAGCCAGTCCTCCAACGACACCTTTCCCACCGCCATGCACATTGCCGCCCTCATCAGCCTGGAGGACCAGCTGCTTCCCGCAGTTGACAGCCTCATTGCCACCTTCCGCCGACTGGAGGAGGAAAACCGTGGCATCGTAAAAAGCGGCCGCACCCACCTGCAGGATGCCACCCCCGTCACCTTCTCCCAGGAAATCAGTGGCTGGAGAAGCTCACTGGAGCGTGACCGGGAGCTGATTTGCCGCAGCCTTGAGCCCTTGCGGGAGCTGGCCTTGGGAGGCACTGCCGTGGGAACCGGACTGAACGCCCCGGCAGGCTTCGATGTGGCGGTGGCACAGGCTGTAAGCCAGCTGACGGGCAAGAGCTTTGTGACGGCGGCCAACAAGTTCCACGCCCTCACCAGCAAGGACGAGCTGGTGTTTGCCCACGGCGCTGTGAAGGCTCTAGCCTGCGACATGATGAAGATTGCCAACGACGTGCGCTGGCTTGCCTCCGGCCCACGGCTGGGACTGGGGGAAATCACCATCCCGGAGAACGAGCCGGGCAGCTCCATCATGCCGGGAAAGGTAAACCCCACCCAATGCGAGGCCGTCACCATGGTGGCAGTACAGGTGATGGGAAATGACGTGGCCGTCTCCATGGCAGCCAGCCAGGGCAACTTTGAGCTGAACGTCTTCATGCCAGTGTGCATCTACAATTTCTTGCAGTCGGTGCGGCTGCTGGCCCAGTCCATCCAGTCCTTCAACCACAACTGCGCCGCCGGAATCAAGGCGAACCGGGAGCGGATGCGCCACAACCTCCACAACTCCCTGATGCTGGTGACAGCACTGAATCCCCACATCGGCTACGAAAAGGCCGCACAGGTGGCAAAAAAAGCCTTTGCCGAAGACCTCTCCCTCAAAGAAGCCTGTGTAGCGCTGGGATTCTTGACTGCGGAAAGATTTGATGAGGTGTTCCAGCCGGAGGAGATGGTGTAGAAGAAAAAAATTCAGTATTCCTGTCTATGCTTTTCTTCCCTTTCCTCAAAAAACTTTTCGTTGCTTACCTGCTGCAAGACGGCAGCAGTGTACTTCGGGTTTGATGCCAGGGTATCCACTGAGTAAATTTTATATGGCAAATCGTCTCCACTAGAAATTTCCACCTTGTAATAGTGGGAGGCAACCTTCTTCGAGAAACTGTAATATTTGGAGACATGGACTGCAAAGAAATACTCATCCCCTTGAACCATATAGATATAAAATACAGGTCTATGCAATGGGACATACTGGGGGTCAAAATGCTGATTGACAGGAGCTCCCAACCCTTTTTCAAGCTCTTGGAAAAAATCCCTTGGAGAAATTAAAACATGCTCATTGGGATTCGTGTCAACTGCATATTGTTTTTGCATATTGTTGTAAATCAGACTATAAACTGTCCGGTTGGTTTGGGCAAAGGGATATTTTCCTATTTTAGCCTTGTACGCTTCTATGAGCTTGCCATAGTAGACCAAATCCTTGAGTCGAATAATATCACAATCATCCTGAAACCTCCGCTCCACTCCCTCTAGTTCTGGCAAGGCATTTTTCATAAAGTCTATTTCTTCCGACGTTTTTTCAGGACTTGCTTTTTTCCCAGCAACATATTTGTCAATTTTATTCGCTACCACAGTGTCCACACCAAAAACAAGCTCCATCTTGCTGAGTCTGGACGGCCAAGACATCAGAATAGTATCTCCTTTTCTATAGGCACCTTCTGCATTATTTGAACGAATCTGAATTCCAGTTCCCTCAAAATATACATTCAGCCTTTCACCCTCTACTTTTACGGTAACTGGTCTCCCCAAGGTCTTTGAGAGGAGGTCTTCCATCGTATCAAAGCTTGCAGTCTCACTGCAAATCAAGTCAAGGTTAATCTTGACAAAATTCCCTTCGTTGGAAATTGCTTCCTCTGCTGAGGCAAAATAATCATACTCATATTTATTCTTTGCAAATTCTGCATTCATAATAGAATCTTCCAAAAGCTGAACATCTGCTCGTATGTCACGAGATTTTCCAGTATGAACAACATCATATTCGATGACATTGGCATAGTTATCTGCAAAATAATATCCAACATAAATTTCCCGTGCGCTGAAATTTCTAATATCTGCATAACAAGCAAATGAAAACAAAGCCAATAGAATTGCAAAAATCAACTTCTTCATTTCATCTCCATAATCTTATGATTCCTGACAACATGCCGTTTAAGTACAATGAAACAGCTGGCAACACAGCCTTCCGCCACAAACAAGCCTTACCTTCGCTCCACCTTTTCCCAGTGGAACTCAGCGAAAAGATTCGGCTGGTGGAAGCGGGGCAGAACCTCCACACCCTCAAAGTCCAGCAGGGACTGGAGGGCTAGGGGTCTGTCCCCACCGGCAGCCGCACTCCGCCCCACAGGAATGATGCGGTTGATGGTGGCCCGCCAGCAGCTGCCGTCAGCAGGGGTCCCTGGATTCTCCATGGTGTTTTCCAAGCCAAAGTCCGTCCAGGGAATGAACAGCTCCAGATACCAGAACTCGTCGGCCACCTCCATCCTCCAGCTGGCGTGGCTCTTCCAGTCGTAGTCAAAGAAAAGCTTCTGTCCGGCAATCTCCTGCAGCAGGACTCCAGCTGCCGGGTCGGAAAGGCGGTCGCAGGTGGCTACCAGCTTCCCCTCCCCCACTGCCACCCGATAGTCCAGGCAGGAGCCAGCAGCGTTGATTTCCCACCCATAGTAATAGTCCGAGCCCTCCGGCTGCACAAAGAGCTCAAGGCAGTTGTGGTTGAACACCCAGGACTTCGGATTTGGAGCGGAATCCACCTCAAAAGAGGCGGGCGGGCTGTTTCTGGCACCGGGCAATTCGGCACAGAAGGAAATGGCTAGCCCATCCTTTCCGCCGGCCACAAAGGCTCCGGTAAATTCCTTCCGTCCGAATTCCTGTCCGGGAACGAAATCCAATTCCAGCCCCGGCACCTCGTACCGCTGCATCTTCTTGTCGCTGTCCTGCCGCACCGTAATGGGCAGGATGGGAATGGTAAAGCTCAACATGGATTCAGTGTAGCAGGATTTAGCGGGAAGGAAAAGCCGACAACAGAAGGGATGTGAACAAGCGGGACGGTTATGCAGGAACTACAAAGCCTGCCAATAGCAGTACCGTCAAAGCGAGCGTGCTCAAAGACATAGTCCGCCAACGCAAAGATGCAGCCAAATTTCCCCTGCACTACAAAGAGGTCGCCTGACCAGGCATGATTGTCCTGCAACCAGCCTACAACAGCACTCGCCACCTCCTCCCTAGACTCCTGCGGATGAATCTGAGGCCATTTCCAGGCAAGAACCTCCGGGGAGCAGACAAGCCCAGCTCTCTTGAATTCCACTGTCAGCTCTTGCCCCTGCCGTGGGGCAAGCCGATGATGTAACAGACAGGATGTCCTTGGACATAATCCGTTCGACCTCCTTGAGTTTTTCCTCTTTCGCCCACCACTGATTCCAGACTCGAATCCAGTTGCCATTTCTTCACACAAGACTTGCAAGCCACCAGACACAACCTCAGTCCGACCTCCATCTGAAAGCCAGAGCTGCGTCCACGCCCATCCTTTACAATTCCCGGTATATGATTTATTCTGCTGGAGAACACTTTATTTTGGAGGAAACCATGGGAAAAAAGAAAGGCTCCCGCGGAAAGGACTACTTTGGGATGGGCAGACTCATCAGCATCATCTTCGCCATCATTCCCGTCACCTCCTGGCTGTTCGGTTTTGTGACCCGCTTCCAGGAAGGAAAGATTGTGGCTGGATTGCTGCGCCTGCTGTTGGGCTGGAACATCATCTGGCTTCTTGACCTTTTGTGCATCTTGTTCCAGGGCAAGATTCTCAGGCTCTTGAATTTCTAACAGCCATAATCATGGTAAACTGCCGTCCTTGCCCTTCCCTCGCCGGGAATCATCAGGGACGGTTTTTTTGTCACCGCCCTCCCGTGAAAGTTCCGTCTGCGTACCCCCTCATCCGCTTGAGACGACCCACCCCTTGAGCCTTCCCCCTGATTCCCGTATACTGATTCCATGTTAGAGAAAATTTCCAATACCTTTACTGATGTGGTCCGCAAGCTCAGCGGAAAGTCCTCCATTACGGAGAAGAATATAGAAGAGACCGTAGAGCAGATCAAGCTTGCCCTGCTGGAAGCCGACGTGAACCTGCGGGTGGTGCGCCGCTTTGTCAACAGCACCATCGAGGAGGCCAAGGGCGAAAAGGTCCTGCGGGCGGTGGATCCCGGCCAGCAGTTCGTAAAGATTATCCACGACAAGATTGTATCCCTCTTGGGCGATGAAAAGCAGGAGCTCAAGCTCAAGGGGCCCGACACCCTGTCAGTCATCCTGCTGCTGGGTCTCCAGGGAGCGGGAAAGACCACCGCCGCCGCCAAGCTGTCCGCACGCCTTGCAAAGGAGGGACGAAAGCCCCTGCTGGCCGCCTGTGACCTGGTGCGCCCCGCCGCCATCCAGCAGCTCCAGGTACTGGGAGAGAAAATCGGCGTTCCCGTCCATGCGGAAGACACCAAGGATGCGGTGAAGGTGGCCAAGGAGGCCGTCAGGGAGGCAAAGAAGGGCGGCTACGACACCCTGATTGTGGACACCGCCGGCCGCCTCCAGATTGACCAGGACATGATGGCAGAGATTGCCGAGGTAAAGAAGACCGTCAACCCCGACGAGGTGCTGCTGGTGGCGGACGCCATGACCGGACAGAACGCCGTGGACATTGCCAAAACCTTTGACGAAGCCATGCAGCTCACCGGTGTCATCCTCACCAAATTCGACTCCGATGCCCGTGGTGGTGCCGCCCTGTCGCTGAAGTCCATCACCGGCAAGCCAATTCTTTTTATCGGTACTGGCGAAAAAACCGAAGACTTCGAGCCCTTCCATCCTGAGCGCATTGCCAGCCGAATCCTGGGCATGGGCGACATCGTGTCACTGGTGGAAAAGGCCCAGGCCACCATCGATGAGGAGGAGGCGGAAAAGCTCCAGAAGAAGATGATGAGCGAAACCTTTACCCTCCAGGACATGCTGGACCAGCTACAGCGGGTAAAGCAGATGGGCTCCCTCCAGTCCATCATGGAGATGATGCCGGGCATGGCCGCCCAGATGGGAAACCAGGACATCGACACCAGCGCCATGAAGCGGCAGGAGGCCATCATCCTCTCCATGACAAAGAAGGAGCGCTCAAACCACCTGATTATCGGGCCCAGCCGCCGCAAGCGTATTGCCAAGGGCTCCGGCACCTCTGTGGCAGAGGTAAACCGCCTCATCAAGCAGTTTGAAAAGACACGACTTGCCATGAAAAAGCTCACCAAGAACAAGGGCCTGCAAGCTAAGTTTATGCAGCAGTTCGGCGGAATGTAGGGCAGCACTTGCAGTAAATTCCTTCTTGTGATACAGTAACCTTCATTAACTTAATAGCCATTAACTTAATGAAGGTTATACAACAAGAAGGAACTCCATGGAGCAGTTTTACGATAGAACGACGGAGCTGGCGGCACTCGATCAAATAGACCAGCAGGCAAAGGAGTATGCCTGCTTCACCCTGCTGACAGGCCGCAGGAGAATCGGGAAGACGGAGCTGTTGCGTCATTTTATTCAAGACAAGAAAAGCGCCTATCTTTTTACCATCAGAGATTCTCAGAGTGCCCTTTGCTCCCAATGGCAAAGGATTTTGGCGGAGAGCATCGGGCTGAAGATTTTTGGAGCAGTCACCGAGCTGGCCGACTTGTTTGAGCAGATCCTGCTGTTTTCCCAAGACAATCACTTTGTTCTGGTAATAGACGAATTCCAGGACCTACAATTCATCGTCCCCAGCTTCTTTAGCAGGATGCAGCAGCTTTGGGACACCCACAAGGCAAAGTCAAAAATCAACCTCATTGTCTGTGGCTCAGTCTATTCCATGATGACAAGGATTTTCCAGGACTCGAAGGAACCGCTGTTTGGACGGTGCACCCATCACATCCACCTAAAGCCCTTCACTCCATCTGTGGTGAAAAAAATCCTTGCGGACTTTAACCCGAAGTACAAGCATGAGGATCTGCTGTGCCTGTACATGCTTTCTGGTGGCGTGGCAAAGTATATCTTCCTGCTGATGTACGGCAAGGCAACCACAAAAGACAAGATGATTTCCTACGCCACCAGCATGACCTCGCCATTTTTGATAGACGGACGGGATATTTTGATAAGTGAAATCGGCAAGGATTACGGAACCTACTTTTCGATTTTGAAGCTGATTTCCCAAGGAATGACCACACAAAGTGAGATTGATTCCATCATCCTGAAAAACACTGGTGCCTATCTTAAAAACCTTGAGACGATTTTTGGTGTCATACAGCCAATCAAGCCGCTGTTTTCAAAGCCAGAAAGCAGAAATGTCCACTGGCAAATCGTTGATAATTACCTGAAATTTTATTTCCGGTTCATTTATGCCAACCAATACCTGATTGAACTGGGGCAGTATGACCTGTTGAAGGAAAAAATTCACGAGGAATACGAGGTCTACACCGGCAAGACCCTGGAGCATTATTTTATGAACAAGATTGCCGAAGACGGGACTGCCACCAAAATCGGCAGCTGGTGGAACAAAAAGTCCCAGAACGAAATTGACATCATCACATTGCATGAAGCCGCAGGCACCGCCACCATCATCGAGGTGAAGCGACAGGCAAAAAAAATCAACCTGGAGAAACTACAGGAAAAGTCGGCGGAGTTTGTCAAAAATATCCCCGGCTACCAGCTTGCCTACAAGGGCTTGTCTATGGATGACATGTAGGCAGGAGCGATGAAGGCTGTCCATCATTTCCAGAAAGCCTATTGTATTTTCACGAAATTGGATGTATAACATCAAGCAGAATAAATACAGGGGAGCCTGTGGTTGCAAGCCAAATTCATGCAGCTGTTCGGCGGAATGTAACTCTGCTGGCAGCTGTTCGGCGGGATGGAGGAGACGGGGGGAGCGGTTGGCTGGCACAGGGCTTTTCCCCGTCCCATTCCATGAGGAAAGAAAAGTTGTTGTACAGGAAAACCCATTGAAAATCAATTTCAGAAAGGCTCGTCGAACAGGAGCTGTTTCAATCAGGAGGCATCCATGAAGATTCGCTGTGAATACTGCCAGAGCATGGTGGACGTGCAGGCAAGCGCCTGTCCGTTTTGCGGAGGCCCGCTGCCGGAGGCTCCACGGCAGACGACTTCCCCATCGCCCCAAGCGAGTCCCGGCAAGCCCCCCATAGCCGTATTGCTGGCATTGACTCTCATACTTGGCCTGAGCTCATACCTTTTGTCCCGCGCCATAACCTCCCCTGCACGGGCGGCCTCCTCCATTGCAGCGGCGATGGATCAGGTCAATGCCGCTACTGCCGATGGCCCCACATACCAGACGGTGATTGATTATCACCTGGAAAACGGCAACTTTGAGGCGGCCCACCGTACTGCCCGAAAAATGCTGGAGCATACGGATGCCGCCGAATACGGGTCTTGGTGCGTGGAGCGGTTTACAAGCTTTGGCCGCAGGGATTTTGCTGCCAGTCTAGCCATAGCTGCCGATGTCCTGTGCGGCAAGCGGAACCTGCTTCCCCAGGTGGCGGAGGTGCCGCTTGCCGAGCTCCTGCCAGCATCCCCGCTGCGGCAGGCAATGGAGCTGGCGACGGGCATGACCGCCGAGCACATCACGCTGGAGCAGATTCAGACCGTAACCTCCCTGTCCATCCGCTCACCGGACCTCCTCACCAAGGCCCAGGAAATCTCCATCGCCTTTGACGGCGGCATCCCTGTCACCCTTATAGTGGAGGGCAGTCAGAACGGCAGGGAGCTGGGCTTGATTTACTTTCAGGGACTGCAGCAGCTGGAGGCCTCTGTCCGTGGCCTTGCCCCAGAGGACCTGCTGCTGCCGGAGCTTCTGGAGCTGACCCTGCCTGCCGGAATCCAGAGCACGGATTTGAGCGGCTACACCAGGCTGCCCAAGCTGGAGCGGCTGTATGTGGGCGGCAGCAGCCTGAGCTCCCTGGACGGGCTGGACAAGCTTCCCAACCTGCACTCCCTGACACTGTACAATACTGGAATCACCAACCTCTCCGTCCTGTCCGGCCAGAGGCAGATTACGGAGCTGGGGCTGCTGGCAAACAAGCACCTATCCAGCGTGGCCTCCCTCTCCATGGCCGACCATCTGGAAAGACTCTCCCTCTCAGGCTCCGCCCTGACGGACTTGAGTCCCCTCGCCTCCCTCCACAATCTGACCAGCCTCAGCATAGACCGCACCAGTATACGGGACACCGCATTTCTGGCGGGCATGACCAGCCTGGAGGAGCTCACCCTAACCGGCAACGACAGCCTTGATTCTGTTCCAGAGCTGGCGAATCTGCCCGCACTAAAAAGACTGACGCTGGAATCCGACGAGCTGTTCGTATCCCCGTCGGATATAGCCGCCCGTACCAGCCTGCGCTCCCTCAAAATCCGCATGACCAGGGACTTTAGCTACCTGCATCCGCTGGAGGGCCTGGAGGAGCTGTCAGTCTGCTCCTATCGCAGCACCCTCAACCTCACCTCCCTCCGCCAGCTTGCAAACCTGCGGCGGCTCAGCCTTCACTGCGGCTGGTTCGCAGACACCTACACCACCTCCCTGGAGGGCTTGGAGGGGCTGAGCGGACTGCCTCTGGAGCAGCTGTCCCTACGGGACAAGAGCATCTACGGACCCCTGGATGCGGTGCTGGAGCTTTCCACCCTCCAGTCCCTCGATTTGAGCGGCTCCGATTCCAAGGGGACGGACTACAGGAAGCTTTCTAATTTGAAGCAGCTGCGGGAATTGAATCTCAATGGATACCGGGATATGCATGACCTGCCGCCAGAGCCAGGCCAGCAGCATTGGACCTACAAGGCCGGGCCTGCATCCGCCTTTGTCCACCAGCTTGACCGCCTGCCCAGCCTGAATGCGCTGCACATAGCCAGCTGCGGTGTCCAGGAAATCGGGAGCCTTTCCGCCCTAAAAGACCTCGTCCATCTGGACCTGTCCGACAATGACATTGCAGACATCTCACCACTGGCGGAGCTGGACAAGCTTCGCTTTGTAAACCTGTCCGGCAATCGGATTGCCGACCCCTCGCCACTGGAAGGGCGGGTCGGAATAACCCTGATACACTGAAAGGAGGAAGGCACCATGGCCCTGTTTCAAGTAATCAAGTACAATGGTCCGGCAAATGTGCTGGTGTGGAAGCACCCCAAGGAGAATATAACCACTGGCTCCCAGCTGGTTGTCGGGCCAACCCAGGAGGCAGTCTTTGTCAAGGGCGGGCAGGTGTGCGACATCCTGAAGCCGGGCACCTACACCCTGAACACCAAGAACCTGCCCATTCTGGCGGGGCTGGTCAGCCTGCCCTTCGGCAACAACTCCCCCTTCATAGCAGAGGTTTTCTTCGTCAGCAAGCAGGATATTCTGGACATCAAATGGGGGACGGCCAGACCCATCCAGATGCAGGATCCCGCCTACAATGTGGTCATCCCCCTGCGGGCATTCGGACAGTACGGAGTCACCATCGACGATTCCCGCCTGTTTCTGGAAAAGTCGGTGGGTACAGCCCAGTCCTACACCACGCAAGACCTCATGCAGTACTTTCATGCCGTTGTGGGAAGTCGTATTGCAGACGAGCTGGCGGGCTACCTGCTGAGGAACACCATGAGCTTTTTGGAGGCCCAGGCCCACCTGACAGAGATTGCCGAGGGAATTGCCAGCCAGATAGCCCCCTTCTTCCAGAGCCATGGCATCCGGCTGGTAAACTTCTGCATCACCTCCATCAATGCGCCGGAGACAGACCCCTCCGTCCAAAAACTCCGGGAGGTGTTCAACCGGAAGCACGAGATGGAAACCCTCCAATTCAGCTACCAGCAGGAACGGAGCTTCAATGTGCTGGAAAAGGCAGCACAAAACCTCGGCAGCAGCGGAGAACTGGCCGGAGTCAGTGTCGGCATGGCCATGGGCAACGTGATGGCAGACATGGTACGGGAGACCCTCAAGACAAGCACGACGGTCCAGCCCGCACAATTCTGTGGCGGCTGCGGCACCTCCCTGACAGCGGATGCCGCCTTTTGCCATAAATGCGGCAAGGCAGTGAAGGACAGGCAGCTTCCTTGTCCCAAATGCGCCGCCACCTGCCAGCCGGGAGATTCCTTTTGCACCAAGTGCGGCCAGCCACTCGGCTGACTTTGTGCCGAGACCAACAGCGGCAGGATGGCTTGAAAAGACAAGGGGAAGGCCTGGGCTTCCCGTCCCGCCCCCTTTTCCATTTAATCCCCCCGTGCTATACTGCCCTCCATGGAGTTTTTTACCGGCGACAATCTCACTGTGACCAAACAGGATGCTGTACTTACTGTATCTGAGCTCACCTCCCGTATAAAGGAGCTGCTGGAGGGCCGCTTTTCCCGCATCACGCTGGAGGGGGAAATTTCCAACTTAAAGCCAGCCAGTACCGGCCACCTATACTTCTACTTGAAGGATGAAAATGCCCTCATCTCTGCCGTCATGTTCAAGGGGCGCATGAGGGGACTGAGCTTTACCCCCACCGACGGAATGCTGGTGCGGGCCAGGGGCTCCGTCTCGGTGTACTCGCCACGGGGAAGCTATCAGATTGTGGTAGAATCCATGGAGATGGCGGGAACCGGCAACATCCTGCTGATGCTAGAGGAGCGCAAGCGGCGACTGGCGGCCGAAGGCTTGTTCGACCAAGACAGAAAGCGGCCCCTGCCCTATTTTCCCCAGCGGGTGGCCGTGGTCACCAGTCCCACCGGGGCAGCCCTTCGGGACATCCTACAAATTATGGGGCGCCGCAACCCAAAGATTTCCGTCACCGTCTTGCCCTGCCAGGTACAGGGTGCCGATGCCGCACCTGCCATTGCCCGCATGATTGCCATTGCCAATGCCTACGACATGGCCGACGTGCTGATTGTGGGACGGGGGGGAGGCTCATTGGAGGACTTACTGCCCTTCAGCGAGGAGGTGGTGGTACGTGCGGTGGCAGAGTCCCGAATTCCGGTGGTGTCGGCCGTGGGGCATGAGATTGACTGGGCACTCTCCGACTTTGCCGCCGATGTGCGCGCGCCAACCCCCTCTGCTGCATCGGAACTGGTGAGCCCGGTGCTGACTGAGGTAAGGGCCCAGATGGAATACTGGCGGAAGGACTTCTACACCAGCCTCACCAATCGATTGGAGCGGCTGCGGCTTTTGGTCCGCTCCTTTACCCCCGACTCCCTGGAGCTTCGCTTTCGTACCATCCAGCAGCCCCTGCTTTCCCGGTTCGACACGGCAAAGGAAGCCATCCTTTCCTCCATGGAGAACCGGTGCAAGGACGCCCGCCACCGCATAGAAAACAGCCTGCGGGACTTGGAGGGGGCCAATCCCTCCGCAATTCTAGCCAGAGGTTACTCCATGGTGACGGACAAGGCTAGTGGCAAAGTCATCAGGAGTCCTGCGGACACGGTGGCAGGTCAGGTGCTGGAAATTAGACCGGCGGAGGGCATCATCCGTGCCCAGGTTCAGGATTAGGCCGGAAAACACAATTGACAGAACGGAGGAACAAGACAGATGAAAAACTTTGAGGAGCGGCTGCAGCGGCTGGAGCAAATCGGAAGCGACATCAAGCGCAGCGACATCACCTTGGAGGAGGCCCTAAAATATTTCCAGGAGGGTATCACCCTGGCACGGGGCATGGAAAAGGAGCTGGATAAGATAGAAGGAAAGATTCAAATCCTGATGAACCAGCCCGACCCCGTCACCAAAAACGGCCCCACACCGGAGCTCGACCTTTTCTCCGTCTCTGGGGAAGGATTCTAGCATGACAGATTCGCAGACAGCTCCCGAACCATCAGCACAACAAAAACAGCCTGTCCGCCGTCCCGTCCGCAGTCTTCCTGCAGAAGTTGCCCGAAAGATTGCCGCCGGAGAGGTCATCGACCGGCCAAACGCCATTGTGCGGGAGCTACTGGACAATGCTGTGGACTCAGGGGCGGACAGCATTCAGGTGGAAATCGAGGGCGGCGGCATAGACCGCATTAGGGTGGTGGACAATGGCATGGGCATGACACGGGAGGATTTGGAAAACTGTGCCCGGCCCCACGCCACCAGCAAGATTACGGCAGAAACGGACCTGCTAAATCTTTCTACCCTGGGCTTTCGGGGAGAGGCCCTGTCCTCCATCGCCGCCGTCAGCCGCCTCCAAATTACCTCTGCCACCACCACCCCAGAGGGAACAGCAAGCGCCTGGCGGCTCACTGCCTCCGTCACCCAGGAACACCACATCCTTCCCGCCAACCTGAGCCAAGGCACCATCGTCCAGTCGGAAGCCCTCTTCGAGAATTTTCCCGCCCGCAGAGCCTTTCTCAAGCGGCCTGCCGCAGAGACCACCATGTGCCGCCAAACCTTCATTGAAAAAGCCCTGCCCCGCACCGATATTTCCTTCCGCCTGCTGATTGACGGCAAGCAGCGGCTGGATTTGCCAAGGGGACAGAGCCTTGCCCAGCGGTTCACCGAGGCACTCGGACTCAAGGAATCGCCGGAGCTCTTCTACGAAATTCATAGCCATCCTGAAAATGCAGGAGTCCAAGCCAACCAAGGGCAGCAGGACTGGCGGTTTACGATTGTTCTTGGGGAGCCCTCGGTTGCACGCAATGACAAAAAACTCATCTACATCTATGTCAACGGGAGAAAGATACAGGAGTATGCCCTGATGCAGGCCATCGACTACGGGGCAACCGGCTACTTTCCCAATGGTACCCACCCGGTTGCCGCCCTCTTTCTGGAGGTAAACCCGGCGCTGGTGGACTTCAATATCCACCCGGCCAAGCGGGAGGCACGGTTCAAGGATCTGTCTCCCATCCATCGGGGAATCAGTCAGTCAGTCAGAAATTTTTTCCGCAGCTATTCCGTCTCAAGGCTCTCCGCCCAGACAACGGACTACCTGCTGCAGGAGGATTCTACACCAGCGGGCAGCCAGCCCCACACAGAGCGAGCCATCTACGACGAGGGACCGCTGGAAATCAGCGGGAAAAGCTGGTGGCAGCAGGCACGGGCAAGCCATCAGGCAGGATTCGACTTTGGCGGACGCAAGGAAAGCGGTGCCGGAAGTCAGGATGGACACACGGAACAATCCGCACGGAAAGCCACGGCATCGCCACAATCGGAGCGACGTTACCAGTTTTTTAACGACTGCTACAGCCAGGTGGCCACCCCCTCACCCGCCTATGCCCAGGACTTCCAGCACAAGCGGCAGGAGCAAGCCATTGCAGGGCAGCAACAGAGGGCAGGGAGGATTCCATCCCAGACAACCGCAGCCCCTTCGTCCCAGGAGGAATCAGGCCGGCTGGACAGCCTGCGCTATCTTGGCACCACGCAGGGCGTGTATCTCGTGGTGGAGCTTGGCGACAACCTCTACCTCATCGACCAGCACGCCGCCCACGAACGGCTCTTGTACAACCGATTTATCGCACAGGCAGGACAGCGACAGCAGTTGTTGGTTCCCTATGTGGTGGAGACTGCCAGCGACGCTGAGGACGAGTATCTCCGCTCGCTGACGGAACGACTGGATGCGACGGGCTTTGAGACCAGGGAATGCGGGGAAGGCCGCTGGGAATTTTACTCGCTGCCAATCCAATGGAGGGGAACAGAGGCGGACTTGGAGCAGGATTTGCTGGCAAAGCGCATTGTGCCGGAGGAGCTGGTGGCAAGCCTTGCCTCCACCAATGCCTGCCGCCAGGCCGTCATGGATGGCACCATCCTTGACGAGGACACCGCCCGCCAGCTTGCCCACGACACCCTAGCTCTGGAGGACCCCCACTGTCCCCACGGTCGCCCCCTGTGGATGAAAATCAACAGGGAGGATATGGAGCGGGCGGTAAAACGAACCTGAGCAGCTGTCCCCCGCCTACACGTAGATGTCGTCGCTGCGGCCATGGATGATGAGGGTACCGTCCTCCCAGGCACGACGCAGGACGCTAAAAAAACGGGCCGTAACCTCATCGCAGTCCCGCCTCCGCATAGGGCGACGCAGCACCTCTTCTTCCAGGATGATGTCGCCACGGTTCTTGGATACATTGGTGAGAATCTTCTGGCGGAAGGAGTCAGGCTTTCCTGCAATCAGCATGGCAATCTCTCCCTCGCTCATAGCATGGAGCTTTTTCTGAAGGAAGCGGTTGTCAGCCATCACAATGTCATCAATGGTAAAGAGGCGGTCACGGATGTCGTTGCTCAGCTCCGGGTCAAGGTCGGAGAGGGCAGAAAGGATGTCCTTTTCAGCGTTGGGGCTCATGCGCTTGAGAATCTCTGTCAGAGCGCCACGCCCGTCCATGGAGTCGGCGGCATGGGTGTTCATCATCAGCACCTTCTCGTGCATGGCCCGATCTACCCGCCGCAGAATCTCTGGGTCCATGGGGGCAAGCTTTGCCAGCCGGCGGATAATCTCCTTCTTGTCCTCGCTTTCCATCTGATTGATAACCTCCGCCGCCACCCCCGGCTTTAAGCGGGAAAGCACCAGGGTCTGGACAGGATGCGGCTCGTCCCGCAGCAGGAGGAAGACCCGCTCCCCGTCCATCTCCTGCAGGTAGTCGAAGGGCACACCCTCTGGAAAGGGTACAACCTTGGAAAGCACCTCCTCTGCACGCTGGCTGCCAAATGCCTTTTCCAGAATATTGCGGGCAGTGGAAACGCCACCCTGCTGGCGGGCATTTTCCAACAGGCTCCTGAATTCGGCCAGAATGACCTCTGCCTCGGCAGGATCAACCCGGCGGATGGAGGCAATTTCCGGGATAATCCGTTCCGTCTGCTCTGGAGTCAGGTGGGAGATGACCTTGGCGGCCTCGTCTGTTCCAATCAGCAGCAGGAACTTGGCAACCCGGCGGTAGATGTTCTCCCGCCCGTCAGCCTCACGGGGAGCCTCCGGCACCTTGATCAGGCCGTGGCGCATGAGGTCCTGGCTTCCAGCACTCTGAGTGCCAGCACCCTGTGGGGAGGGGCGCCTCGCTCTGGGTTCGGAGACCCTGGTAGCCCCTCCCTGCCGTGGAGCCCTTGCCTCAGCCCCGGAAGGAGGCTGAAAGCCAGTGGAAGCGGAGCCTGCACCGCCCCGCTTGCCGCCAGCCATACCTCCAAGCTCCTTGGGGACAAACTGCTGCCTGTCAGAGGCAGGACTGGGCTCCCGCTCCCTGCCAGAATTGCTGGAGGGCTGCTGGTATGAGGTCTTCCAGGTGGAAGGGTCCATCTTTCCCAAGGCAGTGGACAGCAGGTCCTGTAGGCTCCATTTTCCTGCCACCGTAGCCTTCCGCTTTTTGCCTCCCTCAGCCTGGGAATCCTCCACAGCCGGAGCGGAGGAAGGGCCGCTGCCAAAAAACTGCCCCCTTACCGTACCACGGATGCTGTTGGGGTTGTTGATGGAAGCCCGCACCAAGTCAGCGGCCACATTGGGAGAAAAGCTATCCTGCTTATTGTCAACCGGAGCCTCGGAAACGGTCATGTCCGCCACCTTCTTGTATGCCTGAATACGATAATCCTCATTCGCCATGGAGCCATTCTACCACGAGGAAGGACTAGGCCGCAAGGGTTAGGCTGCGGCGGCCGCAAGGGTTGCGATACGGCGAAGACCATAGGCAGGCGGCAGAGGCCAGCCAGCTCCAAGGCGGACTACAGGGAGCGGGCCAGCCGAAATCCCAGAATCCTTCCATTGTACTCCAAGGCTATTCCGCTGCGGGTGGCCACGGTGCAGAAGGGAGCGCTCCTGCCCCAGCTGCCACCACGGTACACACGATAGGCGCCAGTGGAGGAGGGCTCCTCCGGTCCGGTGGCAGGAGTGTCCACCCGCACCGTGCCGAACCAGTCCCAGCACCACTCCCACACGTTTCCGCTCATGTCATACAGGCCCAGGGAATTGGGAGCCTTCATGCCCACCTGATGAGTACGGCTGAGGCTGATGACATTGTACCACGTCACCTCCTCTATGACATCGCTGCCTGCATACTCCAGGTTCCAGGCGGCCCTGTCGGAGGGATTGCCACCACGGGCGGCAAGCTCCCACTCGGCCTCCAGGGGCAGGCGGTAGCCCTTCCGGGACAAGTCCATGTAGGGCAGCCGCTCCATCTTCACATCCTCGGCGGAATAGCAGTGGGAAAGCCTCTTGTCGCTGTAGTAGACACAATGGGCATCCCCCAAGGTGGCCGCCGTCAACTGGTTGCAGAACAGGATGGCATCGTACCATGTCACCTCCTCCACCGGCCGCAGGTGCTGGGCCTCGCCGTCGGCAGGAGGCCGGTTCGCCCCCTGGTGGCCGCTGGGATTGCTGCCCATGACAGCCTCGTACAATTCCTGCGTCACCTCGTAGCGGCCGATGGCAAAGGGGCCGACTGACA
Organism: uncultured Treponema sp.; assembly: GCA_937876905.1. GTDB lineage: Bacteria > Spirochaetota > Spirochaetia > Treponematales > Treponemataceae > Treponema_F. Next base: position 25,069 of record CALEFI010000037.1, read on the forward strand.
CCGTCCGGCCCGGCAGGAAGACCTTGCTGCCGTCACCTCCGGAACCGGCCACAGTGACAGCAGCCCCCGCCGGAACCACCACCACCTCGCTGCTTTTCTCCAGCTCCCGTCCGTCCAGGACAATGCCGGGGGAAAGCTCCCCGCCAGCACCAATACCCGCCCCCACTGCGGGCTCCACCGCCTCCCGTCTCGGCTTGGCGCAACCCCACACCAGGGCCACGCACAGCACAAGGGCTGCCGCCTTCCATCCACCAGATGTTCTCATCGTCATCCTCCTTTGTCTATGCGCTCCAGTTACAATCTATGCCTCGGCCTCTTCCTGGGCCGACTCAGGGTGAATGCCCTCAGACTGGACAATCTCCCTGCTCAGGTTCTCCAGCCGATAGGCCGTGTTCTTGAGGCCCTCCGTTATGTCAGTGACCATGGACATGGAGGCTGAAACCTCCTCGATTCCGATGGAAATCCGGTCCATCGTTTGGGAGATGCGATGAATTCCCTGGATCTGCTGCCGGACGATGAGGTCGATGTCCTCCATGGACTCCTCGGCAATGCTGATGGAACGGCCAACCTCCTCCATCTTGTCTGCCAGCTGCCTACCCAGCTCGCCCTCCTCCCGCACGCGCTCGGTTCCTCCCTCCGTGGAGATGACAAGGTTGTCCGACGACTCCTGCATCTCCGAGATTCGTCCCTGAATCACCAGAACCGAATCGGCAATGCTTGTGGCCAGCCGCTTGATCTCATTGGCGATGATGAGAAAATTGCTCCCGGTGGAGCCCGCCTCCGCCACCCGCAGCTCGATGTTGAAGCCGATGATTCTGGTGCGGTCTGCGATGCTGCTGATGGCACTGACAATGTCCCACACACCGTTGATTTTTTTTCCCAGCGTCCAAATCTCTGAGATTGATGCCTCAATCGAGCGGGCAATCTCGTCCATATTTTCCATGGACTCTCCCAGAATACCCCTCTCGCAATCCATGTGGCGGACCATGGCGGCGGTTGTCTCGGCAAAGGATGCCATCCTCCTGTCCAGCTCCCGAACCTGGCTTTCTCTCTCCTGAATGGTTGCAATCATCTGCTGGATACTGGCGGCCTGCTGGTAGGACCCCAAGGTGGTCTTGTCCACAATCCGGTGCAGCTCGTCTATGGCGGGCAGCATGTCGAGGCCGATGCTGCGGATTCCCGTCAGGACAGACTGGAACAGGTGAATGATGTCGTTGGCCAGGTACATGTTGTAGGAAATCTCATTGGCCAGGTCGGTGGAAATTGGCTTCACCGTAAAAATGTCGCTCTGGGTGATGCGCTCCATGGACTCCTGCAGCATCCTGGAGGAACGGAGGACGGCGGCAAAGAGAAGCAGCGTCAGGACAAGGGAAGCCACCATGTTCACGACAATCACGGCACCGACTATGGACATGGATGTCCTGTCCATCCTGCCTCCGTTCGCCAGATAGTTGATGGTGTAAGTGGTGGAAAAGAGGAGTGTGGTAAAGATGGCGGGCAAAGCCATGAGCTGGACAAAGGAACGGCCCAAATTCACCCCCAGGGGCTGCCGCTGCCGAAGCAGCTGCTGGTCCACGCCCTGCTCAATCAGCCTGCGGGCATAGTCCGAGCACAGCTTGATGCTGGTAAAGAAATTGAGGATTCCTGCGATGTGGGTACAAAAGAGACAGATTGACACACAGGCAATGATGTCCAGCCATCCCAGCTTCAAAAAATAGGCGTAGCCCAGGGCAAGCACCCCCGTACCGACGGAAAAATACAGGTAGGCCTCAGCCTGCTTCCGCCGGGGGAAGGCCTGCAGCCGGTACAGCAGCTCCGTCCGCCTGCCGGGGGAAAGGCCCTTCTCCCTCCACTCCTCCAGACCCTTGGAGAGCCTGCGGGACACAAGGATGTTTGTCAGTGGAGCCAGCAAAATCTGGCAGCCCAAAACGATAAAAGCAACCACCAGAAAGGCGACTCCCCACAGGGCCTTGTCCAGCTGGACAACCGTAATAGTGTACAGATAGATAAAAAGCCCTGACAGAAGATTGGCAGGAGCACAGGACATCAGGCACCTCCGCTCAAAGCTCTTGCTGGAATTGCCACTCATTGTGCGGACACCTCCTTCTTGACAAGGGTATCTTCTATATCCCCCAATTGTGCGGCTGCCACGGACAGGTTTCTGGAGGAATGGCTGATTATCTGGATGGTGGTGGAGAGATTCTTTGTGTCCAGCGCCAGCTGCAGCAGGGTTGCCTTGACCTGCTGCAGCACCGTCGCCTGCTGCTGGATGATGGCCTGAATATCAGAGATGGTAATGTCCCCGGAGACCACAGCGGACTGCATCTCCTTGAGGCTGTTGGCCAGCCGCTCCATCATAGCATCGCTGCGCTCCACCAGCACTTCGGTGCTCCTGGACTTGCCCATCAATTCCTGGGAGCAGTGGTGGATGTCGGCAACCCTGTCCCGGATCTCCTTGGTCAGCTCCACAGTGCTGTTGGCCAGCTGCCGGATCTCCTGGGCCACCAGACGGAATTCCTGCCCCTCCCTGCCGCTGTTGGCCACCTCCATCTCCGTATTGAAGGCTATGAGGCTGGTTTGGTCGGCGATGGAGTTGATGATGAGGGCTATGTCAGAAATGCTGGAAATCTTTTCCTCCAGCTCCCTCACCTTGCTGAAGATGGTGGTGTTGGTATGGCGGACTCCCTCAAGCTTGGCCTTCCTCTCCTCCAGCAGCTCCATTCCCTCTCGAATCCCCGCATCGGTCTTATGGAACATCAGGGCTATATCATCCACCTTCCTGGCTGCATCCTGGGGCACTCCATCCTCCCGCCTCATGATGGACAGCAGGTCCTCTATGCCCTGGTACTGCTCCGTGGCAGTTGACAGGGTGCTGTCGGAGAGGGTGTCCAGATCGCCGCTGTAGGAGATGATGCGGGAGCTGGTCTCCCTGCTATTGTTCAGAATGTCATGCAGGAGGTTGACGATGGAGTTGACAAGGTGGATGTTGTACATAAAGCTGTTGGAAAGGTCGGTGGAGGCATTTTGTATCCTCCCGACGACAGAACTTCCCATGGCCTCCAGCATGTTCCGCATACGGTTGACGGCTACCATCACCCGGCGGGACAAAATCAGGAAGAACAGCAGAATATAGAACAGGTTCGCCACGCCTATGCTCCAGAGGAACAGGAGATGGCCCTCCCCCTGGGAGCCGTCCAGCAGGGTACTCCGCCACACAACGGCAATGGAGACACCGCTGACCAGGAAGAGGGGGACCAGCCCGTACAGGACGGCGACACTCTCCGAGGTCATGCCGAATGACTTCCACTGCTGAACTGCCTTGGCGTCCAGCCCCTGCTCCACAATGCGGCATCCGAAGGAGGAGCAAATCCGCTGGCTGCTGGTCATGGACAGGATGGCAACCCCATAGGAACCCATCACGGCAGCCATAAATGCCATCACCAGGGCCTCCCCTTTGAAGTCGAAGAGCCACCGGAGGGCAAGGAGCCACAGCATGGTTCCGCCACCCAGCTTTAGCATCTCCAGGACGGCGAGCTTGGCAGGGCAGCCCATCACCCGCCGCAGAAGATGGGTCCGCTCCCTCCCGGTTGAGGGATGCAGCTGCCACTCGTCCAGGTCGGCGGACACATCGCTGGCAATGAATTTGTTCACAAAGGTGGAAAGGAAGAGGTTGATTGCAATGATGATGCCCCCGGATATGGAGACACCTGGAACGAGGCGGGTACCGGCAAGACCCGCGAACAAAAAGCAGTACAGGGCAATGATTCCAATTCCCACCAGATTGGGTACAAGAATAGAAGCCAGCAGCTGCCGCTCAAATCTGCTGTCCTGGCTGTTTTTACCTATATGCATCCTTCTCCTCCTATTTTGTGGTAAAGACATAGCTTCCGTCCCAGTTCTGCGGCGGATGCTCCACAAAGTCCCGGCATCTGTGCGCCATGACAGCCGCAGGCCCGTCGTCCACCGCCCGATGGGCCCGGTCAAAATACTCCGCTGCCCGGCTCCAAGCTCCGGCATAGTACAGGTCCAGGCCCTTCTGGTAGTTCTCCCGGTACGCTGCGGGCAGCTCCTCCCCATCCAGCCGATAGATGGGCATTCCAACGGACTTGCCCTTTACATTCACCGTGTCCAGCTGGCTTAGAAAGTAGCCCTCCCCCAGCACATCCCGCACCGCCTTGGATATGATGATGGGGACGCGATAGGCCTTTGTCACACCTTCCAGACGGAAGGCAAGGTTTACGGAGTCCCCGATGACGGTATAGTTTGTCTTGTCCTGGCAGCCGATGGTGCCCACAATCACCTCGCCGCAATGCACGCCGATTCCATACTCAATGGACGGAATCCCCAGAAAGCGCCGCCCGTATTCCTGCATCTGGGGCCAAGCCCGCCGCATTTCCAGAGCCGCCCGCACCGCCCGCTCCTCGTTGTCCCGATAGCTGACCGGGGCGCCAAAGACAGCCATGATAGCATCTCCAATGAACTTGTCGATGCTGCCCCCATGCCTTTTGATGATGCCCACCATGGTGTCGAAGTAGCTGTTCAAAAAGCCCACCACCTGTTCCGGGCTGGTCCGCTCGCAAAAGCTTGTAAAGTCCCGGACATCACAGAAGAGGATGGACACCCGGCGCATCTCGTTGGCCAAAAGGGTGCTCTGGCTTCCCTCCCGCACGAGGTCATCGATAATCTCCTGCGGGACGAACTTTGACAGGGTGGAGCGCAGCATACACCGATCCCCCTCCTGCCGGGCAATCCGCAGGGTCTGGCGCAAAAACAAGGTGATGTGGTCAACAAAGAAGCCTATCCTGCCCTCGGTTCGGGGTGTAAAGAAATTCTGGCGGGTGGAGGCGATGTAGAGGCTTCCCACAGGCTCCCGCTCCCCAAGGACAAAGCAGCGGTAGGAGCCAAGTCTTTCGTGAACAGCCTCGTTGCGCACGTGGGGCTGAACCTCCCAGGTGCCTGGGGCAGCGTCCAGTCCGCCGCCCAGAAAGTCAGCCTCGCAAACCCTGCAAAAGCCCTCAAAGTCCTCCTTGGAGAGCATCCCCGCCCCGGAATGATAGAATCGCACCGGCTGCTGGCTCAGGGCAAGGGCCGCCACCTCGCAGCCCAGAAGATGACGTGCCACCAGCAGCAGGCCGGAGGCCAGGTCCGCAGGGCCAGTGCACTTCAGGGCAACCTGGTAGATAGCCTGTAGCATGGCATAGGAGCCGATGCTCTTGTCCATAGCCCTGGCAACGCACTCCGCTACCGACGGGTGGCCCTTGTGCCGGTGAGCAGACTCCACCTCCGCACGTCCTTCCAAAAGCCTGCCGACGGCAGCGGACAGCTGCTCCAGTCCCAAATCCAAGTCGAGCTCCTCGTCCGCAGGTGTGTAGCCAGTCGCCAGGGAGTCATCCCTGCCGTCCGTCCGGTACACAATCACCGGCAGGCCGGAGTCCTCCATGCCATCCTTGACGATGCCGCAGAGCTGGCTTCCCGACAAGGAAGGAAGCGAGTGGGCCGCCACAAGGCAGTCCGGCCGGGACCTTACCAAAAGCTCAAGGGCGGCCAATCCATCCTGCACAAGGCTGACCTTGTAGCCCGCCCGCTCCAGCTCTCCCTTGATTGACTCCCCGATGACAGTGGAAAACTCCGCCACCACAACAGTTGGCCTTCTTGCCCGTATCCTACCCATGCAGCAAGCCCTCCACAATGGAAACCAGCCGTTCCCGCTGAAAATGAGGCTTCGAGATAAAAGCCTGTCCTCCGGCCAGGACCACCCGCTCCATCATGCCCTCCTCTGTGACGGCGGAGACCACCACCACCGGCACATCCTGGTAGCCGTCCATCCTCCTGAGATTCTTTATCAGTACAAAACCGTCCATCCGAGGCATGTGTATGTCTGTCACCACCAAGTCATAGTGCCTCGACTTGAGCATGTCAAGGGCTTCAATGCCGTCTCCAGCAGTATCCACCCGGTAGCCAGCCTGCTCCAGCAGCAGGCGCTCAATCAGACTTGTACCGGCGGAATCCTCCACCACCAGCACAGAGTAGAGCCGACGACGGCTGCTCACCTCAAAGGAGCGGATGGTATAGTCGTCCAGCTGCTGGAAGCGGGGCAGGATGGAGGGAATGTGGACGATGGGAATGAGGCGCTCGGTACCATCCAAAACCAGCCCCTGAAGAGCCTCCAGATTCCTGAGAAGCGGCGGCAGGGACTTGGCCAGCACCGTCTTGCGATACAGAAGCTCATCCACCTCAAGGGCCCACCGCTTGTCCAGGTACAGGATAACCATGAGGGTGCAGCGGTGGAGTGACTGCCCTTCGGCAAGCCGCTTGTCCAAAAGCATGGCCAGATTGTACACGGGAACAAGCTCCCCCCTCAGCACAAACTGACGGGAGCCATTCGACTGGAGGATGTGGGCCCGGTCTACCGTCAGGATTTCCTGAATATAGTGGGCGAGCACCACAAGCCGCCTTCCCCCTGCCCGAACGCAAACTCCCTCCCGAAACGACAGGGAGATGGGCAAGGTCATCTCGATAAAGGAGCCCTGCTGCTGACTGCCAATGCGGAGGGAGCCTCCCAAACGGTCAACCTCATGCAGGACTGCCGACAGCCCGTCCCATCCCGTCTCGTCGGCGGAAAGCTCCCGCGTGTGCAAAAAGCCGCTCAAATCCTGCCAAGTTACGGTCTCCACCCCCATCCCCCTGCCGTCATCCTGTATTGTCAGCACGACGCGGGATTCCCAACTGCGGGCAAGAATCCACAGCCTGCCAGCCTCGGACTTGCCCAAGGTCAGCCGCTCCTCGGCATCCTCTATTCCATACCTCATCACCATTCCAACCAGACTCATAAGGATTCCCGGCAACCTCCGCAGAATCTGTCCGTCCATGTGAATGTCTACGGCTGGAACCTCAATCTGCACCTTCTTTCCCAGCTCCCTGGCCTCTCCAGCCGCCCATTCGGACACCTCCTCCAGCACACCCTGCAGGGGAAGATGCTGCAGGGCTGTCAACTGCTCCTGCAGGGCAAGGATGCAGTCACTGAGGCTCTCCATGCCCTCCATCACAAGTGGCCAGTGCACCTGCCGCAGTGAGTCCAGCTCCCCTGCACCAAGCTTTTCCGTCAAGCCATCCATGCTGGCCTGTAGCTGCACCTGCCGGCTCAAAACCATGTCGAAGGAACGGAACAAGGAGGACAGCCTCTCAGCCGACACCTCCATGGATGCCCCCCAGAACCCTCCTGCAGCAGGCTCGGCGGCATACCAGCCCCTTTCCCTCTCCTGGGCGATGCCTCCCTTGATGGCAAAGCTATCCTGCACGGCGGCGACTCCCAGGGTCTGGACGAGGCCATCCACTGCATCCATCTGGCAGCTTCCCTCCGACTCCAGGGCATCCAGCCCCTCCTTCAAGGAGGAAAGGCAGGACTGAACCAGCCGGAGCCTGGCCAGGCTGAATGTCCCGCCCGTCTCCCGAATGCCGGAAAAAAAGTCCTCCAATGCGCCAACCAAGAGCACAATGGGCGCAATCCCCATAAACCCGGCATCACGGCGCAGCCCCTGCAAGGCAGCCGCAATGCTTGCAGCCACATCCGAGCCCTCGTACAACTGCAATGTCCATGTGTCCAAGTCCGACAGCCGCCTGCGGCTTTCCCTTAGATACAGCTGGAGACTAGACATAGGACAGCATCCTCTCCCCATGGGAAACCACCGCCTCCAAGCTGATGATGCGCACCTGCCGCCCCTCCATGTCGAACTGCCCCGCACAAAAATCCTTGCCGGGCGGGAGGGACTCCCACTGGATCTCATCTTCAGAAAGGGTATGGAGGGCGACAACATCGGTTATCTTTATGCAGACCTGGGATGCATGGCGAGGCAAAAGGTAGGTGCACGAGTTCTGTCCCACTTTCCCAGACAGCAATGCGGGATCCAGCACAGCGTAAATCTCTCCCTGCCATAGCAGAACACCGCAAAGCGCCGGCGGCACAAAGGGAAGGCTGTCCACAGGCACATCGTACAATACCTCCTTGACTTGGAGTGATGGCAATGCAAACAAATAATTCTGGATGGTGAACACAATCCACGTGTTGGTGTCGCTCATTCCTGCTCCTGTCCTGATCCCATCACCCCACCAGTCAAGACAAGCCAGAGTATACCACAGTTTAAGGTAAGGTTTCAACAAGTCCAGCTGTCTCCTTGTTTTTTGCCCATCAGCCTGTTATAATGGTAAAAACAGGTTTTCCACGGCTGCCCCCATCGTCCCTCCAGTAGGATCCAGGACCTGCGGGCACCAACAGATACAGGAGGAATTATGGACTACAACGAGATTCTCCAGCGGGCAAAGGATTATATCGCCCAGGAGCAGGATGCAGGATTCCGGCAGGAGGTGCAGCAGCTGATTGACTCGGACAACAAGGCGGAGCTGGAGGACCGGTTCTACCAAAGTCTGGAATTCGGCACCGGCGGCCTGCGGGGTGTCATCGGCGGCGGCACAAATAGAATGAACACTTGGGTTATCAACAATGCCACCCAGGGGCTGGCCAACTACCTCATCAAGACCTTCCCGGAAAAGGCCAAGGCGGGGCAGCTTTCCGCCGTGGTAGCCTACGATTCCCGCCGCTTCTCCGATGTCTTCGC
>CALEFI010000038.1 GCA_937876905.1 uncultured Treponema sp.
AACGGCGGCACCAAGGTGACCACCGGATTCGGACATGGAACCGTTCTCTCCGTGGCCGACAAGGTGGTGGAGGGCGTAAAGGCTGGAGCCATCAAGCACTTCTTCCTGGTGGGCGGCTGCGACGGAGCCAAGCCCGGCCGCAACTACTTCACCGACTTCGTAAAGCAGGCTCCTGCCGACACCATGATTCTGACCCTGGCCTGCGGCAAGTTCCGCTTCAATGACCTGGACATCGGCTCCATAGCCGGCATTCCCCGCATCCTGGACATGGGACAGTGCAACGATGCCTACGGAGCCATCAAGGTGGCCCTGGCCCTCTCCGAGGTGTTCCAGTGCGGCGTGAACGAGCTGCCCCTGTCACTGGTGCTGTCCTGGTACGAGCAGAAGGCCGTCTGCATCCTGCTGACCCTGCTGCACCTGGGCATCAAGAACATCATCCTTGGCCCCAGCCTGCCAGCCTTCATCTCCCCCAACGTGCTGAATTTCCTGGTGGAGAACTTCAACATCGGCCCCACCACCACCGTGGAGGCTGACATGGCAAGGTTCCTGGGCAAGACTGCCTGATTCTACTGAAATCCATCCAAGAGCCATCCGGGGTACGACCTTCGGGTGGCTCTTTTGCAATCCACAGCATCCCCGCAGCGTGACCAAATTACAGTTTTTTTATATTTCCCTTGTATACTTATGGCATCCAGCTTTGTTACCATAGCACGAGGTTAGACAAACTATGGAATTCTTCATCGCCTTTTTAGAGGGCATCATCACCTTCATCTCCCCCTGCCTGCTGCCCATGCTGCCCGTCTACCTATCCTACTTTGCCGGAAGCAAGGCTCAGTCCGACGCCCCCAGTTCCTCCGGCAAGGTTCTTCGGAACGCCCTGGGCTTTGTCTTAGGCTTTACCATTGTCTTTGTGCTTTTGGGTGCACTGGCAGGAACCCTGGGGGGACTGCTGCGCCGCCACCAGACAGTAGTGAACATCGTCACCGGCGCCATCGTGGTATTCTTCGGGCTGAATTTCCTGGGCGTGGTGAAAATCAACCTGTTTCGAGGTGGCTCCAATGTCATGGCGGGAAAGGAGTTGGGCTTCTTTTCCGCTGTACTGTTCGGCATGGTATTCTCCATCGGCTGGACACCCTGCGTGGGAGCATTCCTAGGCTCGGCCCTGATGCTGGCATCCCAGCAAGGACAGGCCAGCACCGGCGTGTTGATGCTGCTATGCTATTCGGCGGGACTGGGCATTCCCTTTGTGGCCAGCGCCCTGCTGATAGACACACTCAGATCCGCCTTCGACTTCATCAAGCGGTACTATTCCCTCATCAACAGGATTTGTGGTATCCTTTTGGTGCTCATAGGCATCCTGATGATGAGCGGTCTGATGAGCAGGTTCTTAGGACTCCTGAGCTGAGCTGTAGGGACCTGATTCTTGACACAACCGCCCTGCCATCCCTAGCTGGGGCGAAAATATTTTACAAGGAGTGATTACAATGAAAAAGCAGACAAAGGTAGCCGTCATTGCAGGCTCCATTCTGGTGGTGGTGGCCGCAGCTGCCATCCTCTACGACAAGCTGGCCCCCAGCCACAGCCCCGATGCGCTGGTCTTTACCCAGCAGCCGGGAAGTGTCAGCAGTGCTGGCGCTGGCCAGACACCGACGGCCCAGCCCGTATCAAACAATGCCACCGCCGGCCAGGAGGAGGCTCCAGACACCAAGGCCCCGGACTTTGCGGTACAGGACAGGGACGGAAGGGCTGTGAGCCTCCACTCGCTGGCAGGGAAGCCCGTCATCGTAAACTTCTGGGCCAGCTGGTGCCCGCCCTGCAAGGCCGAGATGCCGGACTTTGAGGCGGCCTACAAGGAGCACGGCGACGACATCCAGTTTATGATGGTGAACATGACCGACGGCGGCCGTGAGACCATCGCCACGGCAGAAAAGTACATTGCAGACCAGGGCTACACCTTCCCCGTCTACTTTGACACGGAGCAGGAGGCCGCCATCACCTACGGTGTCAGCGCCATCCCCACCACCTACTTCATCGACGCCCAGGGCAACCTGGTGGCCTATGCCGCCGGAGCCATTACAGCGGCCCACCTGGAGCAGGGAATCGCCATGATGAGCGGAGGAAACTAAAGCTCAGACCTATAGGCTCGCCTACATGGGCGAGCCATCAATCACTGCAAGCAATGCATCCCAATGGGAGAATTCTTGCAGTTGATGCCATATCTTGTACGTGGCTTGAAATTCTGCGGAGTCACGGAATTCCCGCAATATATACGCAGATGACCCCGTCAGATATGGCCACATGAAAGCCTGCAGGATTTCCAAGGCACTTCTCCCCGTACGAGGAAAGCAGTTTCTCGTTCACCACCCGCAGGTTTTCCGTACAATACCGGCATTTCATTTCTAGCCCTCCAATTGATCTATGTAGGCATCCAATTTTTCGAGGCTAAAGTCACTGTAGATGCCTATTGCAGCCACTACTCCCGCCACACTCGCCAAGTCGTCCGCATATCCAATGCCTGGGGTAATGTCGGGAATCAAGTCCAATGGAAGCAGGATGTAGCCGATTGCACCGATGATGAGCGCCTTCATGTGGGTGGGTGTCGCCGGATTGTCCAGGGCTGAAAGAAGTTTTCCCAATGAGGAAACGATTCCCCCCACAGTCCCGGCAATCACCTTCGGCTTGTTGCGGGTTGCCTTCCTGAGCTTCACCAACAGCTTCATGGCCATATTCTTGTCAAAGTGCTGCTGGTATTTTTCCACCAGCTCCTCTTCACTCACCTTCTTCTCATTTCCCAT
>CALEFI010000039.1 GCA_937876905.1 uncultured Treponema sp.
CCGATGTTGATGCCTCCCATGTAGCCAATCTTTCCATCGATGATGGTAATCTTGCGATGGTTTCGGAAGTTGATAGAAAGGGGCAGCCGCCATTTTACCGGAAAGAATGCTTGGGCCTGTCCGCCCGCCTCGGTGAGACGGTGGAAGAAGCTATTTGGGGTGAGGATTGAGCCCACATCGTCGTAGAGCAGCTTAACCTCAACCCCGGACTGGGCCTTGCGGCACAGTAGTTCCATCAGGAGGGTTCCGGTGGCGTCGTCATGGATGATGAAGGACTCCAGGCAGATGCTTTCAGTGGCGGCTTCCATGTCGGCCAGCATGTCCCTGAACAGGTCCTGCCCCCAGCAGTAGATTTTTGTGCTTGATGCGGTGGAAAGGGGACTTTTGTTGCCCTCAAGGTTCATCCTGATGAGGGGAAGATACTCTCTGATGATGGGATTGTCCAGGTGGACGGCCAGCCTGTCCAGCAGCCTTGCCTGAGACAGGTTGGTTTTTAGGCTGTCGAAAAAACGGGCGACCTGTGTAAGCTGCTTCGTCTTGGTGAAAAAATGACCGCTCAGCAGGATGTAGAGCACCATTCCCACCATGGGCAAAAAGTGGAGCACCAGAACCCAGGCCCATCGCCGGGAATCCTCCTTGCGCTCGAAGAATAACACGAAGATGATGAACAGGATATTGAGGATGGCAGCGATGTTGAGGAAGAGCTCCATGCGCTAGTTGATTCGCTCCTCTATGAACCTGATTTTTAGTTGGCGCAGCTGCTGTGTGACGGAAACCTTGTAGATATGGGGATTGAGAATCCGCTTGTAGGTGTCGTCCAGGCTCAAAAGCTGGTGCCGCATGGTGGAGCGGGCCTCCTGGATGGCCTGATGCGGTGTCGGTGTGGAATCCAGCTGCTTGCCAGCCTTGACCCGTAGTTTCAGCAGGGGCTCTACCCTGGCTGGCGTAAAGGAGAATTGGCGGTAGTCGCCGGAGGGATGGTAGAAGCGCTGCTGCTGTCCCGCAAGCACCAGCTCTCCCTCCAAGGAGAGGATGTCCGCCCGTGCCATGTCGTCCTGGTCGTAGAGCCGCCACAGGCTTTTGATGCCGGGGTTGGTGGTTTTCTCTGGGTTGTCGGAAAATTTCATGGTGGGCTCCATAGTGTCGGAGGCCGGATAGTAGCGGGCGGCCAGCTTGTACACGCCGGTAAAGGAGGATTCGCTCCCACCAGTGACCATCTGGGTTCCCACGCCCCAGCTGTTGATGGGTGCCTTCTGCTGCACCAGGGTCTGGATGATTTCCTCGGTCAGCTCGTTGGACACGGAGATGGTAGCCTCCTGCAGCCCCTCCTGGTCAAGGTAGGCCCGTACCTTGTTGGAAAGGTATTGGATGTCGCCGGAGTCCAGCCGCACACCAAAGTTCTTGCCCTGTGCCTGGAGCCGCTTGCCCACAATGGCAGCGTTCCTTATGCCTGAGTTCAGGGTGTCGTAGGTATCTATGAGAAAGATTGACTTGTCCGGGTAGAGGGTGGCGTAGCTTTCAAAGGCCGCAAGCTCAGTGGGAAAGGACATGACCCAGGAGTGGGCCATGGTTCCCTGCACTGGGATATTATAGAGCCTGCCGGCCAGCGCATTGCTGGTTGCCGCCGCCCCGCCGATGTAGGCAGCACGGGAGGCGCTCATAGCTCCGTCAGGGCCCTGGGCACGCCGTAGTCCGAATTCCATGATGTGGCCCTGTCCCGACGCAAGCCAGACACGGGCTGTTTTGGTGGCCACTAGGCTCTGGAAGTTGATGTGGTTGAGCACCAGTCCCTCAATGAGCTGGGCTTCTATCAGGTTGGCATGGATACGGAGCAGCGGCTCGTTGGGAAAGACGATGGAGCCTTCGTCCTGGGCGTAGAGGTCGCCGGAAAAGCTGAAGCCCTTCAGGTAGTCAAGGAAGCCATCTTCAAAAATGCCCAGGCTGGACAGGTAGTCGATGTCGTCCTGGCTGAAGGAAAAGGTCTTTAGGGCTTCCAGCAGGGTGTGGAGTCCTGCAAAGACGGAGAAGCCCCCGTTGAAGGGCTGCCGCCGGAAGAACATGTCGAAGACGGCCGGATAGTTCATCTGGTTCTTCCAGTAGCCCTGGGCCATGGTGAGCTCATAGAAGTCCGTGAACAGGGCGCTGGTATCGGTGTGCTGTAAGGTTGACATGGAAAACCTCCTTTTCTGATATTACTATAGTTCCTTCCATTTCGTATGTCAAATGAAATTGCCAGCACGGTGGCGGAGGGAGGTCTGTGACTCATCCCTCGTGGAAGCGGAGCTGGGGTGGAGTTTAGCTGGTGAGGGCCGACTCAAGCTCCTTGAGAATCTCCTTGTCCAGCTCGATGAACAGATTCTTTTCCTGGCTGGGCAGCACCAGTCCCTTGGGACCGCCCTTTGCCCGTCTCAGATGCTTGACCTGGGTGTAGTACAGGTCGGCCTTGCCTGACTTGCGGGCCTTGGAGTGGTGTACCGCAAGATTTCCCGCACAGAGCATGATTTTGAGTGGCAGTGTCTTTCCCGGACGGTTCTTTACAAAGACGTAGCCGCCGGCGTGGTCACGGGTGTGAAACCAGTGGTCCAGTCCCTTGACGTGGCGGCGTAGCAGCTCGTCGTTTTCCGCTGCGGTGCGGCCCACGAGGATGGTCCAGCCGTCAATCTGGTAGGAGAGGCCCGGACGCTTTTTTTCCTCCTGCTGCTTGGGACGGGTTTGCTTTCGCAGCAGCTGCTGGAGGCGGATGGGATTTGGCTCCTGGCACAGCTGCCGGTAGGTGGCCTCCAGGTCCAGCAGCTCCCGGCGGGCCTTCTGGATGTCGTGCTCCAGGTCGGCCAGGCCAGAGACGGACTTCTTGTAGGTGTTGTAATAGGTGGCAGCATTTTCCTGGGCGCTCTTCTTGGGGTCGATGGTAATACGGATGAGGGCTCCTCCCTCAAAATCCTCACACTCAAGATAGTTCTGGCTACCGTCAATCAGGTGGCCGTAGGCCAGGATGAGGTCGCCGTAGTGCCGCCACTGCTGGTTTTGCAGGAAGCCGTCCCGCTTCTGCTCCAGCCGTTGCAGGGCAGCCTCCATCCTGCTGTGGCGGGAGGTGTAGAAGAGCTCTGCCTGCTCCAGCAATGACTCCAGCGAAAGCTGCCCGCCATGCTCCCGGTACCAGCGGTCAACCTTCTGGTTAAAGCTCATGCCTTCGCTCTCCGGCAGCTCCTGGAAGTCTCGCACCGTCCATTCCCTGTGGCCCCTGTTGGGCTGTGGGGCAGGGGAAGCAATGTCCTGCTCGGTGAAGCTGCCCTTTGGCATCTTGTCGGGAGGAGCAATATCTGGCTCAATAAAGCTGCCGCCGCTCATTTCACCTTTTCCGGGGCGGCGGTAGAAGGAGTCCAGGATGTAGCCTGCGGTGTCGGTGAGGATGATGTTGGCGGCGTTGCTCCACAGCCTGATGTAGAGAAGGAGGTTTTCCCCGCAGTGGGAAAGTGCCACTTTGATGATGCGCTCCTGACCAAGCTGGCGGATGGAGTTGATTCTTGCCCCCTTGATGCGGGATTTCAGCAGCTCCATAAAGCGCAGTGGCTTGCTGCTCTTTGGCACTGCCGTCCAAGTTTGGTGGATTCGGCAGGCTCCGCTGGCAAGGCAGATGAGGATTGTCTTTGAGATGCCGTTCTTGTAGGTGTGGAGGGCCAGCGTGTCATAGCCGGGCTGGACAATCTGCTGGATAAAGGAGCCTTCTAGGTCCAGCTCCTCCAAAATCAGGTCTATTTCCTTCCAGTTGAGGGACATGCTAGTTGATGATGATGACGGAGGCTGTCCTGCCGTCCGCTGTGTAGGCCCGCTCTGGATTTGTCTGGTCCACAAAGGAGGTGATTCCGTCGTAGTAGGCGTAGTAATGGGTTCCCTGGGGCAGGGCCACCTCCAGCTCGTAGAAGCCGGGGGCAGTCTCCCGCATCACGTAGATGGAGGAGTCCCAGTTGGTAAAGGTACCGCCGAGCCGAATCACCTGGCCGGACTTTCCCTGATAGATGAAGCGTACCAGGTTCTGGGGTTTTGTGGTGGTGGCGGGAACCTCCTGCCGCAGCACGTCCACCGTGGACAGCATGAGGCTTGAGGTGGGGTCAAAGACCTGTCGCTCGTTATGGGGATCCACCGTCCAAAGCCCGTCGATTACCAGCCGGTAGGACACAGCCTTGAGGTCTTTCGGCACCTCCAGGATATGGAAGTACAGGGAACTGACAACCTCCCCGTCTATGTCAGTGGTGTTGAGCTTCTGGAAGGGGTGGATGGTCCTAAAATCCTCAAAGTCAAAGGCTATCCCCACATGGCGGTAGGTGGCATCCGCCGTGAAGATGAGGTGGTCTCCCCGCAGTATGGGGGCTCCAACCCTGTCGATGTGGGTGGTGAGGTTGTTGTATACATAGGAGTCCTGGGCCGAAAGGGGCAGGACTGCAAAAAACGCGAACAAAACCAGAAATTTCTTCATAATCGCTTTATTTATCGGACGGGGCCCTTGGAAACTAAAGGGCTGGTGAAAAAAGCCGATGATATACTTGTACGCAAATTATGAGCGGGGTATAAGTAGCAAGATGCCGGGATTAGACCAGCTGAGACAATTCAGCGAAGACGTAGCGAAGATAGGAAATGAACTCAAAATCCGGGAGGAGCGGGGTGAGTCCCTTGTCAAGGTTCCCCTTCCTGTGGACATAGCCGAGGAGGATGATTCTGACGACTTTGCCTTGGGTATGCCGCTGCAGGATGATGGAGGGCTGGTCGAATCGGCCTTTGGGGATGATGGCCCGCTTTCCAGCCTTGATGGAGGGGCGGACCATACTGCCTTCCCTGAGCTGGACAGCCTGCTGAATCCAGAGCCTGCGGATGACATGGATTTCAGCGACTTCCCTGAGCTTGATGCCCTGCTGAATTCCGGCCCGGAGTCAGCTGCCGCAATGGATTCCCCGGCAGACATAGAGGTGGACGCATTGGGCGGCAACGAGGTGGAGCTGTCGCTTGACGAGGAGCCCGTCTCCATGGACAGCCTGCCCAATGACGACGATGCTGGCAATCTTGCCGACAACCTTGCCATGGATACGGAGGCTGTCCCGGCGGAAGTGGATGATTCTTCCATGGCAGACCTCCCGGACTTTTCCGTTGAGACAGACGATGCCTTTTCCGAGGACACGGATGTGCCGGTTTCCTTTGACGGCACGCCCGAATCCTCCTTTGACGGCATGGACTTTGAGCTTCCCGACTTTGACGGTGGCGCTGCCGATGCCTCGGACAACCTTGGAGACAGCATTGATTCCTCCCTGTTCGACACCTCCGACTTGGATTCGGTTGGCTTGGACTCCACGGACGAGCCCCAGGGACTCTTCGATTCCCCGGAGAGCCTTGGGGAGGGTGCGGCTGCCCAGGTGCCTGCTGGTTCGGATGAGTTCGACTTGGATACATCTGGCCTGGATGAATTCAATCTGGATGCAGCCAGCCCGGATAGATTCGACTCTGATGCAGACTTTGACATGGAGATGCCGGAGCCTGCGGTGGAGACCGATGACTTTGCCTCCGCCGGGGAGGTTGCCCTCGATGCGGACGCATTTGTTGCTGCGGATGATGGTGATAGCCCCGATGCAGATTTTGGCTCCGTCCCGGAGGCTTCCTCCGATGCGGATACAGGGGCCGACTCAGAGCCCTTTGCCACCGATGAGGGTGAGGCTCCCTCCATGGACTCAGGTTCCGATGAGCCGTCTGAGGCCGGTTCGTCGGACTTTGGCCTGGGCGAGATGGACGGCGGGGAGGCGTCGGACTCCCCTGAGTCGGAGCAGGGCGACATCTTCAACATGCCGGATGAGTCCTTTGACATGCCTGGTGAATCCTTTGAGGTGCCGGATGAGTCCTTCGATGTGGCTGAAGATCCCCTGGGCGGTTCGGAGTCAGCTGCCACCGAAAATTTCGCTGACTTTGACATTCCCGGCTTTTCCGACCAGGGGGCAGGCGCTGCCATTGCCAAGCCCAAGCGGACGGCCACGCCCGGACAGGAGGGAAAGAAGGAGAAGAATACCCTCACCGACAAGGAATACGAGACCTTCCTCAAGAACCTCAAGAACTATCCGCTCAATGTCCGCATCGAGCTGCAAAAGCTCATCGTGGGGGATGAGTTCAAGGACGAGGTGGTGTTCGACCTCATCCAGAAGGTCATCAAGAAGGTATCCGCCCGCCAGCTGGCAACCCAGCTGGAAAAGCTTCTGGATGTCAGCATTCCTGTTCCCCGTGAGTTTGAAAAGCGCACCGCCGCCCAGTACGAGGCGTACAAGAAGTCGGCTGAGTACCAGCTGAAAAACAGGATTCTTCCGGTTGCCTTCATTTCCCTCATGGCAGCCTGCATCATGTTCATTGTCTTCCTCTTTGGCTGGAACTTTGTCTATGAGCCGCTTCGGGCGAATGCCCTGTACAAGGAGGGCTATGCCCTGCTGGAGGAGGGGGCCTATCCCCAGTCCGAAACCAAGTTCGACGAGGCCTTGACCTTCCAGCAGCAAAAGCGTTGGTTTTTCAGGTATGCCGAGGGCTACCGCAGGCACAAGCAGTACGAGCGGGCGCGCATGATGTACCGGGCCGGTCTCCAGCGTTTTAACCAGGACAAGGAGTTCGGCCTGGACTATGCCGAGATGGAGCTGTACGACCTGCGCAACTTTGAGAATGCCGAGACCGTGGTGCGACGCGAGGTGCTGGACCACCATATCAACGACCCCGACGGAATGCTCCTCTTAGGAGACATCTATCTGGAGTGGGGGGACGAGCGTGATCCGTCGAAGTATGAGAATGCCAAGGAGGTCTACGACGACCTGATGCAGCTCTACGGCCAGAAGGATTTGTACCTGGCCCGCATGATGCGCTACTACATCAGGGTGGACGACCTGCGGAATGTCTTGCAGATGAAGGAGTATTTCTATCCAAGGACAGACTCCCTGGGTGGTCAGGATTTGGTGGAGCTCAGCGGCTACCTGCTGGACAAGAGTCTCGGCAACATCGCCCCGGCGGACGAATACCTGTTCTCTTCTATAGAAGATGTCCGGGAACTGCTGGAGCGGGCAGTGGCCGCCGCCCCCGACGTGCCGGAGAGCCTGTACAACATGGGGCTGTACTTCCTGGACGCCAACAATAATACCGCCGCCAAGGACTGGTTTTCCGCCGCCCTTGACTCCTTTGAGCGTGCAGAGCACAAGCCACGGAAGCGGCTGCTGCGCCAGTTGAACACCTACCGCCTGCTGGGAGACTTGGATGTGGAGTCCAAGGAGTACATTTCTGCGGAGGAGCGGTACCGGACCGGAATCAGTCTCTATGAGAAGGCGGCCGGGGCGGGCCTTGCGGGAGACGAGAACGTGGGACGCATGTATGCGGCCTTGGGCGACATCAACTATCTGGTTACTGGTGACTTCGACGAGGCGCTGCGGAATTACTCCGTTGCGGTGGACACCCACTACGATGTCCCCACCGTCCGCTACAAGATGGGCTACATCAACTATTCCAAGAAGGACTTTGGCGAGGCCCTCAACCTGTTTATCAAGACGGCCGACTCCACTCCCTCTGACACCCACGTGCTGCTGGCTTTGGGCAATGCCTTGTCCTCCCGTGGAGACAACTTTGCTGCCCAGGGATACTACCAGCGGCTGATAGACATTTTGGACCGGCGGATGGTGCGCTACGACCTTTTGTCTCCAAGCGACAATGACGAGCACAATGAGTTTGTCAGCATGTACAACCGGGCGGCGAACAATTTGGGAGTCACCCTGTATCGGCTGGCACGCCAGACCGGAAACAGCTCCATGAACGCCGAGGCCCTGACGAATTTCACGGCATCCATGAGGGCCTGGGATGCCCTGACCAGGGACCCTGAGACCTTTGTCCGAAGTGACGGCTCCAATCTGGCCGAACGGAACATCAGGTACATGTCCATGCCCGTGCCCGACTTCGAGCCGTCCATATATCCTGAGATTCCGGCCCAGCTTGAGGGGGAATTCATCCCCAAATAGACCGAGGACCCGATGTTTAGGCGAGTGTACAGGCGCTTGTTCTGCCAGCAGGACGGCATCCAGGCAAAGAAACGTGTCAATATGCTGGTGAAGGAGCTGATTCGCAAGGCGATACATATCTGTGCGGCCTTTGTGCCCCTGCTCCTGCATCTGGCATACTATCCCGTGATGGTGTCCCTGGCAGCTGTCCTTGTGCTCTACTGCCTTGCCGAATGGTCTCGGTGCCGGGGCCGTCCGGTGCCGATGATTTCTGCCATAACCATGGTGGCCGCCAGAAAAAGGGACGAGGATCGATTTGTGCTGGGGCCGGTAACACTGGCGCTGGGAGTCCTCGTTACCGCCGCATTGTTTCCCCCCCTGCCGGCAGCTGTGGGCATCCTGGCCCTGGCCTTTGGCGACGGCCTGGCAAGCCTCGTGGGAAGGTGCTTTGGACGGACCCGCATTCCCTTCACCGGAGGGAAGACGGCTGTCGGAAGTCTTGCCTGCTTTGCCGCAATCTTTTGCTCAACATACGCGCTGACAGGGAGGGCCAGCATCGCTTTGGGATGTGCCCTGGTTGGCACTGCCTTTGAGCTGGCTCCCCTAAAGGACCTGGACAACCTGGTGATTCCCATTGCCATCTCCTGTTTCTGCCAGTTTTACTTCCACTTATGAAACCGGTGGAGGTTCAGCAGGAAGATGCCGGACCCCGCCGTGATGAGGATTGTCCCGCCTGAAAGGGCCAGGAGGCAGTCGCTTTGGGTTAGCAGCAGGTAGCCGTAGCTGAGCAGCAGGAATCCCAGGGAGACCCGCAGGTACTCACGGCTGTCGAGATTGTGCCCCTGATGGAGCATGGCCAGGAAGCCGGCAGCAGTAGTGACCGCTGCAACCATGAGGAACATCTTTTCGTAGCCGAACCGTATGCTGTAGCTTGAGGGGATGACCAGGGTATCTATGGGCATGAGGCGTGCCAGCAGCGCCGCCAGCGACACCACAATCAGAAGGTTCATCTCGATATTTTGCTTGTTCTCCAGCTCAAGGGAAAGGAGGGCCAGGGCCACCAGGTTTACCACAGCCAGGGCCCTGCCAAAAAACAGGAGCCTCCCTACAAAAATGTACAGGGAATTGTTGGCCCAGAGGTCGAGCACCAGCAGCCAGATTCGTATTCCCTCGAAGAGGCAGCCAAAGGCAAAGAGGGAAAAAAAGATGATTTCCGGGGAGCGGGTCTTTTCAAAGTTCACCAGGGCGATGCCCAATACAACTGGCGAGTAGAGGGTCAGCACCATGGCAGACAGGACGGCGGCAAAGAAATTGACTGCCAGCAGGGGAACCTGGGGTATATGGAACAGGGGCTGGGAATTCTGGGGGACGAGGAGGCCGCCCCTTGTGAGGGACATGATGAAGATGCCGGTGGTGGTTATGATGAAGGCCACCGCAAGGACAAACAGGAGCAGAAATAGCCTGTTTCTGGAAACTAAGGTCATGCTGGTTAGCATACCGTGAAGATAAATTTATGTAAAGATGATTTTTAAAGTGCCGAGAATGACTATATAAATGTACTGAGTGGTTGGAGCTTGGGCTCCAAGGGGGGTATATGAAGAGATTGTTTGTGACTGTTACCATGCTTGCTGCGGCTGTCAGCCTCTTTGCAGGAGATGCGGCTGCCTTTGTGGATCTGGGATTTTCTAGGGATGGCAAGACCTATATCTTCGGACAGTACGGAAAGACCGATGTGGAGTTCAACGGCTATGCCGAAATCTACACCGTTGACGTGAGAAAAAACGACTTTGTTCCAACCGGCGTGTTCAAGACGGTGGACAGGGACGGAAGGTCCGGCAACGAGGTCTTTTCGGGTCTAAAGATGCAGCACAAGGGATTTCTGGACAAGTACAAGCCTGCGCCGGTGGGGGAAAAATCCATGCTCTACCTGCGGGAGGACAGCTCCAAGGGAAGCGCCGAGGAGATTGTCTTCAAGGACTTCGAGGGCTCGACCCCGTCTGCGGATGTCTTTTATTCCATCCGACTGGTTCCCATGTACGAGGGAAGGGGAGGGGCCACAAAGTCGTCCTTTTACATCGTGGCGGAAAAGAAGTCCGGCGACGGCAGGGTTCTGTCCCGCTTTGTGGCTGGCAACCCTGATGTCCAGCGGAAGGGAGTGACTGGCTATGCCATCGACCGCATCTACACCTCCCCCGACGGGGCGGGAATGGTCTTTGTGGTGGAAAAGACGGTGGAGGACCACAGCGGCGTGTCCATCCGCTACATGGTTGAGACGGTGGCCCTGCCCACGAGCCTTGCCGCAATCACCTCTGAGCCGGTTGTGGAGAAATAGCCATGATTACAGCTGGTGTAATCGGGGCCACAGGATATGCCGGAGTGGAGCTGGTGCGCCTCCTGTTGCGTCATCCCCAGGTGGCCGCCATCCATGTGAGCTCTGTCAGCTTTGAGGGGCAGCAGCTGGAGGACATCTACCAGAATCTTTTTGGCCTGTGTGACTCCGCCGACGGATGGATTTGCGGGAAGACAAGGGGCTTTCTGGCCACCGCAGAGGAGGGGGTTGCGGCTTCCGACGTGGTGTTCACAGCCCTGCCCCATGGTGTGGCGGAGGTCCACGCCGACGAGTGTCTCCGCAGGGAAAAACGGCTCATAGACCTTTCTGCCGACTTTCGGTTTGACGATGACGAGGCCACCTTCCGTGAGTGGTACAAGAAGGACTGGGACTTTCCCGCCGTCCATGCCCAGTCGGTGTACGGGCTGCCGGAGATGTACCGGGAGCGGATTCGTGGTGCCCGC
The DNA here is from genome assembly GCA_937876905.1 of uncultured Treponema sp. Classification (GTDB taxonomy): domain Bacteria; phylum Spirochaetota; class Spirochaetia; order Treponematales; family Treponemataceae; genus Treponema_F. The sequence goes on from CALEFI010000039.1 coordinate 10,788, forward strand.
ATTGTGGGGAATCCCGGCTGCTACGTGACGTCGGCCACGCTGGGACTGCTTCCAGCCTTGAAGAAGGAGTTGATTTCCACGGATACCATCATCGTGGACAGCAAGAGCGGCGTGACCGGGGCGGGGCGGAATCCCTCCATGACCAACCAGTTCTGCGAGTGCGGAGAGTCGGTGACAGTCTATGGGGTGGGCGGCCACCGACACCAGCCGGAAATCAAGCGGAACTGCACCATTGCGGCGGGCAAGGAGTGCGGAATCGTGTTCACTCCCCACCTTTTGCCCATGAGCCGGGGAATTATCTCCACCATGTATGCCCCGCTGACACCCAGCCTTGCCGGTAAGATTTCTGCCGATGAGATTCGTGGGCTCTACCGGGAGTTCTACGGAAAGGAGCCCTTTGTGCGGGTGCTTGATGCAGGAAGGAATCCCACCACCCGCAACGTGCGTGGCTCCAACTACTGCGACATCCAGGTCTACGTGGTGGACGGCGGCCGTATGCTGCAGGTTGTATCTGTTTTGGACAACATGGTAAAGGGAGCGTCAGGCCAGGCGGTGCAGAACATGAACCTGCTCTGCGGCTTTGCCGAGACCGCCGGACTGGACATGATTCCGGCTGCGTTCTGATTGCTAGGGGCCTCCTTTTTATGATGGAGCGTGCTTCCTTACGGCATCAGGCCGCCCGCTGTATTTTGATTGGTGTCAACTTCCGTTTTCCTGGAATTGTCATAACTTACCTCCTTATCTGCCGTCCCTCCGTCGTTGGCGGGGGGACGGTTCTTTTTTTGAGTGGCTGGGTGAGGAGAGGCTAGGAGCCAGCAACTAGTTCCTAGGTCTCTTCCCTACCTCCCTGCCACCCTATTTTCATATAGCTGGAGCAATTCCGCCACAATTTCTTTGTCAAGAGCCTCCTTACCCTCACCCAGGAAAACCGTTAGGTTTTCCGAATCCGTGTGGCAACTTTTCTCAATCTTCCGCAGAAACTGGACAAACCCTAGATTTTTTCGTCCCTAACAAAATCCATGGCAAAAAGCGAGGAGCATTGGTTCTGAGCAAATCCGATTGTTGGTAAAAAGAACAAGGGGCTTCACAGGTGGCGGAATGTCACAGCATAATGTGGGAGTGCGTCACAGTATAGGGTCAGCCTGACTGACTGCTTGATCTCCGGGTGGTGCGCTCCCAGTAGGTCGGGGCCAGTGGCTAGGAGATAGGGGGGCAGAACTTGTTCCTCGCTCCTGTCTCCTAGCCACTAAGCACTCCCTCCTAGCCCCTGATGGTGGCGGTAAAGCCCAGGTCGTCCAGGGTGCTGATGGCGGTGCTGGCGCAGTTCTGGCAGCCGTCGATGCTCACGCTCTTGTCCTCCAGCGACACGGTGAAGCTGAGCTTGTCATCCTCCAGCGCCTTGGTGATGCGCTCCACGCACTTGTTGCAGTGCATTTCCGGTACGTCAAGAATAATCATCTGAAACCTCCTTCATTCTGTTTTGAGTTTCTGGGAATTTTCCCAAACTGGTGGCAGGATGCCCCAGCAATTACCGCATTAATTTTTGCAGGGTTTTGACCAGCTCGTCAATGGTTTCTTCCTTTCCTTGCTGGATGTCCTGCACCACACAGGTTTTGATGTGGTTTGCCAGCAGCTCCCGGTTGAAGGAGTGGAGGGCTGACTGTACTGCGGACACCTGGGTGAGTATGTCCACGCAGTACTTGTGCTCCTCCACCATCTTTCTAATCCCCCGCACCTGTCCTTCAATCCGGTTCAGCCGGTGAATCAAATCCCTTTGTTCAGCTTCGTCCCGTATCTTTGTCCTGCCGCTGCAGCAGCAAGCCTTCGTTTCGGGCTCTTGTAAGGCAGACTGATCTTGTTCCCTTCCTTCCATGACTCCATTCCCCCTGCAGAATAATTTATAATTTTTTTGTCTTGAGACGCAATGCGTTGGACACCACGCAGACAGAGCTCAGTGACATGGCCAGTCCCGCCAGCATCGGGGTCATCAGGAGGCCGGTGAACGGATAGAGGACTCCCGCCGCAATGGGAATGCCGATGGTATTGTACAAAAAGGCCCAGAACAGATTTTGCCGAATGTTTCTAAGGGTGAGGCGGCTGAGCCTGATGGTTCTTGCAGCGTCCCGAACATCGCTTTTCATCAGGATGACAGAACCTGCCTCCACTGCAATGTCACTGCCGCCGCCAATTGCCACCCCAGTGTCAGCCTGCACCAGGGCCGGCGCGTCGTTGATGCCGTCTCCCACCATCATTACCTGGTGGCCCTCCTTTTGCAGCCGCTCAATCACCTGGGCCTTTTCCTGGGGCAGCACCTCCGCAATCACTTGATCCACTCCAACCTGCTGACCAATAAAGTCCCCGGCCCGGCGGTTGTCTCCTGTCAGCAGCACTGTCTTGACTCCCCAGGACTTGAATTGCTCCACCGCCTCCCTGCTGGTGTCCCGGATGGTGTCTGCAATGGCGATGAGTCCTAGCAGTTTTCCTGTCTGGGGGGAATTGCCTCCGGCGGGCTTCAAGGTGGCCACGTACACCAGGGTATTCCCTTGGGCGCTGAGCTCCTGGCCTGCCTGTAGCAGCCTTTCCCCAATGGCAAGGCCCGCTTCTTCCATGAGGCGACTGCTTCCCACCAGCACCTCCTGCTGGTTTTCCAGGGTAGCCTTGATACCCTTTCCGGGAATGTTTTCAAAGCTGCCCACTGTAGGCAGGACAGGAGAGGCTTTTCCCTCCCCTGTCATTTTTTCAAGGATGGCAGAGGCTAGGGGATGCTGGGCCACTGATTCTGCCGCCGCCGCCAAGACTAGCGTTTGGTCTTCCAATGCGCTGTCATTTTCTGCCGTTACAATTTTTGTAACCCTTGGTCTTCCCTCTGTAAGAGTGCCTGTTTTATCCATCACAACGGCGGTGGTCTTTCCCGCCACCTCCAGTGCCTCGCTGCTTCGGATGAGGATGCCGTTGGAGGCTCCCAGCCCTGTTCCCACCATGATGGCGGCGGGAGTTGCAAGTCCCAGGGCGCAGGGGCAGGCAATCACCAGCACAGAGGTGAGAATCTGTAGTACAAAGGCCACATCCTTTCCTGCAACAAGCCACACCAGGGCTGCCACCACGGCAATTCCCATAACCACCGGCACAAAAACCCCGGAGACCTGGTCTGCAATCTTTGCGATGGGAGCCTTTTTCCCTTGGGCATCCTCCATTACCGCAATGATTTTTGCCAGGGTTGAGTCCGTTCCCACTCGGCTCACCCTCAGGGTAAGGGCCCCGTTTAGGTTCATGCTGCCCCCTGTAACGCTGCTTCCTGCAGCCTTATCCACTGGAATGCTTTCACCGGTGAGCATAGACTCATCTACAGAGCTAGTTCCCTGCACAACCTCACCGTCAGCAGGAATGCGGGTGCCGGGTTTTACCAGAATCAGGTCCCCCACCATCAGCTGTTCGGCAGGAACCTCCTGGGTGGCTCCGTCTCGAAGCAGGAGGGCGGTGTCAGGAGCCAGCTCCATCAAGGCAGTGATGGCTCCCTTGGTCTTCTTCTTGCTCCGCTCCTCCATGTATTTTCCTGTCATCACAAAGGTGAGCACCATGGTGGCGGACTCGTAGTAGAGGTTGTGCAGCTGGTGGGGATTGTCTGCCACCAAGAAGGTAATGGCAAGGCTATACACAAAGGACACAAGACTTCCCAGTGCCACAAGGGAATTCATGTTTGGATTTTTGTGAAAGAGGGCGGAAAGACCATTTGTATAGAAGAATCTTCCGTAAAACAGCACTGGAATTGCCAGAAGCAGCTGCAAAAGGGCAAAGTTCGTTGGATGGCTTGAGCCATCGAATAAATCCGGCAGGGGAAGGGGAGTGGGCAGCATGGAGCCCATGGACACATACATCAGGGCTAGGGTAAAAATCCATGCTCCGATGAGGCGATGTTTTCTTTCCCGCAATTCCCTGTCTTGGAGATGGCTGCTGTCTTCCCGTGTCCTTGTAGGAGCGGTTTTTTCCTCCTCCCGCTTGAACGGCTGGCAGCCAAAGCCCGCCCTGTCTACCTTGGCAATAATAAGGTCAGGTGTAACCTTTTCTGTATCATAGCGAATGGTAAGCTTTCCCGTAGCCAGGTTGACATTGCTGACCTCCACGCCATCCAATTTTCTTGTCACCCGCTCCACCGCACTGCTGCATGCGGCGCAGGTCATGCCGGTTATCGTATATGTTTCTTCTTGAATCATTCTCTGTCTCCGCAACTAGTATATACCCTGTAGGGGTATATGGTCAAGGCTATGGGGAGTGTAGGCATGGTGACTTGGTTACAGTGCACGTTGTCTATCCGTTATTTATTGAACAAATCTGCTTGTCTTTGCTACTTCCCTGCCACCAGCTTTTCATACATCCTGAACAGCTCTGCCACAATCTCACTTTCACCCATGTCTTTTGCAAAGCCGTAGGACTCCATCACCACCCGGTCGTTGGCTTGGTGGGCCTTGCGCAGCTCCAGAGGCATGAAGGTTTCATCGTACAGGTCTGCAAGAGAGCTCTCTGGATATTTTGCACGAGCGTCCAGGATGGCTTGGGCCGTTCGCTCGATTTTTGCCTTTT
>CALEFI010000040.1 GCA_937876905.1 uncultured Treponema sp.
CGACCGGGATTATGTTGTGGGAGTGTGCCACACCATGCTGTGACGCACTCCCGCACTATGCTGTGGGTCGCTCCCGCACTATGCTGTGGGCGGTGTGCCACACCATGCTGTGGCACACCGCCACGGCATGGATATTTAAACGGAAGATAGCCGTGGGGGACAGATTCCTCATTCCCCACTTCTAATCATTATAACGCATTCCTGTGGTTTGCCTGTTTTTTGAGGTTTTTCTGAAAAAATTGTCACAGGTCTTCGGAAAACCTAACGGTTTTCCTTGGCGACAGGGGTTTGGGTTCTCATTCATTCTTCCCAAGATTTTGCGTAGCAAAATCGAAGACCTGTGACACCTCCCATTCCATCATCATGGCCATCCCAATGGGGAGTGGTAAGAGAGGGACCAGTTCCTGCAAAGGCTACTTTGCAAAGAAACGTCATATCAGTATACTGTCTTCATATTATATCCTGGAGGCATTCAATGCTTAAAAAGACTTTGGCAATTCTCGCCGCCCTCGCAGTGTTTTTTCCTGTGGTTGCTGGCGGAACAAAGGATTCTGGCTCAAAGGGTCAGTCCTCACTTGAAAAAATCAAGGCGTCAGGAAAAATCATCCTGGGAACCTCCGCCGACTATCCGCCCTACGAGTTCCACGCCCTGATTGACGGCAAGGACACCATCGTCGGGTTCGACATCGAGCTGGCAAAGGAGATTGCCAAGGATTTGGGCGTGGAGCTGGAAATCAAGGACATGAGCTTTGACGGGCTTCTGGCAGCCTTGGCATCTGGAAACGTAGACATGGTTATTTCCGGCATGACTCCTACCGAGGAGCGCCGGGCAAACGTGGACTTCTCTGACATCTACTACCAGGCTGTCCACGGAGCAGTCATCCGTGTGGCAGACGTGGACAAGTACGGCAATGACCCCGCCTCACTGAAGGACGTACTGATTGGAGCCCAGCGAGGGGCAATCCAGGTGGGAATCGCCAAGGAGCAGATTAAGGGAGTCAGTGGAGCCGCCCTGGACAACAACCACCCGCAGGTAAAGGAGCTGGGCGCTCTGCCCGACCTGATTTTGGAGGTAAAGAACAACAAGATTGAGGCTGTCATCGCCGAGCTGCCTGTGGCCGCCGCTTATGTTCAGAACAACAACGACCTGACCTTGGCTGCCTACTCCTTTAGCGACAATGAGGGCGGTTCTGCCGTTGCTGTCAAGAAGAACAGCCCTGAGCTGGTAGCTGCCATCAACGCCACCATCGCCCGTCTGGTTGCCGAGGACAAGATAAATCAATTTGTCGGTGAGGCTAGCATCCTGTCCGACTCCCAGTAACCCACCGAGGCCGCCGCCTGACGATGCGGACTGGCCTGATTCTCAACAGCTCAAAGCCCCTGGCAGGAATTTCCGTTCTGCCAGGGGCTTTCTGTTTTAGCCTATGTGGAGCTCATCATCCATTTTAGTATGTCGGAAAAGATGGGGCTGCGGTTTTCCTCGTTGAGAATCTCGTGGAGCAGGCCCTCGTAGAGCCTGTCCTGAATCTGGGTATAGCCCACCTGAGCCATAAAATCCTTGGTTTCCTGCCAGCCTCGTTCCCCACCGATGACGGGATCCTGGGAGCCGGCCAAAAAGAGGATGGGCAGATTCGGATTGGAAAGGAGCCAGCCCCTTTTGGAGTAGGATTCCTTTAATAGGGAAAAGAGGTTGATGTATCCGTTGACGGTAAAGTTAAAGCCGCAAAGCTCGCTCTTGTTGTATTCTTCCACCGCCTCCTGATTGCGGCAAATCCAGCTATTGGGCAAGTCCTGCTCCCCGGCCCTTTCGTAGGGGCCCAAAACCAAGCGCCTGAGCAGGTTGCTTCGGTGACGGCTCCCCCTGATTCCTTTTATCTGACGGGCCAGGAACAGTGCCACAGACACAAGGGGATGAGATGCGGGCGGCCCACAGAGAATCAGTTTGTCGATGTGGGAATCATATTTCTTGGCATAACAACGGGCCACAAGGGAGCCCATGCTGTGCCCAAAGAGGATGTAGGGCTTGCAAGAGTACAGCTCCTGCACCGCTCCCAGCACCTGATGCAAATCCTCCACCACAGCCACGCCGGTATCGTCATTGAAAAAGCCCAAATCCTCAATGGAACGGACACTTGTGCCATGTCCCCGATGATCGTGGATGACGGCAACAAATCCGGCCGCAGCCAGATACTTCATAAAGTCAAAGTAGCGCTCCTTGTGCTCTGCCATGCCATGAGCAAACTGCACCACCCCACGAATCTGCGAGTCTGGCACCATTACCACCACCTGAATTTCCAGCCCGTCGGCAGCCGACACAATGGCAAAGTCATTTCGTACCATCATCTTCCCCTTGTTGTGATGAGCCCGTAAACAAAGGCCGCCTGAAAAGTATACACGAAAATCCCCGCTAGGCAAAGGGCAGGACGGGCGGCTGGCTTTGTCATTTTTCCACTTTTAGTTCCATCAGAAGGTTTATTTTAGGCGGAGACGGTAGCAAAAACTTGCATTTATCACAATAATCTGCTACACTCTGCCCTCGGATGGCATCCTGTGGAGCCATACCAAAAGGAATTTGACATGGGTTTAAGTCAGGGTCAGAAAGCGATGTATGCCCTTGGGCAATGTCAGCAGGCTCCCATTACAGCAGGCTTTATTGGTGCCGGCAAGGTCGGCTTTTCCTTGGGGAAATATCTCCGGGACAATGGGGTGTCCCTGTCTGGCTACTACAGCCGCAATGCTGCCTCATCCCAAGAGGCGGCCGAATTTACGCAGACAAAATCCTACTCCTCTCCAGAGCAGCTGCTGCAGGACAGCACCGTCATCTTCCTCACCGTCCCCGACAAGGCCATCCAGCAGGTCTACCAAGACTTGTCCCATCTGCCCATCGCCGGAAAATGCCTGGGCCACTGTAGCGGCTCCCTGTCCTCCCATGTCTTTGCAGGTGCACGGGAGCGTGGGGCCAGAGCCTGCTCACTCCATCCCATCTGCGCCATCAGCCACAAGCATACCGGCCACGAGTCCCTGCGGACGGCCTTCTTTACCATTGAAGGCGAGGATGTGGAGGACATTGCCGCGATTATCCGTCAGTGCGGCAATCAGATTGAGTCAATTCCGGCTGAAAAGAAGGTGCTGTATCACAGTGCGGCTGTCATTGCCAGCAACCTGGTGGTGGGACTATACCACAACGCAACCGCCATCCTGTCAGACTGCGGGCTCAGCGGAGAATTTTCCCGGCAGGCCCTGCTTCCCCTGTTCACGGGCAATGCCCGCAACATTGAGCGGCAGGGAGCCGTGGCTGCCCTCACTGGCCCGGTGGAGCGGGGGGATGCCACCACTATCGCAGACCACCTGCGCTCGTTTTCCGGCCAGCAGCGGGAATTGTACCGGCTATTGTCCTGCCAGCTTTTGGAGCTTGCCCGGCAGAAGAACCCATCCAGAGACTATTCGGCAACGGAGAGGCTTCTCACAGAAGCCGCCGTGGTCTGCACCAACAAGGTGGCGGACACACCTGATAAGGAGGATTTACTATGAAAAACACTGTGGTTTCATTCCGGGAAGCCAAGGAAAAGGGGCAAAGGCTCTCCCTACTCACTGCCTATGACTACTCTACGGCAAAGCTAATGGACGAGGCTGGCATCAACGGCATACTGGTGGGAGACTCCTTGGGAAACGTGATGCTCGGCTACCCGGATACCATCTCCGTCACCATGGAGGACATGATTCATCACGGGGCGGCCGTGGCACGGGGAGCAAAAAATGCCCTGGTCATCATCGACATGCCCTTTATGTCCTACCAGACCAGCGTCTACGATGCGGTGGTAAATGCAGGCCGACTGATGAAGGAGGGACGGGCCACTGCGGTAAAGCTTGAGGGTGGCTCGGAGGTGTGCCCCCACATCAAGGCCATCACTACAGCAAGCATTCCCGTCATGGCCCATCTGGGGCTGACACCCCAATCCATCAATGCCTTCGGCGGCTTTAAGGTGCAGGGGAAGAGCGAGGCGGCGGCCCGCAAGCTGCTGGAGGACGCTCGTGCCGTGCAGGAGGCCGGCGCCTTTGCGGTGGTGCTGGAATGCGTCCCCGCCAAGCTTGCCGACATTGTGACCAAGGAGCTGGACATTCCCACCATTGGGATTGGGGCGGGCAACTGCTGCGACGGCCAGATTCTCGTCTACCAGGATATGCTGGGAATGTATTCCGACTTTACCCCCAAATTCGTCCGTCGCTTTGCCGACATCGGCTCTGTTATGAAGGAGGCATTTGCCACCTACCAGCAGGAAGTCCAGCAGGGAACCTTCCCCGCCAAGGAGCACGAGTACACCATTGCGGACGACGTTCTGGAAAAATTGTATTGAGGAGGATGGCATGGACATTACGACCACCATTGCACAGACACGCAAGTACATCAAGGAATGGCGGAGCCAGGGACTCACCATCGGGCTGGTGCCCACCATGGGCTACCTCCACGACGGCCACGCCAGTCTCATCCGCCAGGCTAGGGAGTCCTGCCAGAAGGTTGTGGTCAGCATCTTCGTAAATCCCATGCAGTTCGGGGCGAACGAGGATTTGTCCACCTATCCACGGGACCTGGAAGCCGACTCCCGCCTTTGCGAGCGCTTGGGTGTGGACGTGATTTTTCACCCGGAGCCAGAGGAGATGTATGCCCCTGGCTTCTGCTCCTTTGTGGACATGGACGGCCTGACAAAGGAGCTCTGCGGCAGATCCCGCCCCATCCATTTCCGCGGGGTATGCACGGTGGTCAGCAAGCTGTTCAACATCGTCACACCGAACAAGGCCTTCTTCGGCCAGAAGGACGCGCAGCAGCTGGCCGTCATCAGGCGGATGGTGACAGACTTGAACATGGACATTGAGATTGTGGGCTGTCCCATCGTCCGGGAGGAGGACGGCCTTGCCCGCAGCTCCCGCAACGTCTACCTGAGCCCGGAGGAGCGGCAGGCAGCCCTTGTCTTGAGCAAAACCATAGCCCTTGGACAGCGGATGGTGCAGGAGGGAGTCAGGGACAGCGGAAAGCTGGTGCAGGCCATGAAGGAAGCCATCGCCCAGGAGCCACTGGCCCGGATTGACTATGTGGAGGCTGTCAGCATGGACACCATCCAGCCGGTGGAGACGATTCAGGGGAGGGTGCTGGTGGCCATGGCTGTCTTTATCGGCAAGACCCGCCTCATCGACAACTTTATTGTGGAAGTATAACGTATCATAAGGAGCAGAAAATGCAGATTTTTGGACTGAAGAGCAAGATACACCGGGCAACCGTCACTCAGGCGGAGTTGCAGTATATCGGCAGCATTACCATCGACGTGGCGCTGATGGAGCAGGCCGGAATCTACGAGTATGAGAAGGTGCAGGTGGTGGACATTGACAACGGCTCCCGCCTGGAAACCTACGTCATCGCCGGTGAGCGGGACAGCGGCATCATCTGCCTCAATGGGGCGGCCGCCCGCCTCGTTTCTGTGGGGGACAAGGTTATCATCATCACCTATGCCCAGCTGAGCCCGGAGGAGCTGAAGGCAAACCCACCCCGTGTTGTCTTTGTGGACGAAAACAACAAGGCAACTCGCATAACCCGCTACGAAAGCCACGGTCGGCTGGAGGATTTGAAATAAGGAGTATAGTATGTATCTGGAAGACTACACCATCGGTATGGAATGGAAGACGGAGCCGGTAACAATCGGACGGGAAGAGCTGGTGGACTTTACCATGAAGTATGACCCCCATCCCATCCACTTTGACGACGAGTACGCCAAGCACACCCGCTTTAAGGAAATCATTGCACCGGGTGCCCTCACCTATCTAGTGGTCTGGAGCCCCTTTATGAAGATGGACCCCTTTGGCGATGAGCTGGTGGCGGGAAAATCCACCAAGATGGAATGGCATCTCCCCGTTTACGCTGGAGAAAGACTTTCCGGTCGATTCTGGGTTTCCAAGGTGGAGCCACGAGGAGCCTCAAAGGGAATTGTAGAGATTCAGATTGAAATTCGCAATCAGGATGACAAGGTGGTACTCACTGGACTGACCGAAGGCGTGATGCGGCGACGGAATGCACACTAAATAGACGGGATTGCACGGCTACGGACTTGCAGCCGGATGGACGAGACAGCTTGTAGCCGGACGATGCTTCATTCAAATGTAATATCTGTATTTTCTTTTCGACTGGAAATACCATTGAAAATGGATTTTGTGCTACGAATAAAAATTATTGACAGATTAAAATCCCCATAATAGAATAAATTAGAAAAAAGGAGGATTTTGTGTACGCACTAATCGCATTCATACCAATCATCGCAACAGTCGTGCTGATGATTGCATTCAACTGGCCAGCCAAGAGAGCGCTGCCCCTGGCTTGGATTATGGCATGTGTCATTGCCTTCGCTCTGTGGAAAATGAGCATCATGGACATGGCTGCCTATACGCTTACCGGATTTTTGAGTGCCATTGAGACACTCATCGTTATCTTCGGAGCGATTCTGATTATGAACACCTTGAAGCGTTCGGGGGCTATGGCGGCCATCAACAAGATGTTCCAGGGAGTTACCCAAGACAAGCGCATTCTTGCCATTATCATCGGCTTTGTATTTGGGGCATTCATTGAGGGAGCAGCTGGCTTCGGCACTCCCGCAGCCCTGGCAGCCCCCTTGCTCATCAGTGTGGGCTTCCCGCCCTTGGCAGCTGCCATTGTTGCTCTGATTTGCAACTCCACGCCGGTATCCTACGGTGCGGTGGGAACACCCACCAACACAGCCTTTACAACAGTGCGGGATGCAGTTTCAAGTATAGGGGGGGGGGTAGACCTTGACACTTGGAAATCAGCCCTGACCAGTTGGACGGCCATTTCCTTGGCAGCAGGCTCATTTATCATTGTCTTTGTTGCGGTCGCTGTATTGGTAAAGTTTTTTGGAAAGAACAAGTCTTTTAAGGATGCCCTTCCTTGTATTCCCTTCATTCTGTTTACAGTCGCTGTCTTTGATGTCGTTTATCTTTTGATTGCCTTCTTTGTCGGGCCGGAGTTGGTTTCTCTGGGTGCTGGTGTTGTTACCCTGTTCGTGTCCATTGGTGCAGCCAAGGCTGGCTTCCTTCAGCCCAAAGAGGTGTGGACATTTGAGGCGGCCGAAAGCTGGGACAAGTCATGGTTGTCCACCACCAAGGTGCCGGAGCCCAAGGTGAGCGACATGCCCCTGTTCAAGGCCTTCATTCCGTACATTATTATTATTGCTGTCTTGGTGGCCACGCGGGTGTGCCAGAACCTTGGCATGGGCTGGGCCAATGCCATGAGAAGCTTTACCATAGGTACGGGAAGCAGTGGCATTATTCTCGGTTTGAACTGGAATTATGCAATCCTCTGGAGCCCCGGCATCGTGTTTATCGTGGTTGCCCTGCTGACTACTGTGATACATGGCATGAAGGGCGAAGAGGTAAGCGGCGCATGGAAGGACACCGGCAAGCAGGTTGTGGGTGCTGCCATTGCATTGCTTTTCGGTGTGGCAATGGTGAATATCTTCCGCTACACAAATGTTTCGTCGAGTGTAATGGATGGCTCCATGCTTCTGGTTATGGCCCAAGGCCTGGCCGCTGTGGCTGGACAAGGCTACGTGGTAGTGGCTCCTCTGATTGGTGTTTTGGGTGCATTTATGTCAGGCTCCAACACAGTGTCCAATACCCTGTTCTCCGGTCTACAGTTCGAGACAGCCACCATTTTGGGAATGTCGCAGGTGCTCATTGTGGCCCTCCAAAACAATGGTGGTGCCATCGGAAACATGATTTGCGTGAACAATGTTGTGGCGGCCTGCGCTACTACCGGAACAAGTGGAAACGAGGGAAAAATCATCAAGACAAATGCAATCCCTTGCTTGATTTATTGTGTCATTGTCATTCTGGTTCTGGGAGGTGCTATATGGATGGGGGTCAACCCGGTTCCGCTTAACTAAAGAAAGGAGCTGCACCTACCCCAAATTCAAGTTTGGGGTAGGTGCAGAGTCTGTAATTATAATCAACAAAATCAAGGAGGAAAACTGGAATTATGCGCGCATATTTCTTTTCCACCTGCATTGGCGCAGGTGTTTTTGCTGATACGGCAATCAACGCTATAAAATTGCTACAGCGGGAAGGCGTTGAGGTGATTGTTAAAAAAGACCAGACCTGCTGTGGTCAGGTGCCGTATAATAGCGGCTATGACAAGGAAGCCCGTCAGGTGGCCCTGCACAACATCAACCTGTTTAACGAGGATTATCCTGTGGTTGTTGTTGGTGGCTCTTGTGCGGGCACAATGCAACATGAATACTTGAGGCTGTTTGAGGGCACAAACGAGGAGGAAAAGGTCAAGAAATTTTCCTCAAGGGTTGTTGAGCTCAGTGATTTCCTCTACAAGAATTTGAAGGTCAATTATACGGACAAGGGAACTCCGGTGAATGTCACCTGGCATAGCAATTGCCATGCATTGCGACATGCAAAGTCGATTGCATCGTCAAAATCACTGATTAGAATGCTCAAGAATGTTACCCTCAAAGAATTGGAAAGAGAAGAGGAATGCTGTGGTTTTGGAGGAACCTTCAGCGTGAAGGAGCCTGAAATATCCAATGCGATGGTCACAAAAAAAATTGAGGACATAAAAAAGCAGGCCGTGGATTATGTCGTTACCTCTGATGCGGGCTGCCTTTTGAATATATCCGGGGCACTGGGCAAGCAGGGCGTAAATGTAAAGGGCGTACATTTATATGACTTTTTGGCAGAAAGGGTGGGTGTTTTATGAGCAATTATTCTACATTGGAAAGAGATTACCGTAGGGTCATCAGCGAAAAGCTTAATGACAAGCAGCTGGGAGACAACCTGGCATCAGCTATGGATACACTAAAAACCAATCGCAGGAATCTTGTAGAGACAAGGTTCAACGACTGGGAGGATTTGAGGGAAAGAGGCGGACAGCTAAAGCTCAAAAACCTGTCAAAGCTCGACAAGCTTCTTGAAACCTTTGAAAAGAATGCGACAAAAAATGGAATAACAGTCCATTGGGCATCGAATAGCCAGGAGGCCAATGAGATAGTCTTGTCGCTCATGCAAAAGAACAACATAACGACCATCCTAAAAGGCAAGTCCATGGCCAGCGAGGAGACCCGCCTCAACGACTTCCTAAAAGAAAAGGGGCTGAACCCGATAGAAACAGATCTGGGAGAGCTCATTATTCAGTTGATGGACGAACCGCCGGTACATATCGTGGTGCCTGCAATCCATAGGAACAGGTATGAAATCGGTAAAATCTTTAAGGAAAAATTGAATGCCCCCTTGGAATCAGAGCCTGAAAAATTGAATGGCATCGCAAGGAGCCACTTGAGAAATCAATTTCAGGAATTCAAGATGGGCATCAGCGGAGTGAATTTTGCCATTGCCAATGAAGGGGCTATTTGGCTGCTGGAAAACGAGGGCAACGGTAGGATGTGTACCACCGCATGTGATATTCACGTTGCCTTTTGCGGCATAGAAAAGGTCATAGAGTCATTTGAAGAGGCAAGCACCTTGAATGCGCTATTGATTCCTTCTGCAGTCGGTGCGACAGTCACGTGCTACAACAACATCATATCCTCGCCAAGAAAAGAGAATGAGAAGGATGGCCCCAAGGAGGTTCATGTCATTCTCCTTGACAACAACCGCTCGCTGATGCTCAAGGATAAAAACTACTGCAAGTCCCTTGCCTGCATCCGTTGTGGCACCTGCCTCAATCATTGCCCCATATTTGACAAGATTGGTGGCCATGCCTATCTGAGTACGTATCCTGGACCCATCGGAGAAGTGATTTCTCCTCAACTTTTCGGCTTGAACAAGTATAGCTCCATGCTGGACCTCTGCTCCACCTGTGGCAGGTGCAGTGAGGTTTGTCCGGTAAAAATCCCCTTGGCCGAGTTAATCAGGGACTTGAGGCGTGAACGGGTAGGACAAGGTACTAAGAACGTTATTGGCACTGATGGTTCTACCATCAATAAGGCTGAGGCATCCTTGATGAAGAAATTCGGAGAGATTGCCACAAATGGGCAAAAATGGCAGAGCTCTCTGAATTTCATCTCGACTTTTGGGCCATTGGGCAAGCTGTTCTCTCCGCTTATACCAATCGTCAAGCATTGGGTACGGTATAGGAATTTTCCAAAAATCAGCGGAAAATTTCACGCAAAGGTTTCAAAAATGAAAGGAGTGATTTATGAGTAAGGATGCAATTCTCGGTCGTATTAGAGATTCTCTCAGCGGCAATACGATAGCTTCATCTGCCGTCAGCTATGCGAGTCCAATGAAAATCACGGAAAAGGATTTGCGCTCAGAATACATAAAGAATCAGATTGCGAACAAGTCCATTGTATATGAAGCGGACAGGAATTCTGTCTATGATAAGGTAGATGAGATTTTGAAGTCGCTGGAGGCAAAAAAAATATTGTGCAATTTGGATATATCCATAGACAATAAAAAGCTCAAAGGCGATTATAATGTTATTGATTATGACAAGACCGTAGATGAGACAAGGGGCGAGCTATTCGGAATAGATACCTCAATCGTTGAGGCTCGTTGTGGGGTGGCTAATTTGGGCATCGTGTGCCTGACATCAAATGAACAGGCACCAAGGCTCTCGTCACTCGTCACCAACACTTGCATCTTCCTGCTAAAGAAAGAGAGCATCGTTGAAAATCTTTTTGAGGCGACAGAATTTGCCAAAAGCTTTGAGGAAAAACGCAGTTCGTCAAAGGTGCTGCCATCAAATATTATCTTTGTTGCAGGGCCATCAAGGACGGCGGATATAGAGCTTCAGGCTGTTTTTGGCGTTCATGGCCCACGAAATACCTACGTCATATTGTACTAGAATAGATTTGGAAGGCCCGTAATCTCCGCCACCACAAATCTGTTCGGTCGGGGTGAGCCGGGCCTCCATTTCGTTATTTCTGACAACACCTATTTTCTGCCGCCCCACCTAGCCTCCCGCACCCGCAGCTGGTCGCTCTCCACGGCACAGCAGAGGAAGAGCACCCTCACCCCCGCTGCCTCAGCCTCCGCCAATGCCTCACCAAAGGCGGGATGGGTTGCCACATTGGGACGCACCTCTGCAACCCCTTCCATCTGAATCACAAAGGCAGCGATGCAATGGTAGCCCAGCCGTGACGCTGCGGCCAGCTCCAGCAGATGCTTCACCCCACGTTCCGTGGGAGCGTCGGGGAAATATCCCACGCCGCCAACCTCCAGCGTGCAGCCCTTCACCTCCATCAGGTACCGCTCCACCGGCTGGGCAGACTGCGCAAAGCCGCCCCAGGAGTCAGGTGGCCGTCGCTCCATGTAAAAGTCGATGCGGGAGGTGCCGTAGGAATGCTCTGCCTTAATGAGGCTGAAGCCTTGAGTTTCAAGCCATTCGCGGGCCACCTTGTTGGGAGCCTGGCTGTCCATGTTCACCAGCCCCAGCCCCTCCTTGTGCACCACCACCAGGTCGTACCGTGTCTTGCGGTTTGGGTTGCCACTGCCCTCCAGCCACACCCTAGCTCCCGGCACCAGAAGCTCACTACAGCGCCCCGTATTCTTTACGTGCACCGTCTCCCGCCGTCCGTCAAGCTCCACCACCGCCACAAAGCGATTTGGCCTGCTGACGAACCGAGCCTCCACTACAGCCCTATACTTCATGGAAAACACTTACCCCTGTGCCAGCCCACGGAAATCATCCAGGCAGCTGTAGCCCTTTTCCGTCATAAACTGGGCCAAGCCATCGATGATTTCTGTCATGCAGCGGGGATTGGCAAAGGTGGCGGTTCCCACCTGGATGGCGGCGGCTCCCGCCATGATGAATTCCACCGCATCCTGCCAGCAGCTGATGCCCCCCAGTCCCACCACGGGAATCCGCTCCGAGTCAGGCAGCTGGTTGAGATGCTGCACCAGGTCGTAGACCATCCGCAGGGCGAGGGGCTTTACCGCAGGGCCGGAGAGTCCCGCCCGCACATTGTCGAACAGGGGCCGCCCACGATGGATGTCGATTGCCATGGCCTGCACTGTGTTGATGAGGCTCAGGGCATCGGCTCCAGCCTTCCGCACCGAATCGGCCACGGCAATCAGATCGGGGGCGTTGGGAGAAAGCTTCACCATCAGGGGGATTCCGGGGGCAGCCTCCCGAACGGCGGCAGTAACGGAGGCGGCGGCACTGCATTCCAGTCCAAAGGCCATGCCTCCCGCCTTCACGTTGGGGCAGGAGATGTTCAGCTCAATCATGGGAACCTGAGCCTGGGCCAAAAGCCTCGCCCCCTCCACGTAGGACTCGATGGTGGAGCCGGAGAGGTTTGCGATGGTGACGGGAGCCAAGGCCCCCATCTGGGGCAGCTGGTGCGCCACAAAATGACTGATGCCCGGATTCTCCAGGCCGATGGAATTGATGATGCCGCCAGCCGTCTCCTTGAGCCTGACTCCACCGTTGCCCGGCCGCGCCTCCAGCGTCAGTCCCTTGGAGCAGATGCCCCCCAGCCGGTTCACCTCTAGAATCGACTGGTATTCGGTTCCGTAGCCAAAGGTACCAGAAGCGGCAATCACCGGATTGGCAAAGCGCACACCGGCAATGGTTACGGACAGGTCAGGAGTCCCAGCCCCTGTCTGCTCCAATTTCAAGCTAGAATCCCCAACGGCTTTTTGCTGCCGATTCGCCCCAGGAACAATTCTTGTGGGCTGCCGTTCCGGGAACAGCAGAATCTCACCGGGAAACACCGGACCGTCGGCACAGCAGCGCTTGTTTCCCTCCGTTGTGGGGATGGTGCAGCCCAAGCAGGCTCCCATTCCGCAGGCCATGGCGGACTCCACGCTCAAAAAACAGGGGACGGCCGCCTCACCACAAATTTCCTTCAAGTAAGCCAAAAGCGGCTCAGGTCCGCAGGCGTACACCGCTTGGTAGCCAGAGCGACGCAGGACAGCTGCATCCAGTACCTGGGGGAGCATTCCCTTGGTACCACAGCTTCCATCATCGGTGGTGACCACCAGTCGGGCGGCCTGTAACTTTTCCAATCCGTAGCTGCCAGTCTTGAATCCAGCGTAAAAATCGTAGCTTTTGGCTGGCGGGGCTGCCGCAAAGCCCGCCACAGGAGCCACGCCAATGCCACCTCCCACAATGCAAATTGCAGCTGAACCGTCGGTCTTTGTCCTCACCCCTAAGTCAGCGGGCTTGGGAAAGGTATTTCCCAAGGGGCCGATGAGGGAAACCTTGTCACCGGCGGCCAGGGAACAAAGCTCCCCTGTTCCCTGCCCCTTCAGCAAAATCAGAAAGGTCACCTGCCAAGTCCCCTCTTCCACCTGCTCTGCCCAGTATACACTGATGGGACGGGCCAGCAGCACCTGGGAGGGCTCCCGCCGCAGCATAAAGAACTGGCCGGGCTCCACCTGGTGCGACACTCCTTCGGAGAGTCCGTCTGACGGCTGGTATTCCAGCCTCACCGCGTAGACGCTGGACTGGATTTCACGACAACTGATGGTACGGGCAGAGGCAAAAATCGGCTCCACAGAAGAACAGAACATGGCGACTCCTTGCAATGGTATTTGAATGATAGATACAACGAATTCCCGCACCCGGATGGACGAGCCTTTCTCCGCACAAATCAGGAGCGGAAACCGGCTCCTAGGGCTTCAGCTGGCAGACTGCGCTCAGCAAATCAGTCTTGGATGCGGCGGCGGCGGCGGCGGCAGAGTCGGCAATGTCCTCCACCGTCAGCCTGTTGTCGGCAGCCTTTGCCGCCAATTTTTCGTCAGTCTTCCAAGCGCATAGAATTCCACGGGAGGAATTCACTGTGCCACCGGCCTTGTCCAGCAGGGTGGCGGCAATGCGGGCAGCACCGCCTTGGGCACCGTAGCCGGGAATGAGAAAGTAGATGTCAGGATAGGCAGCCCGCAGCTGGCGGGCATCGGACTCCTCCGTGCAGCCCACCACGGCACCAACGGGAGAACAAGTGGCAGCGGGATAGAGCTCCCTAAAGCTGGCACTGATTCGGCTCAGCTCTGCTCCCACCCGGTCCAACACAGCCTCGCCGCCAAACCTGGCAGTAGCTCCGTCAATGGGCAATTTTTCCACGTCGGCCATGCCTGGATTGGAGGTTCGCAGCAGCACAAACATCCCCTTGCCACCCTTGTCAGGTTGGGCATACTCCACGAAAGGCTCCAAGGTGTCAAAGCCCATGTAGGGATTGAGGGTGATGATGTCAGCCTCAAAGTCGCCGCTAAAATGGGCGCGGGCATAGGCACGGGCAGTGTCGGCAATGTCGCCACGCTTGATGTCGGCAATCACCGGCAGACCAGCGGCCTTCACTGCCCGCAGGGTCTCGGCATACGCCCGCATTCCCTCCAGCCCCATGGCCTCGTAGTAGGCAATCTGCACCTTGCAGCAGGCGGCCAGGGCAACACCGCTGGAATCAGCCGCAATCCGCTGGATGATGGCCTTGTTGTAAGCCACCACCGCCTGGGCCGCCGAACTATAGGCAGCCAGCACTGACTGGGGAAGATAGCTGGGATCCGTATCCAGTCCCACACACAAAGGACCGTTCTTGATGCCTGACTCCTGCAGGCGCTGCATGGCGTGTATACTCATGGGATGCAGTATAGCACGGGAAAATTAAAAGTAAAAGAGGAGGAGGTTGTGCCAATCCGCTGATATTCTGGCATTTTTTTGATTTTATCATTGCAAATTTCTTGTTTTGCTGGTAGAATTTCTGAATGTAAGCGTAGCAAGATTTTGTTACATGATTTTTTTCTTTATGGAGGAAGAAGATGGCATTAGGAATCAAGGTAGGGGACACCTACAAATTCAGCAAGAAGGTGAGCAATGAGGATGTGTTTTCCTTTGCAGAGGTCAGCGGGGACAAGAATCCCTTGCACCTGGACGATGAGTTTGCCAAGAACACCATGTTCAAGGGTCGCATTGCCCACGGAATGATTGGTGCCGGCATCATCTCTGCTGCAATCGGTATGGGAATGCCTGGTCTTGGAACCACCTACCTGAGCCAGGATCTGAAGTTCAAAAAGGCTGTCCGCATTGACGACACCTTGACTGTTGAGCTTGAGGTGACTGACATCAAGGAGAAGGAAAAGTTCGACATCGCTACCCTGTCCACAATCTGCAAGAATCAGGATGGAGAGGTTGTCATCGAGGGTGTGGCCAGTGTCATTCCTCCCCGAATCTAAGTTAAGCAGAGATCAGGCAGAATCCAATTGAGACGATTGGGTTCCCACCAACTTCTGTCAGATAGGGTTGGCCTGCCATTCCTGAAATGGGAGTTGGCAGGCCGTTTTTTATGTGTGCAAGGATTTTGCTTGTGCAGAAGGGGCGCAATATTCCCGCCGCCTGCTTTTAGCTTCGCTCTTTCTGGCAGATGGCCAGGGCATCGGAGGGCTATACAAAACGTTGGGGAGGAGTCACAACCCACAGGGCGGCAAGCGGCTCCGTTCCTGCGTTGACGAGGGTATGAGGGGATGAGGCGGAGTATGACACGCTGTCACCCTCCTCCAGCTCGTAGATTTTGGAGTCATAGTGAAGCTGGGCCTTCCCCTTGATGATAAATCCCAGTTCTCGCCCAAGGTGGCCGTAGGAGCCCCGCAGCGTCTGGCAATTTGGAGGCAACTTTACGATGTATGACTCCAAGGAGTGGTTGCCGTCGCTTTCAGTTGGTTTTGCCAGTTCTTCGTAAATGGCGCAGTCCTCCTCCACGGTGCGGCGTTCCTGGGAGCGAATGACCTGCACCGGCCTCTCCCGCCGGTACTCCTCGAACAGGAATTCCAGATTGATGTCCAGTGCGTCAGCCAATTCCAGCAGGGTGTCTATGGCAGGAGAAACCTTGTTCCGCTCTATTTGTGACACCAGGCTTTCGCTGACTCCAGCCTGCTGTGCCACCATCTTGAGGGTGTAGCCCTTCCGCTCCCGTACAGCCCGGAGCTTTTCTCCAAAGCGGAACGGACTCTTCTTATTTTGCGACATCTTGCTGCCTCTCCTTGTTTCTTTCCAGAATGAAGTGCATGTAGTGGTCTTCCAGCGTATTGTGGGGGCCGGGAATTTTGAGCCGCCGCCGCGCGCGGGCATTGTCCCGGCGGACAGTGTACTGCATGTAAAAGTCCCGCAGGTCGGAGGCAACATCAATCTTGACATCCTGCTGCAAAAAACTGGAGATTTCATCTCGGCCTATTGCGGCAATGCCCCGCTCCCGCAAGATTGTTCGGAGGGTCTGAATCTGCTCGTAGGACAGGCCGAACAGGAATTCCTCCATGGCCTGGGACACATCCTTGTCACCAAGCCGCTCGCGCAAAAAGGCCGTCCAGTTCTCGTCCATCTGGATGGAAATGAGCAGGAGCTCGCTGGTTCCCACCATGGTACCAAAGGCAGGGGCAAGATTGCGCCGCGCCTCCCAGACAGACTGCAGGACGGGGGCGGCGGCGGTGACGGTCGGGTCATGGCGGTGCTCCCACAAGACGATGAGGGCAAAGGCTATCTGGCGCCGGATGTCAAGGGAGATTGACTGGTCGTCGATAAGGTCCAAATAGACATCCTCCAGCATGATGGTAAACAGGATGGCGCTGGCGGCATTGTACACCTCCTGCGCATCTTTTGGCTCCATGCCGGCAATGACTGCAATCCGGTACATGGCGATGAAGGTGTGGTATTTTGTCACCAAGAAACCCTTTCCCAAGATGGCCTTGGATGGCAGATGGAGCATCTTGTCTCCGTCACGGTGGGTCAGAAGCCCCTCCACAAGTGTGTACTGGGTCCGGGTCTCCCCCATGATGATTTGCCGCTCCAGCAGGGAGGGAAAGCGGGTGATGTTGGCCACCAGCCGCTCCATGTCTGCGAATCGGTCCATGATGCCCATCAGGGTATCCGGGTCGTCATCCTTTAAAAAATTGATGAGCTTGGCCAAGACGGCGGTCTCGCTCTGGGAGAGCACAACAAGCTCAGTGGAGAACTCCTCCTCCTTTTCTTCTGGGTCGAAAAAATCGTCTACGTCGATTGGGGTAAAATCATTTTGCTGCATATCACTCGCCATTTCCACACGATTATAGTATAGCACATTTGATTCAGAATGCAAGGGCTAAAGAATAATTAAAGTTCTATTCCCACAGGATGGTTTTTGCAGTAGAATGACGGCATGGTTGGAATCATTGACTACAAGGCGGGCAATATCAAGAGTGTGGAGCGGGCGCTGGCAGCTCTCGGCTGCCAGTATATCATTGCGGACGATCCCAAGGATTTGGAGGGAACCAGCAGGCTGATTTTTCCCGGTGTGGGCGATGCCCGTTACGCCATGGAGCAGATGCGGCTTTCTGGATTTGATTCTTTCCTGCGGGAAAAGGTTGCCCAGCAGGTGCCGGTTCTGGGAATCTGCTTGGGCTCCCAGATTGTCTTTGACTTTTCCGAGGAGGGCGACACTCCCTGTCTAGGCTTGATTCCCGGCACAATCCGCCATTTTTCTTCCATAAAAAAGGATTTTTCCCTAAAGGTGCCCCACATGGGCTGGAACAATCTCCAGTATCGGAATGGTGGCAGTGACCCGATTTTTTCTGGAATCAATGACTCTCAGTCCTACTATTTTGTCCATTCCTACGTTATCCAGCCGGAGGATGAGTCGGTGATTGTGGCTACTGCCGACTATGGAATCACTGTTCCTGCGGCCCTGCGGAAGGGTAGCCTGGTGGCGGTGCAGTTCCACCCGGAAAAGTCTGGCGAGCCGGGACTGCGGCTACTGCGGAACTTTTGCTTGTGCGGAGAGGGAGGGCTATCATGTTAAAGAAGCGCATTGTCATCTGTCTGGATGTGAAGGACGGCCGCACCACCAAGGGGGTCAAGTTCAAGGGGAATGTGGACATCGGGGATCCAGTGGAGATGGCCGCCGAGTATTATCGGCAGGGCGTGGACGAGCTGGTGTTCTACGACATCATGGCCTCCGCCGATGGTCGTGGACCCATCCTGGATTTGATTAGCCGGGTGGCCTCCCAGGTCTTTATCCCCTTCTGCGTGGGCGGCGGCATCGGCACGCTGGAGGACATCCGCTCCACCATTTTGGCGGGGGCGGAGAAGGTGAGCCTGAACTCCCAGGCGGTGAAGAATCCTGACTTGATTCGGCAGGGGGCCAGAGTCTTTGGGAACCAGTGCATTGTGCTGGGGATGGATGCCCAGCGGGATGCGGCCATGCCCAGCGGCTACCGGGTGTACATCAACGGCGGCCGTACCGCTACGGAGCTGGACGCGCGGGAGTGGGCGATGGGGGCAGTGGAGCTGGGAGCCGGGGAGATCGTGCTGAACTCCATCGATGCGGACGGCACCAGGGCGGGCTATGAGATTGAATTGACCCGTATGATAAGCCAGGCGGTGTCTGTACCGGTGGTGGCCTCCGGCGGTGGCGGAACTCCCACCCACCTGAGCCAGGTGCTGCAGGAAGGACAGGCCGATGCAGCCCTGATTGCCTCCATGGTACATTCTGGGGAATATACGGTGGGCAGAATCAAGGCGGAGCTTGCCAAGGCTGGGGTGCCGGTACGGTAGGGAAGGAGGGGAGGAGCGGCACTTGCTCCGGCCTGTGTGTCCAGTTGGATTAGAAGATAAGAAGTAGGAGTCAGGAGGCAGCTCTATCTCCCAACTCCTCCCTCCTGAAAACTCACGTCCTGGCCAAAAAATTCGCCAGATGCTGGGCCACCAGCGGCGGGTTCACCATGGGAATCAGATGGCCGGCGTTGGGGATGGAGACCAGCTCCACAGGAGCCTTCGCGTGAGCCTTGATGAAGTCCGGCGCTCCCATGGGATAGAGACCCTGCTCAGGATAGACGTAGAGGCTGGGGACAGCGAGCCTTTCCATGGCGGGACGGTGGTCGGCAATGAACATGGAGAACCAGAAGCTCTTGAGAATCTGGAGGTCGTTCACGCCCAAAAGCCCCGCCGCTAGGTTGGGAGTCAGAATCTCCGGGACGGACTTCATGGCGGGCACCAAGCCGGACATGAACCGCAGCTGGAAGGCACCGAAGTTTTCGTTCATCAGCTCCATGTCCGCCAGCAGCTTGGGCAGGTCGTAGAGCTCCTCCTCGTGGTAGCCGAATTTCCACTCCTGGTCATTGAGGGTTTTGGGGGACATGTCGATGAAGACGCAGCGCTTGAGGTTTTCGCAGCCGAACTGTCCTAGGTAGCTGTAGATGGTGGAGGCTCCCATGCTGTGTCCCACCAGGGTTACATCCTTCAGTCCCAGATAGGCAATCAACTCCTTCAGGTCCCTGGCCAGCTGGGCCATGGTGAGCCCCTTGTTGGCACGAGTGGAGGCTCCCAGCCCCCGCTGGTCGTAGGTGACGCAGTGGTAGCGGTCCTTCAGGATTTCCGCCATGGGCATGAGGGTCTTGCCGCTGCCGGACCAGCCATGGATAAAGACCACCGGCTCCCCCTGCCCCCGCTCCTCGTAATACAATTGGATGTTGTCCAGATTTGTGTTGTAGTATGGCATGATTCCTCCTTATGCTAGGTCTTGTCTAGCATAAAAAACGGGTTTTGGCTAGCCTCCTGGCAGAGCGCTTTGGCCCCTCCATTCTGCGGGTGATTGAAGAGGTGGTGGGGTAGGAG
>CALEFI010000041.1 GCA_937876905.1 uncultured Treponema sp.
TCGGAAAAACGCTCGTTTTTCCAATCCGTGTGACAAACACCGCAGCAGAGCCTGGAAAGCGAGCCCCTAGAACTTGGGGTCGAGGAATGAGAGCCCCACCCCCAACTCCTCGTTCCAATCCCCAGTTGCCGGACAAAGCTGGAGCAAGCCCGCCCAACCCCGGATAGAAATTGCCACACAGATTCGATTTTGCTACGCAAAATCCGAGAGGACGGCGAGGCACGGCAACGCACCTAGGAAAATCGTAGATTTTCGGAAAAACGCTCGTTTTCCAATTCGTGTGACAAACACCTCAGCAGCGCCTAGAAAGCGAGCCCCTAGAACTTGGGAGCGAGGAATGAAAGCCCCAGCCCCAACTCCTCGTTCCTAGCCCCAGTTGCCGGGCAAAGCCGGAGCCAAACCGCCACGAGGAGCGGGGTACAGGGAAATTCACTCCCCCTTGGAGCCCGCAAGCTTGTCCAGGACAGCCTGAATCACCCTGGGAATGGGGGGATCCTCGTTCCAGCAGGGGATGTCCTTCAGTGGCGGAATAGGGGATGGCGGCACATCCACAATCTGCTCACCAATTATTGCCTGCATCCTGCCATCTTCACGCTTTTCCTTCATATATAACCTCCTCACCGCATCTTTTGCGGCATTGTTTCCTTTCACCCTGTCAATGCAGGGCCACAGCAGCAGCTCCTATCCGCTTAAGTCTCTTGGTCAAGCACCAATTGGGACAGGAAGTGAGTCCAACTGAAAGTCTCAACGTCAATCACCTAAACTCCCTCCGGAAAGACCAGCTCCTTCACGGAGGTTTTCTCGAAGGCAGTTTTGTCCACCTGCTTGAGACTCTTGGGCAGCACCACCTGGGACAGGCGACGGCACCAACTGAAAGCCTCCTGGCCAATCACCTGAATTCCTTCGGGAATCACCACCCGCTGCAGGCTATCACAGAACTGGAATGCCTGGGGACCAATGATGCCGCCAGTAGCAGCCGCACCCGCAAACTCCACCTGCTCCAAGGATTTGCAGAAGCAGAAGGCCGCCTTTCCTATTTCCTCCAGACCGGCGGGCAGCACTACAGACTGTAACCCCTTGCAGTCTTCAAATGACTGCTCCCCAAGCTTCTTGAGGCTTGCAGGGAAGACCATCTCCTCCAGGCTGTTACAATGTCTGAATGCCTCATTGCCGATGGTCTCAAGGTGGGCAGGCAGCGCCACTTCCCGCAGGCTCTCGCAGTCCCAGAAAGCCTCCTCCCCAATGGCAGTGAGGCTTTGGGGCAGGGTCACGGACATCAGGTTTCCACAGCTACTAAAAGCATTCGGCAGCGTAGTGATTCCCTCCCCAATGACCACCTCTTGGAGGCGGCGGCACCGGAAGGCTCTGCTCCCCAAGAACTGCAAGCCATCCTTTATCTCAAGGAATTTGAGGCTGTGGCAGCCTTTAAAGGTACTGTCTCCGATATACACCAGGCTCTCCGGCAGGTCAAGACCTGCAAAGCGGTCACAGTCCTGCAACACGCCAGAGCCCAACAAGCGCAATCCAGCGGGCAGGGACAGGGAGGTGCAATCAATCCAGCGCTCAAAGAGGGGGCCATCAAGTCCACCGTACAGGGACACCTTCAGCTCCTCCAGCTCAGACAGGGCCACCTGCAAATCCTGGTCAAGGCGCTCCCTGTCCAGCTCCTCCAGATTGATGTTGCCCAGCGCCACCAGTCCCGCCGGCAGCTCCAGAGGCTCCAGGGAACGGCAGCCACCAAAGGCACTGCCGCCGATAAAGCGGAGGCTGGCGGGAAGGTTTATTTTTTTCAGGGAGGAACACCCGCCAAAGGCATCGCCTCCTATGGCCAGCAAGCCCTCCGGCAGCTCCACCGCCTCCAGATTCTTGCAATCCTGGAACATTCCCGCCCCGATGTATCCTACGCCAGCCGGAATCCGAAGCCCTGCCAGCCGATGCCATTCCCTGCAGCACCAGTAGGAGTTACCAAATGCAGGCCACAGTCCCGCTGGAATGGAAGCCTCCACCAGGGCAGGACAGTCGTCCCCCAGCACCTCCTCAACACCCTTCCACCAGGCGGCAAGACTGGCGGGGTCCAGCTTCTCTTGCTCGTTTTTGTCAGGCTCCTCACGGGGCAGCAGGGAAAAGCTATCCCCCACCTTCCTGAGGGTGGAGGGAATCCGAATCCGCTCAAGCCGCCGGCACCTTCTGAACACATCATTTCCCATCGTCTCCAGTCCCTCCGGCAGCTCCACATGCCTCAGTCTCCAGCACTCCTCGAAGGCCCAGGAACCGAGCTCCTTCAGGGTGGAGGGCAGCTGCACCCGCTCAAGACCGTGGCACCGCTGGAAGGCGGAACGCCCAACCTCCTCTATTCCCTCAGACAGTACCACCTCCCGCAGGGAAGTGCAGCCCATAAAGATGCCGTCCTCCACCCTTTTGAGGGAGCCTGGAAAGGTAATCCCCACCAGAGACTCGCAGTTGGCGAAGGCATAGACACCAATGCTGTCCATCCAGTCAATGGCGGAAAGATCCAGATGCACCAGGGCATTGGGATTCTGGGCCAGCCTTTTCTGCACCCGACTGAGGCACCGACCGATGGTTATCTCGTCCAGCTCCTGGTCACTTTTAATCTTCTGCAGGTCAGCCACGTGGAAGTCGTGCAGATACAAATGAAGGCAGCTCCTGTCGGGCCTTGGCCCCCGCACCACCACCGTAAACCGCCCCTCGCCAAGCTGCTCAATCACCTGGGGCAGCTCCACAAATGACGCCACCTCCACAACCGTTCCCTTGTCCATGTCGTCCTCCTTGGATGTTTTTTCAGTATACACCCTATTATACCCCATAGATAGTGACAGATATTGTCAGTGTGATTTTTTTTCGATATTTTTTGCGAAAGGCCTTGCTGATAACCTTGGGTAATGAAATAGAATGGATGATGGGGACAGCAAGCCCCACAGGAGGAATCATGTATACTACAGGAGAAGTGGCCCGCATTTGCGGCATCACTGTACGAACGGTACAGTTTTACGACACCAAGGGACTGGTGACTCCCAGCGGCAGCACGGAGGGTGGCCGCCGCCTCTACTCAAGCCAGGATCTTTCCCGCATGAAGATTGTCTGCTTCCTGCGGGAGGCAGGAATTCCCGTGCGGACGGTGGCGGCCATTCTCCGGGAGGACAATTCCCAGGAGGTCATCACCCTGCTGCTCCAGGAGCAAAAATGGCAGCTGGAGCAGGAAATCAGTAGCCACCAGAACAAGGTGCAGCTGCTGGACTGCCTCATTCTCTGCCTCAAAGAGAGGGGAGCAGACTCCAAGGGCATGATGGAAGAGGAAATCATCTACAAGGTGGAAGAGGAGGTGCATAATATGGAAGAAAAACAAGACAAAAAGAAATTGTGGAACATCAGGCGGAACCTGCTGCTGGTAGGACTTCCTTTGAACATCCTGGAGATATCCGCCATAGTCTACGGCATCAAAAGCGGCAGCTGGTGGCCACTGGTGCTGGTGCTGGTGACAATGGTTCCTCTGGCGGTTGTAGTCTCCCGCTACTACCTCAAATCCGTGAACTACCGTTGTCCTCAGTGCCACGCCGTGTTCAAGGCGAATCCCAAGGAAGCCTTTTGGTCCCGCCACACCCCCAACACCAGGAGGCTCACCTGTCCCCAGTGCGGCACCAAGGGATTCTGCGTGGAGACCACCAGGCTTCCCCAGATTTGACCCTTCCCAGCTTTTCCTGTATACTTGTCTTAGTCAGCCTGACTAATTATCACTATACTGGCAAAGTCAATTTGCCGAACACAGGCCCACAAGCCAATCTGAAGGAGGCTCCCATGTGCAGGATGAATGTCCTTGAGGCAAAGACCAATTTCTCCAAGCTCCTGTCCCTGCTGGAAAACCGTGAGGAGGACGAGATTATCATCTGCCGGAACAACAAGGAGGTGGCACGAATCACCCTCATTCCCCAGGTGGACGTGTCCAAGCGAATCGGCATTGCAAAGGGGCTGTTGGTGTATCCCGATGACATCAACGAAATGGACGATGAAATTGCCGAAATGTTCGAGGGGGATGATGATGACATCCTATTTAGTTGACACCCACATCCTTTTATGGCTTTTTAATGATGATGCAAGACTGTCCCCAAAAGCCAGAAATATAGTATTGAATGCAAGCAATGAGATGTATTACAGTATCATTTCTGTTTGGGAAGTCGCTCTGAAACACATGAAACACCCAGAAGAAATGAACACCTCCGGAGCCCAGTTCCTGCACTACTGCGAGCAGGCGGGCTTCAAAAAGCTTCCTGTGGACGACCGGCACGTGGTGGCGCTGGAAACCCTCCAGCGGCAGGAGGACAGCCCGCCCCACAAGGACCCCTTCGACAGAATCATGCTGGCCCAGGCCAAGGCGGACTGCCTCCTGCTGATGACCCACGACCGGCAGTTCTCCTGCTACAGGGAGCCCTGGGTGGTGCTGGTGTAGGGGGAGCAGCATCAGGCTAAATCCGAGGAATCCCACTCCACCCCTAACTCCATCTGCTGATATTGATGCGGAAGTAAAACCTGCATTTTAAAATCCCAAGGTGTGGCAGTTTACTTACCCCAAAGGTATTAGTTGGTGTCTTGAAAATTGACTTAATTCAGCAGGACAAAACAGGGGCAAGCGACCGGGAAGCCTATATTTTTATACAGAGGTATTAGATGGTAATTTTTCGACCCCCAAGCCGCACAGCACAGCTTGGCGACGGCAGGCTTCAAGTGACCTCTTCCTTGATTTATAGGGATAGAATAATTATATTGTATACATGACAGTCAGGCGGGATGAGGGAAAACGAGCCGATGAAACGGATGCGGAAGGTATCCTTTGAGCAAATGGCGGAGGATGTCTGGAAAGGCGCTTCTCTCGGTTCAGAAGGCAATCCGCAAGAGCCGGTCAAAAACCATCGTTCTCTACTTCAAGGAACTTGCGGTCAAGACCAGTATGGATACCGGAATCCCATCAACATGTATCTGAGGCAGTGCGTGAGGGAGCGGAAGTGGCCGATGTTCGTCTAGCGCCCCTCCCTTGAAGACGGAGAAGTCAATCACCAATACCAGAGACAGGAGCGACCATGTGGTGCAGACAATGCAATATCGAGACAAACCAAGCCCAATGCCCACGGTGCGGCGGCACTACGGAGGAGGAGATTCCCGTACAGGTGAGCTGGTGCCAACGGTGCCGCATCCCGGTCATCCAGGAGGTGAACCGCAGGGAACGCTGCACCCTGTGCGGCGGGGAGCTTGCCTACCTGGCTCAAGACCTGCGGCCCGTGTTTCCCTAGGAACGGCTTTTGGTGGAGCTGCTTTTGGGGATGGAGCCCCACCAACTCAAGGAACAATCAGTTTGGTGCGAGAACAGCCGCTATTATATAGAAGGAAAGACTCGTTCCATCAGCACAAAAACCTTTCAGGAGGCGGACTGCCAGAGCCTGATCACCCAGCTCCAGCAACATGAGCAGGACAACGGCTACCAGCGCTTCAACCAGACCATTGAAAAATTTGTTGCAGCAAATCAAAATAGATTGAACTATCTCAAAGATGAGGCAACAGTTTTCATTCAAAAGGCAGCCGCTGATTTTCCGCAAGAAAACATCGTCATTTCTTTTTCTGGAGGAAAGGACTCCACCGTTACGGCAGACTTAGTGGCACGGGCGCTCAACAATCCAAGCCTCGTACACATCTATGGCGACACAACATTGGAGTTTCCCCACACCACCGAATATGCCAAACGATTCCGGGCAAATCACCCCTTCGCCATCTTCGAAATCGCAAAGAACCACGACCAGTCCTTCCTGAAGGTCTGCAAGGACATAGGGCCTCCCGCCCGAATGATGCGCTGGTGCTGCTCCATGTTCAAGACCGGCCCCATAACACGAGTGTTGAACGGCCTCTACCGCAACCAGCAGATTCTCACCTTCTATGGAATACGAAAGTCGGAGTCTGTCAGCAGAAGCAAGTACAACCGCATAGAAGATGATAAGGAAGCCGTAAAAATCCAAAAGCAAACGGTGGCCTCCCCCATCTTCTTTTGGAAGGACATTGACATTTGGCTCTACCTTTTGGCAGAGAAGGTAGACTTCAACGACGCATACCGCCTGGGCTACGACCGGGTGGGCTGCTGGTGCTGCCCCAACAACAACCAAAGGGCACAGTTCCTGTCAAGAATCTACATGCCCAAGCAATCTGTCGTGTGGCGGAATTTCCTCATTGACTTTGCCAAGCAGGTGGGCAAGAAGGACCCGGAAGTCTACGTGGACAGCGGCAAGTGGAAGGCCCGCCAAGGCGGAAATGGCCTGGCGGCGGCAGAGGATGTGAAGATACGGTTCACCAACTGCACCGCCGAGGAGCACGCCAAAAGCTACAGCCTCACCGAACCATTCAGCCAGCAGCTTTTGACCCTGCTGGTCCCCTTCGGCAGGCTCGCCCCGGAGCTGGGGAACAGGCTCCTGCAAGAAACCCTCATCTTGGACGTAAAGACGAACGTCCCCATCATCTCGGTGCAGCCCTTCGTAGTGGACGACTACCAGCACGCCGTGAAGGTGAAGACCATGAACGTGCAGGATCACGAGGCCCTGCACCGCAAGATTGCCTACCAGATACGCAAGTTCAACTCCTGCCGCAAGTGCCTCAAGTGCGAGTCCGTCTGCAAGTCCGGTGCAATCACCATCACCCCGGAGGAATACCACATCGACGAGACCAAATGCACCCACTGCATGATGTGCGTGAACCCCGCCGTGGTGGAGAACGGCTGCCTCATGGCAAAATACCTACGCACAAGGAATGAGTGCGTCCCGGACGAAAGAATGAGTGCATCCCTCACCTCCCAGTCCCCGCCCCGCCCCTTTTCACAAAGGGGCAAGTGGGATATACTGAATGCGGGACGGAAGAGTAACTATGGTAGCCGATACAACATTGAACAAAATCACCCATATCCTCAGGGCCGAAGGTTGCACAGAAATCTTTCTCTTTGGTTCCCAGGCAACAGGAGCAGCCCGGCCCCATTCCGACATAGACATCGGAGTCAAGGGCTTGCCTCCAGCCCACTTTCTGGCAACCTATGCCCGGCTGGACAGGGAGATCCAAGAAAAGATTGATTTCGTTGACTTTGACGAGCAGACGGCCTTCTTCCAATTTTTGAACGACATCGGAGAAATAAAAAAAATTGGATAGTCACTTGGAACAGAAGCTCCGGTTTGCCGTCTCCCAGATGGAAAGGCACTAAGAAGAAAAATCTTTAGATTTACCGAATCACTGCTGTATTTTAACGTTCATGACGAAGTAGAGAAAATCTGGAAAGAAAAGCCCCTTCCATGCTATACTATCCCCATGAGCACCTCCGGCTGGAACCTGCAGCAAGGCACCATCCCCTTCCGTCCCCTCTCCGAAAGCGAGGTCATCCGCATTGTGAACGTGGCCCTGTCTCCGGCAAAGATGCACACCACCACCTACAAGTATGCCTTCTTCAAGGCGGTGCTGGACAATCTTTTCAACGTGAACCTGGAAAGTCATTTTCTCGACTACGATGCCATTGCCCTGCGGTTCACAGAAATCTACTGGAATCTGGTGCTGAACTTTCACCTCAAGCAGATGCCCGCCTCCCAGCGGACTGCTATGACGGCGGTGGAGCGAAAGCTTTTTGATTTCTGCCAGAAACACGGCTTTGACCACTCCCAAAAGCAGCAGATTTTTCCCTTCGAGTCCCTGCGGAGCGACCTCCAGCTGGAGATTGCCAAGGCAATCAGAAGGGAAATGCTCAAGTATGTGGTTGGAGCCTTCTACAAGGACACGGAGGGACAGCTGTACTCCTTCAGCAAGGAGGCAGGGGGCATCCATTTCAATCCCCATGCCTATGCCGCCTGCGTCAAGTTCAAGACGGACTTTGAGAAAATCAACTACTATGAATGGATAAAGTATCTGGAGAAGGTGAACAAGGAGGAGGATGCCTATGCACTGGCAAACAAGCTGGATGCCTCCACAGAGCGGATCAACCTGACTCCCTACCGCCAAGCACTGCAGCAGTTCGGCCAGCAGCACTGCTTCTACTGCCACAAGGGTCTCAGGCAGGAAGGAGCCGCCACGCCGGTGGACCACTGCATCCCTTGGTCCTTCGTCAAGGACGACAAGCTTTGGAACTTTGTCCTCTCCTGCCCCGCCTGCAACTCCGCCAAGAGCAACACCCTGCCAGCGGAAAGCTACCTTGCGGACATGAAGCGGCGGAACCTTTCCCTGCTGAACCTGGACCTGCCCCTGGTGCGGGAAGACTTCAAGGACTACAGCCACAGCAAGCTGGAGGCAATGTACCGCTCAGCCCTGTTCAACGGCTTCCAGTCCGGCTGGAAGCCCCGCACCATCGCAGCACTGCCTGCCTACGGCTTTGATGACGGCGGCTATGCTTCCGTGGCGGATGGGGAGTGAGGGGGAAAAACCAGCAGCTGGTCGCAGAAACATAATATCAGAGAGTTTCCTTCTTAAAAGAGTAAATAAGTTCCGACAATTTCTTAAAAAGTTCCCCAATAGTCTTGTCCAAAATAAAATTATCAGCAAGTAGCCCAATAAACAGGGTCAGGTACAACTTGTTTTGTTGGACAAGATTTTCCATACCCATAGGGATGTATACATTGTCATCTATCACCAAGGCTTGGTTCATTTGATGCACTTTCCCACAAGAATAAGGAGACGCATGAACATATTTACAATAGAATTTGTACCAGTCATTCATATTCTCATCTCCCAGACGCTTTATCAAGTCTATCGGTGTTTTTATTGAGCCATCAGAAATCCATGCATACTCCGACTTACTGTTATAAAAATCATCTTCATAATTTTTTTTCTCCAGTTTTTCTCGCGCATTTGTTTTTCTCATTCTGCATTCCTGCACAATCCCATAATCCTGAAACCTGTCAGACTCAACATCATCACATTCCATAAGATACCTTGCGATTGCGTAGCACTCCAACATGAGCCGTAAATTTGAAACCACAGAAGTTCCAAAACCATGCCGCAGAAGCACAAGATTCTCGTCAGTTATCTCACCTAGTCTCAATGAAATCTTTCCAATTGCTCCGAGCCTATATTGATGCGTTTTCTTTATTTCCTCTTGGTTACCATAAATGTAATGAGAAACATCCTGCAACAGCAATCTTAGAAAGAGCAAAGAATCCAGATTTTGCTCACCACCATTCTTTTCTGCCAAATTCTTATGATGATCCTTGTATACAGTCATATCTGAATAAGACTTCATAAAATCTGCCAGAATGACAGGGTTTGACAAATCAACCTTGTTATTAATAGCCTCAACAAATGAATTCAAGATGGAAAGACCATCCTGCATATTATTCTCCTCCTATATCTACTTTCCCACAATTATACAAATATTTCTAGAAATTTACACACAGTTTTAGCCATCACTGGTGAAGAAAACAACTCTTTCCATACAAATAAAATACAGATTTCATCGTGGAAGAAATAAAGAAAGAGCCAATCAATATTATTGAAAACCTCAAGAGGACAAAAAAATAAGCTGACCCTAGGGGCAAAGGATTCTCGGTTTTCACCTACTCCCATTCGGGAACCCAGCCTATATCCTTCACGAGTTAGCTTACACAATCGATTATAACCGACAGCAGGAAAAAGTCAATTTTTTTCAGCAAGGCCCCCTCCTGCCCCCTCCTTGTATCAAGCTTCTGTTAAGTTTACACCAAATCCACAAAAAAAGCCTTGTTCATGTTTAACAACATTTTTTCCTTTCACTAGACTGCCAGCATCTTTTTCTGTATTTCTAAAATGTCGTCAATGCTGTCATGCTAGGATATTTCATTCCGATACTTCTCTGTAGTTTGAACAATCAAATGAGCTTACACTTGCGATATAATGGAAATCATCCTTTGCAGTTTCCGAAGAAAATAAATCTTTTGCTCTTGCGATTGAAGTGAAATAATCGGCAAACGCTTTTGAAACCATCTCTGCCCATTCTTTTGATTTTGGCTTCGGAATAAGGATTTCATTGTACCGCTCGCCAACATCTTCCCTGTTGGTTTGCATGAGCGTAATGCGTCGCCATTGTTCACGTACTTCTTTGAGCGTGAATGCCCAAAGAAGATAGAAGGGTGTATAGCCCTGCCCATTTTCATTCACTCGGATAACAAACATCTCTTTTGTCAGCACGACATTTTCTTCACCTGGGAACAGAATCACGAATTCACCGATATTTGCGCTCGCCCTGTTTGGTGAAATCAAATCCCATGCTTTCAAATCACTTTTTCCGTCTTTCGTTTTCCAGAATTTCTTCGCAAGTTCTTCGGGAATCAAGTTTGAAGGGTTTACATTTATTCGCAGATTGCGGATGTCAGAAACCTTGATGTACGGAATTGTTCCATTCCTCAAATCGTTTGATGGACTGCCATGCCCGCCCCGAAGCATGATTATGTTTGTTTCTATGAGTTCCTTAATGGAAAC
Source organism: uncultured Treponema sp. (assembly GCA_937876905.1). Classification (GTDB taxonomy): domain Bacteria; phylum Spirochaetota; class Spirochaetia; order Treponematales; family Treponemataceae; genus Treponema_F. Next base: position 10,474 of record CALEFI010000041.1, read on the forward strand.
AGTTTCAAAATCATTGTTCTTTGCAAGGGTTAAAAATGGATTGACAAAGGATTTGTCATAATAAGCGGGAACAAGCACATCTTTTTCATAAACTTCGCTCAATTTGACTTTCACAAAATCAGAATCTTCGTGTTCTCCATACTTCACTGCCATATCATACAGTTCATTGTCAATCTGAGCAGTTCTCTTGCCGTTCGCATCCACGACAAACCTATCGCTTCCATTTTTGTAGATTCCGCAAGTTTTTGGATTCAGAAACACAACTTCATCATCAAGATTTACATCCTCATCTTCCGCAAGCTTCTCAAACACATACAGGTTCGTTTTTGCGCGGCAGAATCCCTGAAAAGCATCCATTGGTACATTCGCCACACAAATTGGCTTCAGATACTTTCTTTGCCAGTTGCGGACAAATTTATACGAAGGGGAGAAGAAATACGTCTCGGGAAGAACAATGCACATTCTGCCATGTGGTTGGAGCAAATCACAGCAGCGGTTGAACATGGCAAGCCCCAGTTCAATGTCCTTGTCCTTTTCCGCAAATTCAAGGAGCGAGAGGGAGCATTTTTTCAAGTCCGAATATTTCAGTTTCAAGTTGTTTCCGAACGGAGGGTTGGTGAACACCTTTGTAAAGCGACCGTTCTTGAATTCATTGGTGCGGAGGTGCGGATATTTGTCATTCCATGTGTTCGTTAGAACGCTGTCGCCACGGACACAATGAGCCGAACCATCGCCCAAAATTTGCATGACGGCTTTTGTCAGCTTGATTCCTATGCTGTCCTTGTCGATTCCGAAAAGATGCAGCTGTGCCCACCGTGTCATCTCATATTTGTCAAAAATCCGCTCTTTCATGTCAATAAGCGACTGAATCAGAAAGCCTCCCGTTCCGCAAGCAGGGTCAATCAAGATGTCCTCCCATTCCACGCACATGAGCTTCACAGCCGCTTGTATCACTTGTCGGGGAGTAAAAAATTGCCCTTCTTTTTCTTTTAGTGCCGCACTCCGCAGGACTTGGAACGCAATGGAAATCGCATCCGCCCCGATGTCGATGAGATTGAATTTTGAAAGAACTTGCACGATGTCGTGAATAGTCGTGTCATTGAATCGAAGCTCCTTGTCAGATTCATTCGTGAAAATGTCAGGAAAGATTTCAATGAACGACAAAAAACTTTTCTTGATATGTGAGGCGGTCAATACTGAGTTCGCAAGCGGTCGGAAATTCAGTTCATTTGATGGATTTGCATTTCCTCGCTTGTCGCTGTCAAGTTTTAGTAGAAGCAAGTCACAGAACTGGTCAAGCTGTTGCTCTCGCCGTGTTACATTGCCGTCTTGAGCCACAATACGGTCAAGAATATCCTCAAACTGCTTTTTTATAGAATCTTGAGATGGAATAACCAAATCATCAAAAGTAAGGACTTCCGCATTTTCGGAAATCTCTGCTCCGAATGAGGGAATATCCTTGACCAACTTTTTCTTTGGAGAAGAAAGTCCTTTTGCATTTTTGTGAACGAAAAGCGTTTCTGCCGACTCATCGGCATTGTTCGCCCAAATGCCAAGTTTTACATGAGGTTCAAGCCCAAGATAGATTTCAAGTTGTTGCAATCCTTCGTCAATTTTTGGTTGCTTGCACTCTATTATGAACAAGAGATGTTTATAGTCGCCGCAATTTTCCACGCTGTCAAAAACGGCAATATCGACAGGAAAATAATCAAAGGAAGCTCCTTTTTCTCGTTTTGAAGCCTCTGATGGCGTTCTTGGTACTTTCCATTCATTCTTTCCAAAAACAATCTGATTTATGCTCCAGCCCGAAGTAATCAGGCGCTCTACAATCGGAGCTACAACAAGTTTCTGTTCGGGAATATCTTTGACGGTAGATAGGAGTTGCTTTTTGTCCTCTGTATTCATATCGCAATTATAGCACATTCCGACTAATTTTTTGTTGGTAGATTAACCAATTTTTTTGCTTTTCGTTATCATAAGAGTCGTAATTTCTATCAAACTCAACATTCCTTAAAATAACAATTTTTCCTCGATGAAAAAGCAGAAGTCCGTTAATCTGACTCTTATTCCTCGCCCCTCCTTGTATCAAGATTCTGTTAAGTTTTACTAGAGCCACCCGAAATTCCCTTTTCACGTTTAACAAAGCTATTTTACCTTGCTAGACTGCCAGCATACTATTTTAAGGAGATTTCTATATGACAACAAACAATCACAACCCATTCCAGTTGATGGAGACTGCCTCCCAGATTCATGAAGCTACAAAAGACAGATGGCTTTCAGAGGAGGAAATCAATTTCTTCTTTAATAAATCACGTGAGTATATCATCACCTTTAAAATATATAATGGTCGTGCATTACTCTCCTTTCTTAACTTTTATGTCAGGGCAGAAAACTGGCCTTTCCAGATAGATACCAATACCAACAACGCTGATTCTTCCCATCCATTAGCCATCCATGCAAGGATAAGTAAAAAAACAAGGGCAGACAAGGAAATTTGGCAACTGTTCCGCACAGCCATGTATTCATTCATTGAAAATGACAGCACCCTCAATCCAATGCAGAAGGAACACATGAAAAGACTCACAGATATAGCCATAACAAAGGCAAAGAAATATGAGGACAGGTCTCTTCACATCCTTTTCCCCTAAAACAAAAAAAGGGGAACACACAGCCGGATCTGCTCAGGAGCTGCGGTTCCCCAGTTTTGGAATATATCATGGTGCCAGGCAATGCATCCTGCACCAGTGGGTTCCAAAGATTGAAATGTGTTTTTTAAATCTAGCTTGGCGTCTGCAAGGTGCATGACCCAAAATAACTAAACTGGCCCATCAACAGAAAGGAGGCCACTGGAGGTGTCATGCAAAAAGTATGCAGCACCGCTGTTAAGCCAGCTTCTGGAAGGACATGTCCGTGAGGACTGCCCGCTTCATCTCAGGTGCACCAATAAAGCCGATGCGAGTGCCGTCAATGTCTGCCGCCGTCACATCCTCCGCATTCTCGTGGCCATTGCCACCGAAAACCACCTTGAATGTACCAAAACGGTCCAGTTTAATCTTGGCACCACGCCGCAAATGCTTGGGCATCACATTCAGCAACCCCTCCAACACAGCCTTTACGTCTGAGGGAGTTATTGATGTGGCATAGGAAATCTCTTCCGCCAACTCGTCAATACCAATCTCATCGCTATACACAGGAGCAGGATAATACTTTTCCTGGCTCCTGTCCTGTGGATTTTTTCTTTTGGTAATCTTAAATTTCATCATTATCTCCTATTTTATATATAATTTTTTTTACAGTAATTCCACAAATGAAAGTCCTTCCCTATACATGTAAAAGAGCAGATCCGAAGTCATCTCATCCGGGAACTCCCGGCGCAGGCACCGCATACTGCAAGCCACCTGCACTACCTCCACTATACACCTATCCTTCCACAACGTCAAGTTTCCTAAGCACGAATCTTCCTCAAAAAGCAAACCACCATCCCCCGCCAAATTTTCCACTGGAAATGCATCCAATTTCCAGTACAAATTGCACCAATTTCCAGTGGAAATTCACCCCCATTTCCAGTGCAAATTCAAGCAATTTCCAGTGCAAATTTCAGCGGAAAAGGCACGGGAAGGCAGCGCCATGCTACACTTCCGTGGCGGATGGGGAGCGGGGAGCTTGCCTCCACAGGATAGCAGCTTACAGCGTTTCCATGCTATACTGGCTCCATGAATCTTCCCCTGCTCCTACCAATCAGTGTTTCCACCGCCCTCTTGGTTCTCGCTGGCATAATCGTGACGAAAAGGAAGGCCAACAAAAAGAAATTGCAGGAGCAAGTTGAACAGTCCAAGCCCCTTCTTGAGCAAATCAACCAGTTCTTTACCGCCTTTGCCCAAAGCAAAGACTCCTATATCAGCAATACAGAGAAAAATTACTACAAGTCAAGTTGGGAGCCCCTGTTTTTGACCATCAGGAAGAAGAAATTCAACAAGGCAATTCCAAATTTCCAGCAAATACAATGCTTTATAGAATTTTTTGCGAATCTGGAGGCGGAGGTTGAAAATCATAATGCCCAGTTCGTCCAGTCTGAAATTGCAGCCCATGACAATTTCCTTTCCGACATCGACGGCAAGTCCCTTGACACCCAGCAAAGAACAGTTGTTGTCACTGACGAGGACAATGTCCTGGTCCTTGCAGGGGCCGGAAGCGGAAAGACGCTGACTATTGCCGCCAAGGTAAAGTATCTCTGCCAGATAAAAAATATAAATCCAAAGGACATACTCCTGATTTCCTTTACCAACAAGTCCGCAGAAGAAATGACCGAAAGGATTCAATCAAAACTAGGAATCCCGGTGGAAGCCTCCACATTCCATAAACTCGGACTTAATATCATAAAGGAATCCTTGCAATACCGCCCCAAGGTATTCGACGACCTCAATTCCTTTGTCCACGGCCTCTTCGAGGGAGACCTGCTGCAGTATCCTGACTTTGTACAATCACTCACAGAATACTTTGCATTTTATTTGGACATTCCAGAAGATATGTCCGAAAAACAATCTTTGGGAGAACTGTACGAAAAAGAAAAATCCTTGGATCTGGAAACATTGAAATCTAAGTATGACAAAGAAAAATACATCGATACAATAAAGGATGAAAGAAAGGAGGGGCTCAAAACACTGAGAGACGAGCGGGTCAAAAGTCTTGAGGAAATAAAGATTGCAAACTTCCTGTTTACTCAGGGAGTAGAATACGAATACGAGCGGGACTATCCTTTTGAGTCCGCCGACCCGCAACGAAAAAACTACCAACCAGACTTTTATCTGCCAGAATACGACATCTATTTGGAGCACTTTGGCATCACGAGAGACAATACAGTGCCGTGGCTGTCTCCTGTTGAAGAAAAGAAGTACCTTGACGGAATTGAGTGGAAAAGACAATTCCACCAGCAAAACGGCACAAAGCTCATTGAAACCTATTCGTACTATGCTTCCGAAGGAATCCTTTTTGAGCAGCTGGAAAGAATCCTCAAAGAGAATGCAATTCCCCTGCAACCGAGAGATTTCAACGACATCTTTGAAATCATCTACTCAAAAAAAAGCAACAAATATTTCTCCGACTTCATTTCCCTGTGCTGCACCTTCATCTCACTTTTCAAGGCCCGCAGCTATGATATGGAGGAGCTGGACAGGATGATTCTGGCCTGCAGCCAGCAAGACAATAAATTTATTGCCGCAAGGAACAGGATTTTTCTTTCAATCGTAAAATATGTTTTGTCTCAATACCAGCAATACTTGGAAGAAACCAAGAGCATTGACTTCTCAGACATGATTAATCTTGCAACAAAACAAGTTGAAAACGGATGTGAAATATACAATTATAAGTACATTATTGTTGATGAGTATCAGGACATCTCCTTGGCCAGATTCAGGCTATTGAAATCCATATTGAATAGAACGAAGGCAAGATTCCTTTGTGTTGGCGATGACTGGCAATCCATCTATCGGTTTGCAGGAAGCGACATAGCACTTTTTACCAAATTCGAGGAGTACCTAGGATTCACAAAACTCCTCAAAATAGAAAAAACCTACAGGAACTCGCAGCAATTGATAGACGAGGCATCCCACTTTGTAACAAAAAATCCAAATCAACTGCAAAAAAGCTTGACATCAGACAAAGCATTGCGGTATCCGCTGGTCTTCTGGGGAATAGACAGCAATTTTTCGGAAGTCTTAAACCTTGTGCTAAAAAAAATCATCATGGACTTTGGGGCGGACAAGTCAATCCTTCTTTTGGGAAGAACGAACTATGACAGAAAACTGCTGGAGGGCTCTGGCCTCTTCCTGTTCAGGCGGGAACAGAGGGCCGAGAAAATTGTGTATCGGGAGTCTCCGCAAACGCCAATATCCTTTTTGTCGGTTCATAAGTCGAAAGGATTGGAAGCAGACAATGTAGTGTTGCTGAATTTCACAAACGACAGGCTCGGCTTCCCAAATCAAATTGCCGACGACAAGGTACTGGATTTTGTTCTAACAGATGGCTGCACCTTCCCCTTTGAAGAGGAGCGGCGCTTGTTCTATGTCGCAATCACCCGCACTAAAAACAGGACATTCATCCTTACAGAAAACAAAAATCCGTCCGTTTTCTTTAAGGAGTTCAAGCAGTCTGATGCCGTTTGCTTTGTCTCCATCAAAAGTGCAGAGGATAAGGGGCAAACCAAATGTCCCCGATGCAAGACAGGAGACCTGCTTAAAGTCAGTAAAAACGGAAAAACTTTTGTCGGTTGCTCTAACTTTCCCCGCTGTGACTACACAATAAACGATTCCAGCGTATTGGCCAATCCAAAAAAATGCCCCTCCTGCGGCGGCTTCCTTGTAAAACGCAGGGGAAAGAGCAATCATTGGTTTGTCGGATGCAGCAACTACCCATACTGCACCCACACGGAGCAGTTGAATAAAATGTGACCTTCTTCTCACTCCCCGCCGGGTCTTGGAGCCCGCCCCACGCCCCGCAAGGCCATTCCACAATACCTGAAAACGTAGTATACTGTATCCAGAGGACAGGAGGAACTATGTCAACCATTGCATTCTCAGAGCTTGAAAACCAGATAGAGGCACTGCCGCTGTTCCAGATAGCTATTCTCAAAAAAAAGATTGACAACATATTGGAACAAAACACGGGGCAGCAGGACTTTGAATTTGACTCCTTGGTTCGTCATACCGAACGGGCCGACTGTGCCGATGAATATGTGAGGACGCTGCGCGACAATGACAGATTCTAGAATATACGTCGATACCGCCCCCTTCATTTATTTCCTTGAAAAAAGCGCCCTCTACTTTGATGTGACAAGAAGCTTCTTCATTGACTGCAAGAATCAAAGTATACAGCTGTTCACATCCACTGTAACGATTGAGGAATTCTGCGTTTATCCCCTTTCCCATAATGACAGACAGGCAATTGTAAATTTTGAAACCTTCTTGAATGGCATGAATATTAATGTAGTGCCAGTTGACAAAAGCATTGCATTGAAGGCTGCCGAAATCAGAGCAAAGTACACTGGATTCAAGGCACTGGATGCCATTCATCTTGCAACTGCCACACTCACAAATTGCGATGCATTCATCACAAACGACAAGCAGCTACTCCAAATGAAGGAAATCCCTGTTCATTCCATGGATATGCTTAAAAAGAAGTAAGTCACCACCTCCCACTCCCTGCCGGGTCTTGGAGCCCGCCCCCACGCACCGCAAGGCCATTCCACAATACCTAAAAACGTAGTATACTGTATCCAGAGGACAGGAGGAACTATGTCAACCATTGCATTCTCAGAGCTTGAAAACCAGATAGAGGCACTGCCACTGTTCCAGATAGCTATTCTGAGGAATAGTACGAATAGTTTTGTCTGAGGTAGAGGAATATGGACAACAAAGCGAATATGGATGACTGGACATGGGAAAAAAATAGTGTCCTAAACAATATTTCCGTGCATACTGCACCAAAGGAAATCTTCCATGCAGTATGCAATGAGCTGGGAAGATATTTTACATTGCATGGTGTGAAATACACTAAATCCAGGCCAAGGTTGAAATGGAAGGGCAATAAACTACGATGTGAGATGGGATTTTGGTCATCACATAGTAATATACGAGGAAATTGGGTGAACCTCATGATTGTAACCAGCGTATATGTCCTTGATGACAAGGCGATGGAACGAAAGGGAATCCTGAATTATGCTCCAAGAGCTAAGAATTTCAACGTATATAAAATAGATTTAAAGTTGTTCGCAGAAATAATTCAATATATTGAAGATACTTTTGAATTGGTAAGGTCTTTTGAGACCAAGGAAGGACTGGACAAGTATCTTGCACAGACTGATAACAGGAAGATGATTGACGAAAACCCTAACAATAAGATTTACTATGATTCTTTGAAAGGTGAATGATGAGAGGCAAGCGGCAGTGGTACCGCTTGTCCCCGTAGCTCCACTGCCCGCCTCATGGCCTGCAAAGCCCGCAGGGCTCGTAGTCCTGGTCCAGCAGGTGCTGGCGGCTGTAGTCCGCATCCTTTCTGTTGGCATCCTTGATGCGCTTTGCCGCAGAGCAGGTGGGCAGATGGAATTTCTTGGAGCTGGTGTTCAGGATGTAGGCGGCCGGTGCTGGAACCGACGTGCGGGCCTCCCTTCCGGCAGCCTGCTTCCCTGCCGCTGTCTCGGCAACCGTCCCGGCGGCATTGCGCTCAACGGAAAAGGACAGCTCCGTGCCATCGCTCTTGGCCACCACATGACCATGCCAGTCCGTCCTAAACACCGCAGCCCCGGCATCCTCCAGACGGCCTAAAACCTCCTCGGTGGGATGGCCGTAGCTATTGTCTCGTCCCACCGAGATGACCGCATATTCCGGCAGGGCCGAGCGCAAAAACCGATAGCCGGAGGAATCCCTGCTGCCGTGATGGGCCACCTTCAGCACCGTGCAGTCGGGAACCATGCCGGCATCCAGCAGGCTGTCCTCGCCGTCCCGCTCCAGGTCTCCGGTCAGCAGGAAGGAGACCGAACCATATTCCACGTGCAGCACCAGGGAATTGTTGTTCACCTCGCTGTCACGCACCAGCGGGCCCAGCACCCGGACGGTGGCGCCTCCCAAGGAAAGACTTGCCCCTGCCTCCAGCACCTCCAGCTCCACGTCCTGCATGGAAAGATAGTCCACATAATCCTGGAAGGCGTCGCTGTCGTAGTGCCGGTAGGAGCTGAACCCTCGTTCCACTGTGGCATAGTTCAGTGCACCGGGAAGGCCACCCACATGATCCTCATGGGGATGACTGTTCACCAGATACTTGATCCGCCTGATGCGGTGGCGTTTCAGATAGGCGTAGATGAGCGACGAGTCCGCCCCGTTGCCGCCGTCCACCAGCATATTCTCCCCGTCGCACTCCACCAGGATGGCGTCCGCCTGTCCCACGTCGATAAAATGCACGGCAATGTCACCGAACAAGAAAGGACACGAGGCCGCCCACATCAAAAGAAGCAGTCCACACCGCACCATGCTCCGCTTCAGCCAAGAAGTCATCCGACACCTCCAGATTGCCCCATTATATACCCAAAGGCAGGGGGCAACAAGTGCCAGAAGGCAAAAGCCGGTTGACACTAACGGCAATTTCCTGTATAGTAACTGCATTGCGGACGATTAGCTCAGTTGGGAGAGCGTCTGGGTCACAACCAGAATGTCAGCGGTTCGAGCCCGTTATCGTCCATAAGGCCGGGTTGCAAAGCCCGGTCTTTTTTTCTATCATCCTCACCTCGCACCATCTTCCTTGATTCATTCCCCTCCATGCAGTACAATGGGCAACCACGGAGGTTCCAGATGATGTATGATGCAAGAACAGGTTTTCCCCTAGGAGAGCCAGAAGTCCTTCCCCTGTCAGAAAATGACGTGCTGCCGACAGCTGTTGACCTGGGACGGGAGGTCGGCTCGATGATTCTTTCCGCATCGGGCTGGCGGAAGGTCTTTGCCCTCTCCGGGAACGAGGAGGATGCCACGGAGGAGATTGGCCCTGCCAATGGGGTGATTTCCGCCCTCATTGCCCAGGTTTTTGCAGACTACATTATCCAACGTTGTGGACCAGGCTGTAGGATTGCCCTTGGGCTTGATGCCCGTCCCACCGGCACCAAAATCGGGGACATCATCGCCCGGGTTCTGGCAGGAAGGGGCATTGCCGTGGAGTACCTTTTCATCACCGCCGCACCGGAAATCATGGCCTACGCCCGCCAATTGGATGGCTTTGTCTATGTTTCCGCCAGTCACAATCCCATCGGCCACAACGGAATCAAGTTCGGCCTTAACGACGGCGGTGTTCTTCCCGGTGAGGAAACAGCCAAGCTCACCGCAGCCTTTACCAGTCTCTGCGCCCAGGACGATGCAGCCGAGCTGGCGGTCCGCCTGGTGGCCGCCTGTCCAAAGGAGTCCATCGAAAGGATTTTCGCCGAGACTGCCGACTGCAAGGCTCGGGCCGTGGCCAGCTATCGGGATTTTACCCGCCTGGTTGTAGCTGGTACTGCCGATAAAACCCAGCAGCAGGACTTCTTTAATGCAGTTCGCAGCTCCACCAGGGAGCGTCCCATCACGGTGGCCTGCGACATGAACGGCTCTGCCCGCTGCCTTTCCATCGACAGCGACTTCCTGCAGGAATACGGCATCGGCTTTGTCGCCATCAACCACAAGCCTCGCCAGATTGTTCACGCAATTATTCCTGAGCCAGAAAATCTTGTTCACTGCGCAGCCTTTATGGAGAATCAAAAACCTTCTAACCCGGCCATCACCCTTGGCTATATGCCCGACTGCGACGGCGACCGGGGCAACATCGTCTACTGGGACGATGCCACCGGAAAGGCCCAGGTGCTCCAAGCCCAGGAGGTCTTCGCCCTCTCCGTGCTGGCAGAATTGGCCTATCTTGACTACCGTACCGAGCTCGACGGCTCCACCAATGTCCGGCCTGCCGTATCCATCAACGACCCCACCTCCCTGCGGATTGACCACATTGCCGCCGCCTTCAGTGCCACAGTGTTCCGGGCCGAGGTGGGAGAGGCCAATGTGGTGAACCTGGCGCGGGAGGCCCGAAGTCAAGGATTTACCGTTCCCATCTTGGGAGAGGGCTCCAACGGCGGCAACATCACCCACCCCGCCGCCGTCCGTGACCCCATCAACACCATCTTCGCCCTAGTCAAGCTCCTGTCCATCAGGGACACCACCTTGGCGGACGGCTCGGTGCAGTTGGGACTCTTCCACCGCTGGTGCAGAAAGTCTGCCCAGGAGTCAGCCTACAAGGAGGACTTCGCCCTGTCAGACATCATCGCCACCCTGCCCCCCTACACCACCACCGGTGTCTCCGAGGACAGGGCCCTGCTCCACATCAAGTCATCGGACCACGGCCAGCTCAAATCACGATTCCAGAAGGAATTCGAGGCCAGCTGGCCACAGCGGAAGGAAAGACTGCTGCAGGAGTACGGCATCGCCTCCTATGAGGCCATCTGCAACAACGGCACAAAGGAGACCCGCAACCTGACGGACTACAGTCTTTCCGGCAAGGGTGGACTGAAGATTCTGTTCAAGGATAGCCAGGACAAGCCCTGCGGCTACATCTGGATGCGGGGAAGCGGCACGGAGCCAGTTTTCAGGATTCTCTGCGATGTGCGGGGAAGCAACAAGAAGATGGAGGCTGACTTGCTGGCCTGGGAGACAGAGCTTTTGGCAGCCGCCGACTGCTAGGTACAGCTGCTGAAGCTACTGGATACGACAATCCCGGACACAATTCCTAGCGACAAAGGAGCGAAAGAATCTCCGCCCGATGCTTTTGGGTGGCCTGGTCGGGGGAAATATAGCGGCCTGCCAAGGGCAACTCCTTTCCCGCTCCGGGAAAATCCCCCACCACCTGCAAGGGACTTCCAGAAAGCACCAGCACCCTGTGGGCCAGGGCCAGGGCCTCCGACACGTCGTGGGTCACCAGCACGGTGGTTCTGGGTGGCTGGTTCTGGCCGCCACACTGCCCTGCGCCCGTTCCCAGCAGCTCCTCCGTCAGCTCCATCAGCCGCAGCTTCAGCTTGATGTCCTGGGCCTGGAACGCCTCGTCCATCAGCAGGGTGGAGGAAGGATAGGCAAAGGCACGGGCAAGGGCACAGCGTTGTCTCTGGCCGCCGGAGCACTGGGACGGCAGGGAGGTGGCCTTTTCCCCCAGCTCCACCAAGTCCAAAAAGTGGCGGGCACGCTCCAAGGCGGCCCTCGTTCCCAGCAGGGATTCCATGGGCAGCATGACGTTCCGCTCCAGAGAATACCAGGGCAACAGCCTCGGCTCCTGAAAAAGGTAGGACACCGGCCCCACTCCCCTTATGGTTCCCCGGTCAGCAGGCAAGAGTCCCGCAAGACAATCCAGCAGGCTTGTCTTTCCAGCACCGGAGGCTCCCAACAGGGCCGTCACCCTGCCCGCCTCCAGATTCAGGGAAAAGCCACTGAAAATCTGGTGACTTCCCCGACGCAGGTGCAAATCCTGGATATAGATTCCTGACCAGTTCTTGCAAACACTCATGCCATCCTCCGCCGCCCTGCAGAAGCTTTGTCCCTACCAGCGGGCAAAAGACCAGCTTTCCGCAAAACCAAGGAAAACAGTCCCTCCAGCGTAAAGCTCATCGCCACCAGCACCAGTGTCACTGCAAAAACTTGTGTCGTCTCCACATGAACCTTGGCGCTCTGCAAAAGAGTGCCCGCAGCACGACGGGGAAGGCTCAGCACCTCTCCCGCCGCCACCACCTTCCAGCTCAGTCCGAAGGCGGAAAGGGCTCCAGAGAAAAAATATGATTTGCAGGAAGGAATATACAGATGACGAATCAGCTGGCGGCGAGAAAAGCCATAAGAACGGCAGCAGTCAAGGAGCTGGGAATCCGTGTTGATGATTCCTGTCTCCACAGAAGCAATCATCACCGGCAGGCTCATAAGCACCGCCACAAACACCGGCACAAAGGAGGAGCCCAGCCAGAACAGGGCCAGCAGGATAAAGGACACCACGGGAGTGGCCCGTACCACTGCCAGGGGCAGCTCCAGCAGGTTGTGGAAGCTCCTGCTGACTCCGGCAGCCGCCCCCAAAAGACTCCCCACCGCCACGGAGAGCACAAAGGCTGCAAGGCTCCTGCAGGCTGTGGCCCCGACATGCTGCCAGAACAGGAGCTGGCCCAGGTTCTCCACAAGAACCTCCAGAGTTTCCCACGGCAATGGTAGTATCAGAGGGGAGTTGATGGCCACCGCCAGTCCCTGCCACAGGGCAAGCATCACCACTGCGGACAAAACCAGCGACAGCCAGTGTCGGTGCAGGAGCCTTCCTGTCATGATTCAGCTGTCACTCAAAGTAGAAGTCCTGGGCGGGAAGCTGTCCACCGATGGCGTCTGGGGCAAAGTCCAGGAAGATGGAGAACAATCCTTCCAATGACTCCTGAGCCTGACGAGCGGGAACAAAGACGTAGGCACCGTGGGGAATCACCTTGGTGGCAATGGATGCCTGCAAGCCCAGGGTATGCTTCTCCACCAAGGCACCTGCCTCGGCGGGATGTGCCAAGGTCCACTCCACTGCCTCCTGATAGGCGGCTAGAAAACCACGTACCAGTTCAGGGGAAGATGCTGCCAACTCCTTGCGGATGACCACCACCGTCATGGGATAGTTGGCAGAAGCATCTCCTGTTACGGCCCGATACGCATCCTGCAGATTCACCGCCCGACGGACAGCGGCATCCCTTGTGGTGGACACTGTGGCAAAGGGCTCCGGCACTACAGCATACTGAATCCTTCCAGACAGCAGGGCGGCGGCCAGCTCGGCGGCAGGAATGGAGAAGTCCAGGGCCACGGAATCTGCATCAGGCTTCAGGCCGTCGGCTGCAACCGCAATGCCATTGGCCTGCAGCAGGTAGCGGAACAGGTACTCTGGGGTGGCACCCTGACCTGCCATGTTCACCGTCTTTCCCTTCAGGTCTGCCAGTGAATTCACCTGCCCATCCTTGGTGATGAGGCTCAGCATTCCCTCCCCCACCACGGCTCCAACCAGAAGGGCTCCATTGTTCTTTGAAAAGACCTTGGCCGCCACATTGGGAGGAAGGATTCCCACATCCACCTCGCCCTTCAGCAGCTTGGGCAAAAGTACGTCGGCCCCGGCCACCACCTGGAAGTCAAAGTCGGCTCCCTCCATCACAGGCTTGTTCTCGAACAGGTAGGCCATGGGAATTCCGCTGGGACCATTCAAGGCGGCCACATTTACCAGACGACTTCCCGCTGAAGGTGCCTCGGCAGAAGGAGCATCCTGAGTTCCTCCAGCAAAACCCACACCCCCCGCCATCATCAAGACAGCCAACAGAACCACAAGACGAATGAGGGCCTTTCTCTTCATAACAAAACCTCCATAAAAGCTATCTATTTTCCCGATAGATTGCCGCCAGAAGCCGCAGTCCCTCCCGTACCTCCTCCACCGGACCAGAATAGTTGAGCCGCAGGCACTTGTCGTAGTGGCCATGACAACTTATCTCAGGATTCTCCACGCCAAAGAAAAAGTACTCGCCTGGCACCGTCACCACGCCACGCTCCTTCAGCTTCTTGTAAAGCTCTAGGGTAGTTATCTTCAAGTCCCGCAGGTAAAGCCACAGAAAGATTGCCCCTTCGCTACGGTGAATCCAAAAATCCCCGCCGGCAAAGAACTCATGGATCCAGGCAATTGCCTGCCGGGACCTTTTCTGGTAGAAGGGCTGCACATAATTCTTTGCCACCTCCACAATCTCCCCGCTGGCAATGCAGTTCTGCGCAATGGCCTGCCCGCCGGAGCCAGATGCTAGGGCTGCGATGGCATTCACGTTGGACAAGGCGGCGGCAATTTCTGGTGCGGCCACGATGATTCCGGTACGGAAGGAGGGCAGCCCAATCTTTGACAAGCTCATGGACAGCACCACCGACTCATCCCAGTAGGGGGCCGCATCCTCAATGAACACAATGTCGGGAAAGGGCAGGCCATAGGCATTGTCCACAAGGAGGGGAATTCCATACTGTGAGGCCAAGGATGCCAGCCGATGGATTTCGCTATCTGTCAGCACATTTCCCGTAGGATTGGTGGGACGGGACACACACATTGCCCCCACATCATCGTGGCTGGCAAGATGCTCCTCCAAAAGCTCAAAGTCAATGAAATACTTGAAGCTGTGATCATCGTAGTACTGGCAGCGGGCAGGAATGGACACCATGGTATCAGGCTCCAAGCCCTGGTCCGCATAGCCCACGTACTCAGGCACCAGAGGGAAAAGAACCTTCTTCCGGCGGACAGAACCGTCGCTGCCGGTAAAGGTTCCGGAGAAAAGGTTGAACAGGTAGAAGAAGGCAGACTGGCTGCCGTTGGTGATAGCGATGTTTTCCGGTCCCACCTTCCAGCCGTAGGTCTTGGAAAGGAAGCCCGCCATGGCCTCAATAAAGCCAATCCTACCCTGGGGCGGGTCATAGAGGGAAATCAGCCGCTCAAAGCCACCTTCCTCCGCCATAATCCGCTCCATCTCACGGCGGAACATGGCCTCCGCCTCTGGCACACGGGCGGGATTTCCGCCTCCCAGACGATAGGGTGTCACCCCTGCTGGCAGGGGACGGCCTAGGTCATCCATCAGCTGCAAAATACCGGAATGGCCGGTGAGCTTCCGGCCGAAATCAGAAAATGCTCCGTCCATACTGCCTACTCTTTGAATGTCGCGCAGGCATTCTTGTACTCGGCGGCAGTAAGGGAAAAGATGTCCACATCGGGGACAGCCTCCAGCATGGTCACTTGACCGTGGAAGTCCACATTGTCGTCAATCCGAAGCCGCAGGGCACAGATGTCACCCACCACTCGGCTGCCGGATGCAATCTCTATCTTGGATGAGGCATTGAGGTCGCCGGTTACGGAGCCTGCCACAAAGATGGAGTCCGCCTCAATCTTGGACACCTGGCACTGGCCCGTCTTGTCAATCTTCAGGTTGCCGGATGATTGAATCCTCCCCTCGAATTTCCCGGTGATAACCAGATTGTCGCTGAATTCCAAATCACCGACAAACTCGGTTTTCTGCCCAAGGACGGTTACGTTGCCTTCCTTCATATTGAATGAGTACATGAATTTCCTCTCTTAACCTCTTGATTTTCGGACGACGCTCACCACGAGGCCAGCCATCAGCAAGAGGGCGGCCGCCACAGCAAAAATCACTCCGACATAATCGCCGAGACGAGTATACACTGTTTTCTTGGTTTTATCCAGAAGCGGAATGGAACCCACCAGATAGGTCTCCACAAAGGGCTCCGCCATGGCGAGAATCTTCCCGTTTGGATCGATGATGCAGGTCTGGCCGGTGGTGGTGGAACGCACGGTGGGAACCCGGTTTTCCACAGAACGGAAGACTGCCATGGAAAGGTGCTGATATTGACAGGCGAGACTCTTGGACCAGGCATCGTTGGATAGATTCACAAAGGCCTGTGCGCCAGCGTTCACAAAGCGGCGGCCCACAAAGCCAAAGGTGTCCTCAAAGCAAATGGGTGTGCTGAATTGCAGTCCGTCCACCTCAAAAACCACCGGAACCGTTCCCGGCGTCCACATGTGGGTGTCCCCGTTCAGCAGCATCTGATACAGGGTTGGAAACTGCTTGTCAAAGGGGAAGTGCTCGGTAAAGGGAACCAACTTCATCTTGCCGTATACCCTGGGCTGTGGCGGCAGGGTATTCTTGCCCGGCTCAAAGAGCAGCACCGCATTGTAGTCCAGAATCTGGTTGCCCGCACCGTCAACGCCATGGTCATTTCCAATTACAAAGGGAACGGGCGCCTTGTCCAGGTACTGCAAGAGCTCCTGCACCAGTTGGAAGCTGTCACGATTATAGCGGTGCTGATAATGCCAGCCGATGCGGGGAACAAAGGCAGTCTCCGGCCACACCACAAAATCCACGTCGGGATTCTGGGCGAGGGCCTGGTCGGAAAGCTGCATCAAGGTCTTCAAGTCACGCTGATAGGCACTCAACCCGCCAACCCAAGGATCGGAATTCTGCTGGATTAGGGCCACCTTTACCTGCTGATTTTGCGAGTAGTCAACAGGAGAGATGAGTCCGTATACCAGCGTCACACCAAAGGCCACCAGCCAGCAGCAGCCGGATCTCCAGTGGCTCCTACAGGCCGACGGTAGTTCCCTCGCCAAAACCTTCAGGCCCCAGCCACAGGCCTGAGTCCGGCAGGCATCAACGATGACAGCAGTAATCCAGGCCGAGGTGAACACTATCAGCGCATTGAGCCCCCAGATTCCCACCAGGTCCACAATCTGAATGAGCGCAGTCATACGCCAATGGGAATAGGAGAGGACTCCATAATGGAAGCCGGCGAAGCCCAAGGTCTTCACATAGTCGTAGGCACACCACACCACGGCCTGCACCAGCCATCCCCACTTCGGAAAGAGGGAGGCGGCAGCCTTGAGCAGGGGAAAGACAAGCATTAGGTAGAGGCCGTACATAAAGGAGATGACAAAGATTCCAAGAGGATGGAAGGTTGCCAACCAATAGGTAAAAAGGCAGTAGGAGCCCACCCCATATATCATGCCAAAAAGCCAGACCGTCTTCCAAGACACAAGGCGAACTAGGAGAAAAACGGGAACCAGTGCAAAATACGCTAAAAACGGAATACCTTGGACGGTCAGAAGATTCGGCTGCGACAAGGCAAAAAGAAGGATGGAGAGAACAAGGAGGGAGAGAGCAATGCAACACCTTGCAAGCAACGACAGGGAACCAATCTTTTGACACCGCTCCACCATAAACGGGCGCTACTCCTCCACAGATAAATTCCAAACAGCCTTTTTCAAATCCTGGCCGGAGCGGAATGCGACGATGTAATGTGGTGGAACGGATAGACTGTCGCCGGTCTTGGGATTGCGAGCCTTCTTCCGCTCCTTGCGCAGACGCAACTCAAAGGTACCGAATCCACGCAACTCAATCGTCGCACCATCCTTTAAGGCAATCTTCAACTGCTCCAAGGCTGACTCGAACACTTCCTGAACAACACGTTTTTCATGTCCAGTATCGTGACGGATTCCATCCACCAAGTCGTATTTTGTGACCTTTTTTGACTGCATAAGCTGACTTCCCAAAATAATTTTTTTGTAAAAAACAGACAAAACGGGGGACACCGCAACGCTGCAATATCCCAGCCGTTACCCTAGTTTGCCGCAGCGTTGCCAAATGAAACGTTGTACAGCTTCATCATCCGCGACTTTTTCCGTGACACAGAATTCTTGGACAAGATGCCCTTGCCTGCAGCCGTATCCAGTTCCTTTACCAGAGCCTTCAACAACTTGGTGGCATTCTCAGAATCCTTTGCATGGACAGCCTCCACATACTTCCGGGCACTGGTCCGAACGGAACTCTTTGCCGACTTGTTGCGCAAACGGCGAACTTCACTCTGCTTGTGTCTCTTCTCTGCAGAAGAATGCTTTGTGGCCAAAAGAAACCCCCAAATAAAAATTCTTATACGTATGTTGCACTCAACACAGTAAATCCATGTTACCGATAATAATAAACTTAGTCAAGTGAACTTTAACATTTCTAGAAAAAACATGCTTGGAGCGATTGTTCGCATACCACGCTATCCCGCCGCCGCAAGAATCTTCTTCTGGAAGTTCTCCGACGGATTGCTGCCGTAGACCAGCAAGGCAGTCTGCCGGAAATCCAACAGGCCATCCAAGGCTGCGGCAACATCCTGGCCGGAAAGCCCCTGTATCAAGTTGATAATCTCCTCGGTGGAGGCTTGAGGAAAGCCAAGACTATGATGGCGGTACAACCGCTTGGAACGATACTCCATATCCTCGGCGGCTATTATCTCCTCACCACAAACATGCTGGCAGGCCGCCTCCAGCTCGTCAGGCGTAAAGCCCCCATCCTTGAGCCATCGCAGCTCTCGGTACAGGGTTGCCACCACCTTCTGGCTGTCCTTGCGGGCGGCAGATGCATAGGCGCACCAGCAGGTAGTATCGCTGTAGTGGGTCATAAAGCTATAGACATTATAGCTGTAGCCCCCCTCCTCCCGCAGCTTCTGAAAGAGACGGGAGCTCATCGTATCGCCGACAAGTGCGTTGGCCACTGCCCAGCAGTAGTAGTCCTTGGCAGAGACAGGTGGACAAGCAGGCAGCTGCAAAAAAAACTGCATCTGACGAAAGGGTGCATCCCTAAACAGGATACCCGGCTTCCATGCAGGACGGCAGGACATATTTCTGCCGAGGTCGCTACGGGAAGCCAAACCCGCTGCCACCCGCTCCAACACCTCCTGGTCCAGATTCCCGGCAGCGCAAATCACCAGTGGGCCACGTACGATGTGACCATGGTACCAGTCCACCAGCATTTGTCGGCTCAGGCGTCCCACCTCCTCCACTGTCCCTGCAATGGGAGCAGCAAGGGGATGACCCGGCCACACCGCTTCACTGGCAGCATCAAGGGCAGTTTCCTCTGGATCATCTTGGGAAGACACAATTTCGCTCTGGATTACTGCTCGCTCCCGCTCAATCTCCTTCTCCTCAAACAGAGAATTGGAAACCATATCCACCATCACCTCGAGGGCCTGTCCCAAATGCAGGGCTGGCACCACACAGTGGAGGCACAGACTCTCCCGGTCGGTAAATGCGTTGAGGTAACCGCCAATACGGTCAAAGGCAAGGGCTATGTCGAAGGCACTGCGGGTGGCAGTTCCCTTGAACAAGAGGTGCTCCACAAAATGCGTCACCCCCCGCTGGCCCGCTTCCTCGTGGCGGGAACCCACTGGAAACCAAAAGCCGACTGCGGCAGTCTGTACTGTCGCAACCGGCTCCGTGATGAGTACAATATTATTGGACAAAATCCGTGTGGAAACAGACATCCTCTGTCGCTCCTAAAAAAGCCTCCCGCAACCGGGAGGCTCCCTGCTATTTCTGCTGCTCCTCAAGGGCATCGATGTAGGACAGGTTCAATCGTCCCATCTTGTCAATCTCAAGCAGCTTGACGGGAATCTGCTGCCCCTCCTTGATGACATCAGTCACCTTTTGCACCCGCTGACGGGAAAGCTTGGAGATGTGGCACAGCCCCTCCTTGCCGGGAAGAATCTCTACAAAGGCACCGAACTCCATCACCCGCTTGACCGTTCCATTATAGATGGTTCCCACCTCTGGATCCTCCACAATGGCCTTGACAGCAGCCTTGGCAGCATCGGTGGCCTTTCCAGTCTTGCCGTAGATGATAACCGTTCCGTCATCCTCAGTGTCAATCTTCACCTCGTGGGCGGCACAGATAGCCTTGATAACCTTTCCACCGGGGCCGATAAGGGCACCAATCTTGTCCACGTCAATCTTCATGGACTCAATCTTGGGCGCATAGCTACTGATTTTCTCGGCGGGTCTACTGATGGTTTGGTTCATGACGCTCAGGATGTGGAGGCGACCACGGCGGGCCTGGTCAAGCGCCTTCTGCATAATCTCAGTGGTGACACCGGCAATCTTGATGTCCATCTGGAAACCGGTGATTCCGTCTACCGTTCCCGCCACCTTAAAGTCCATGTCTCCCAGATGATCCTCCTCTCCCAGAATGTCGGAGAGGATGGCGTACTTCTCGTACTTGTCACCCTCGGTAATGAGTCCCATGGCGATTCCCGCCACCGGCTTCTTCATAGGCACACCGGCAGCCAGCATACACAGGGTTCCACCGCAGACGGATGCCATGGAGGAGGAGCCGTTGGACTCAAGAATCTCGGAGACCACACGGACGGTGTACGGGAATTCCTCACGGGAAGGAACCATGGCCTCCAAGGAACGGCGGGCCAGGTTTCCGTGACCAATCTCACGGCGACCAGTACCCATGCGGCCAACCTCACCCACAGAGTAGGGCGGAAAGTTGTAGTGCAGAATAAAATGCTCACGGCGGTCACCGTCGATGTCATCATACACCTGCTCGTCCAGGGAAGTTCCCAGGGTGGCAACCGCCAGGGACTGTGTCTCGCCACGAGTGAACACAGCGGAGCCGTGGGGACGGGGCAGCACGCCAATCTCGCAGGTGATGGGGCGGATATCCTCGGTGCCGCGACCGTCCACACGGATGCCTCGGTCCAGGATGCTCTTGCGCAGGATGTTGTATTCCATGTCCTCAAAGAGGCCGTTGAACAGCTTCTTTTGAAGGTCATCCTCCAGCTGCTGGGCATACTTCGCCGCCAGCTCTGCCTTTACCGCACCGATTGCCTCGTGGCGCTGGTGCTTACCCTTCACAAAGCAGGCCTCCTCCATCCTGGGCATGGCCTCTGCCAGCATAGCATCCTTGTTCTCCAGCTGGACGGTGGCAGGACACAGGGGAAGCTTCTCCTTTCCGGCCAATTTCCGCAGCTCATCCTGCAGGTGGCACATGTCGGTGATGAATTCCTGAGCCTTTGCCAGGGCTCCCAGCATAATCTCCTCGGACACTTCCTTGGCACCACCCTCAACCATAGTGAAGCCCTCGGCAGTTCCCGCCACCACAATCTCCAGCTGAGCCTTCTCAATCTGGGCATAGGTGGGGTTCACCACATAGTCGCCGTCAACATAGGCCACCCGAACACCAGCGATGGGTCCGTTGAAGGGGATGTCTGAAATGACAACGGCGGCGGAGCTGGCGATGACAGCCAGGATGTCCGGCGGGTTGATCTGGTCTGAGGAGATGCAGGTGGGCACAATCTGGATCTCACGGCCAAAGGCCACCTCGAACAGGGGGCGCATGGGCCGGTCGATGAGGCGGGACACCAGAATCTCCTTGTCCTTGGGCCGCCCCTCCCGCTTGATGAAGCCTCCGGGAATCTTTCCGGCGGCGTAGTACTTCTCGTTATAGTCCACCGTTACGGGAACAAAGTCCAATCCCTCCCGTGCATCGCTGGACGCACAGGCGGTGGCGATGACAGCCGAGCCGCCAAACTGGGCATAGACAGCACCATTAGCCTGCTTTGCCAAGCGGCCGGTCTCCAAAATCAATTCCTGTCCTGCCAATGTATAAGATACTCTATGAACCATTTCTTTTTCTCCTAAAAAATGAAAAGGACAGCCTCCCGCACACAACGGCAGCAGGCTGTCCCCACAGCTTACTTGCGCAGGCCAAGCTCTTTGATGAGCGCACGGTAGCCTTCCAGATTGGTACGCTGCAAATACCTCAGCAGACGCCTGCGCTGACCAACTAGGATGATGAGACGACGGGAAGCTCCCTTGTCCTTCTTGAAGGTCTTGCAATGCTCTGTGAGCTGCTTGATGCGTTCAGTCAGCAGAGCCACCTGAACTCTTGTGTTGCCCGTGTCACGGTCGTTTGCACCGAATTTTGTCACGATGGCAGCAGTTGTGTCTTTTGTAAGTGCCATTACTTACTCCTTTCTATTTTAATCCCTTTAAGATAACCAAAATCAAGCGGTGGTTGCCCTTGAGTCCACCATGAATTCCACCGAGTCCACCCAAAGATCGTCACGGCTAAAATCCATCGGGGAAGCTGGAATCATTTCCATAACCCCTTCCCTGACAATCGCCGTCCCGTCAAGGGAGACGACACCCCCTGTCCCCTGTCGGCCACAATGCACACGTACCCGATAACATTCAGCGGGGGGCTCGATTTGCACACAGCCGCAGGCCCCCCGCCGCCTGACACCAAGCAGGGCATCCCCTCTCCAAGTCCAGTCAAAGCAACAGCCACCGAGGGAAAAATTCCTTCCCAAAAGACGACGGCAACGGGCAAAATCTCCATCCTTCAGGGAACGGCGAATCTCGGATGAACTGACCCGCACACCCTCCACAATGACTGGCTCTACCACATCCAGACGGACACCTGAGTCCTGACAGAAGGCCCGCAGGGAATCAATGTTGACAGCCCCCTTATAGCCACATCTAAAATCTGTTCCTTCCGAAAGATAGCTCATGCAGAGCCTGTCCCGCAAATGCTGCAGGAAGACAACTCCGTCCATTCTACCAAAATCGCCGGAAAAGTCAATGACCACGACGAAGGCAAATCCCGCCTCCCGGAACAGCTGCAAGCGCTGCTCCATGGTGCACACGGCCCCAGCAAAGCCCGCTGGATTCAGCCGGGCCTTGGGCGAAATGCCAAAGGTCACCACACCCGGCAGGAGCCTCGGCTGTACCAGGACTGCCGAAAGGAGGGCCTGATGTCCCAAATGAACGCCGTCAAAGCCACCCACCGTCAGGGCAGTGCCCTCAAATCCAGCAGCAGCAAGCTGCTGGCGAGTGGGGAAGCTCCCGCCAACTATGTCATCCCAAGAATAAACCCTCAGCACATCACTCATACACACCATCCTTGCCGGGGCATCACAAAGCAATACTGGAATTGTACCCCGGCCTTTCGTACCATGCCGGCCAGCTCCCCCGATTCCAGGAAGACCGGCAAGTCCGGCATCTTCAGCCCTGCCGAAAAAAACGAATCCACCTCGCTGAACCAGCCGCTTCTGGGCGGCCGTCCCTGAAAGAAGTCTCCTTCATGGCTGCGAGACACAATAAGGGGCTGCAAGCCACAGGAAGCCGCCATCATAGGTGTAAACTGTACCAAATGGCCTGCCACCTCAGCAAGCTCCCTCTCTGTCGCACGACCGGCGGGAAGCTCACCTCGACCACGGCTGGCAAGACTAAAACCACCGAGCTTTCGGGCAAAGACCGCATCCTCCAGCCGGAAGGGACCCACCCCGGTTCGCCGCAATGCCACCAGATGGGCACGGCTTCCTACCGCCAGAGCAAGGTCCCTGGCAAGAGAACGGATGTAGGTTCCCTTGGAGCAAACCACCTCCAGCAGGCCGTGCTGTCCGTCAAAATCAGTGAGCTCAAGTGAGTGGATGGTAACTTCTCTCGGTGGCACCTGAACGGTGTTGCCAGTGCGGGCAATGTCACTGGCCCGCTGACCATCCACGTGAATGGCCGAATAGAGGGGCGGCACTTGGGAAATCCGTCCTCTGAACTGGTCCAGCACCGACTCAAGCTGCTGTCTGGTGGGTAGCGGTCCTGTGGCCACCACAGTACCGGTGGGCTCCAGAGTGTCGGTCTCCGAGCCAAAGGCCACCACTGCCTGATACCTCTTTTCAGTGGCGGTGATGTAGGGAACCAGCCGGGTCATCCTGCCCACCAGCACCACCAGCAATCCCTCGGCAAAGCTGTCCAGCGTGCCGGTATGCCCCACCCTTCTCGTTCCCAGGGCCTTTTTAATGACACCCAAGGAGGAAAAGCTGGTGGGGCCGCTCTCCTTTGCGAATAGCATGATGCCGGAGGCGGCGGAATCCTTACGAGCCAGAGGAACGCTCCTCGTCCGGTTCGGCGGAAAAGCCCTCCTCCTGGGGACGCGCTGCGGCAAGGGCCGCCTCCTCTGCCTCCAGCTGGTTCAGCCTTCGCACCATCTCAAAGCCCTCCTTGATGCTGGAATCGGCAATGAAGGTGAGCTTGGGGAACTGGCGGATGGTCAGCTTGCGGCCGATGGTGGACTGGATAAAACCAGCGGCACTTTGCAGGCCCCGCACGCCCTTCTCCGTCTCCTTGCCACTCATAAAGCTTGAGACATAGACCTTGGCATAGCCTAAGTCACCGGAGACCTCCACCCTGTTGATGGACAGGAAGGTGGAGACACGGGGATCCTTTATCTGGCCGGAAAGAATCATCCTTGATATTTCCTCCCGAATCTGCTCGCCCAACCGCACGAGTCTGAATGAACCCATCTATACCTTGTCCCCCTCGGCCGGTGTCAGCGGGGCGGAGTCCCCCAGCTTGCGGGCCACCTCAACATACTCGAAGATTTCCAGCTGGTCACCAACCTGGATGTCCTGCCAGCTGTCGATTCCGATACCGCATTCATAGCCAGTGTTCACTTCCTTCACATCGTCCTTAAAGCGCTTGAGAGAGGAAATCTTTCCGCTGTAGATGACAATGCCCTCACGGATGACATTGACGCTGGAGGTACGGCGAACCACGCCCTGGATAACATAGGAGCCGGCGATGAGACCCACCTTGGGCACACGGAAGGTTTCCCGAACCTCCACCATGCCCACAACCTCCTCCTTTACATCGGGCTTCAGCATACCCTCCATGGCCAGAGTGATTTCCTCAACACACTTGTAGATGACGTTGTACTTGCGGATGTCCACCTTCTCCTGGTCCGCCAGGGTCTTGGCCTTGGGAGTGGGCCGGACGTTGAATCCAATGATGATGGCGTTTGAGTCGGCGGCAGCCAGCATGACATCGCTCTCGTTGATGGCTCCAGCCGAGGAGTGGATGACCACCAGACGGATGTCCCTGGTGGAAAGCTTCTCCAAGGAAGCCTTCAATGCCTCCGCAGAGCCCTGCACGTCTGCCTTGATGATAACCTTCAGCTCCATTATGCCGCCGGCATCTATGGTGTCGTAGAGGTTGTCCAGCGTGACCTTCCGCACGCTCTTGGCATCCTCGAAGCGCTTCAACTCCTGACGCTTTGAGGAGATGGAGCGGGCGGTCTTTTCTGTGTCCGTAACCTGGAAGGGATCGCCGGCGTTGGGCATGGACTCCATACCGAGAATCTCCACCGGCATACTGGGAGTTGCCTCCTTGACCTTTTCTCCCCGGTCGTTAAAGATGGCACGAACACGGCCGGAATAGATTCCCGCCACAAAGGGATCTCCTGTGGTAAGGGTTCCCCGCTCCACGATGACGGTGGACACCACACCACGTCCATGGTCCACACGGGACTCGATGATTTTTCCTTCGGCACGGCAGTTCCAGGTTGCCCGAAGCTCCAGCACCTCAGCCTGTAGAAGGATGGCATCCAAAAGGTCGTCCAAGCCCTCCTTCTTCAGGGCACTGATATGAACAAACTGGGTATCTCCACCCCAATCCTCCGGTACCAGCCCCAGGTCGGAAAGCTGGGTCTTCACCCGGTCGGGGTTGGCCTCCGGCTTGTCCACCTTGTTCACCGCCACGATGATGGGAACGTCGGCATCCTTGGCATGGTCAATCGCTTCTATAGTCTGGGGCATTACGCCATCATCGGCAGCCACCACCAGAACAACAATGTCGGTAATCTTTGCACCACGGGCACGCATCATGGTAAAGGCCTCGTGGCCGGGAGTGTCCAAGAAGGTTATGCGCCCCTTATCCGTCTCCACCATGTAGGCACCGATGTGCTGGGTAATTCCACCGAACTCCCCCTCGGCCACACGGGTGCTGCGGATGGCATCCAGCGTCTTGGTCTTACCATGGTCAACGTGCCCCATGATGGTGACAACGGGAGGACGGACCTCAAGGTCTCCCTCCTCTCCTGCATCGCTTTCGATGACGGTTTCGTCGTAGAGGCTGATGATGTGCACGTCGCAGTCGTACTCGGAGGCCAGCAGTGTGGCGGTGTCCGCATCAATAGACTGGGTGATGGAAACCATCATGCCCATGGACATGAGCTTGGCGATGATTTCGGAAGCCTTGAGATTCATCTTCTTTGCCAGGTCGGACACCGAAATGGTCTCCATAATCTCGATGGAGGCGGGCACGGCGCTGGCCATGGAAGACTGCTTCTTCTTCTGGTTCCGGTCATCAAAGAAGTTCGCATCCTCCCGATCCTTGCGGTACACAGGCTTCTTGCCCTTGAAGGTCTTTTTGGCGGGAACCTTCTTCGCCTCCTCCATGGGGGCAGGAGCACCACCGCCAAATCCCGGTCGGGATCCGCCGAATCCAGGACGCCCGCCGGGTCCGTTGCGGTTGAACCCGCCCTGACCAGGCCCCCGGTTATAGCCGCCGGGTCCGTTGCGGTTGAACCCGCCCTGGCCACCCTGACGGTTATAGCCGCCGGGTCCGTTGCGGTTGAACCCGCCCTGACCGCCCTGGCCGGGCCCCCGGTTGTAGCCGCCGGAGCCACTGCGGTTGAACCCGCCCTGACGATTCTGGAACCCCTCCCGTGCCTGGGCACCGGAAAATCCTCCGTCACGGTTTCCACGGTTGTAGCCGTCTCGACCGCCACGATTGTATCCACCACGAGGCTTGTCAGAGAGGTTGCCCGCCTTGACATTGGGACGGGCGGGACTCAATTCAAATGCCTTCTTGGGCTTCTGCTCTGCAGACGGCTGGGAGGCAGAAGCCGCTCCTACCTTTGCAGGGGAAGAGGCGGCGGATGATTCTGCAGGAGACGCGGCGTTGGATCCATCATCCTTGGGAGCGTCCTGCTTGGCAGGCTGAGACGCAGGGTTGGGCTTCTTTTTGACCACCACAACCTTTCTCTTTTCCTGGCCTCCCTGGGAATTCTGCTTGCGAACCTCAGTCTTCGCCTGCTCCGAGCCTGCAGGAGATGCAGGCTGGCTGGGCACAGGAGCCGGTATGGAATTCTTCTTTTTGTTCAATATAGCCTGGGGCTTCTTCTCTACTTCATCCGCCATATTCTATCCTATTCCTCCTCCTCTTCCTCAAAGCTAAGACCAATACCACAGTTGGGACAGGCCGTCATATCGATTGTAATCGGAGCGCCGCATTCCGGGCAGGAGTACTCCTCCTCGGCGGCCGCACCATCAAAGGACTCCTCCTCATCCTCCACGAATTCCACCACCTCATTGATGAGGGCCTCCACTGCGGCCACATCCTCCGCAGACAGTCCCTCTATTTCCTCCAACCCGCCCTTGCCGCAGACATCAAGGAACTGCTCGATGCCCTCTATGCCGTTCTCAGCAAGGACTGCCACCACATCCTGATTGATGCCGGGCAGCTCCGCCAAGGTACTCACCGTGGGAACTTCGTCGGAGAACAGTTCCTCGGCGGCCCTGCGGGACTCCGCGATCTGCTGGTCGAATTCCTCGTACTGCTCCTCGGTCATGACACCCAGGTCAACCAGGCCGTCCTTGGTGACCAGGGGATCACCCAGAGCGTCGTTCTTGAAGGTGGTCTCTACGTAGTAGGGCAGATCCTGACCCTCGGTGCAGTACTGGTTGTAGCGGCGGAAGAAGGAGCCCACAGCCTTGCGGCGGCAGATGACTTCCAGACCCTTGCCGAAGACCTTTGCGGGGAGGACCTCCATGGTGGTGTTGGCGAGGTCAGCGTTGACATAGTGGGTACGGATGCCTGCCGCGTTGATCTTCTCAAAATAGTAGATGGACATACGCAGATTCACATCACCCACGCCTTCGATGGTCAGACCCACGGAGTTTTCACCGGGATCAAACACGCCGTCCTTGCCGGTGCAGTCATCCTTGAACTTGAGGAGATAGTTGCCGTTTTCCAGTGCGAAAACGTCCTTGGTCTTACCGGTGTACACGAGATTCATACTTGTTTCCTCCATATCAAAAAATTTTATTATTCACGTTCAGAAATTGAGCGGGCTGCGCTTAGTGGTACTTCGCGTTGATCTCTGCGTCTGCAGCGAGGACAGCTGCGGTTTCGGCAGCTCTTGCAGCCTCGAGCTTCGCAGCGAGCTCATCATCGGAAAGCGCCATGATCTCGACAGCGAGGATCGCAGCGTTTTTTGCGCCGTCAATAGCGACGGTAGCGACGGGGATGCCGGAAGGCATCATCACGGTGGAGAGCAGTGCATCCATGCCGTCGAGCGCTGCGGACTTGCAGGGAATACCGATGACGGGCAGGGTGGTGTTGGCGGCGAGCGCACCTGCAAGGTGTGCAGCCATGCCTGCTGCGGCGATCAAAACAGAAAAACCGCTCTCGCGTGCCGAAGCAGCAAACTCTCTTGCTTCATTGGGACAGCGGTGAGCGGACAGAATGCGCACTTCCATAGGGACATCGTAGGACTGCAGAACACCGATAGCCTTTTCGACCACGGGAAGATCACTCTTGCTGCCCAAAACGATACCGACTTTCTTCTTCATAAAAACCCCCGTTCTGCCGCTGTTCGCGACAATGAAATATGATGTCATTTTCCGCAAAAGCGGACACCTGCTGCCAAAGGGCATAAGGCGGCGGAGCAGATGCGGAAATTCTGCCCCTAAAAAGCGCAAAAGGACAGACTGATCTCTTCAATTTTGAAGATGCAGTCTGCCCAGGCGGTCGGCGAACAAACACACGGTTCCCCTGTGGGTCATCCACTTCCGCCAGTAGCCGTGTGCACTATTAAAAACTATGCCAATCATGACAAACAACATTATATGGGAATACTCCTTTTGCGTCAATATCAAGATGTGACTATTCTCGTTCAAAAAAGGCAGAAAGCTTTTGGAATTTTGGATAAAACAGATGCGGGAAAAACGAGAAAAAACATTGGAAAACCTGTGTTTTGTCGAAGTGGATGCAAAGGTGCGGATCTGAAAAAAGGACTTTCGTGGAAAGTGACAAGCTTTCGGTTTTTGTCAAAAAACATAGGGCGGATATCTTGCAATTTCGGGCATGTTATGCTAACATTTTAAAAGTTTAAGCAGATGCTAAAAAGTTCTGCGCTGAAGGAGGAAATTTTCATGAGTTTTTTGCTGAAAAATGTCCGTGTTTTCCGTGACGGCGCGTTCGTTCGTGAGAATATTTCTGTTTCCGGCGGAGCTGTTGTTTCGGCGGAAAATTCCCTTTTCTCTTTTGACTGTGATCATTATTCTTTGCTCCCCGGTTTCGTTGATGTGCATGTTCATCTTCGGGAACCGGGTTTTTTGCATAAAGAAACGATAAAAAGCGGCACTGCAGCGGCAGCACATGGCGGCTACACGGCAGTTTGCTCCATGCCCAATCTGAATCCTGCACCCGACAATATGGAGCATTTGCAGCTCCAGCTCGATGCCATTGAAAGGGATGCCTGCGTGCAGGTGATCCCCTACGGCACCATCACCATGGGCGAGCTTGGCGCAGAACTGGCAGATATGGAAGCCATGGCACCCCATGTGGTCGCCTTTTCCGACGACGGGCGCGGTGTGCAGAGCGACGAGATGATGCGCTCGGCGATGCAAAAGGCAAAGTCTCTTGGCAAGATGATCGTTGCGCACTGTGAGGATAACTCCCTGCTGCGGGGCGGCTATATCCATGACGGTGCGTACGCAAAGGCTCACGGTCACCGCGGCATCTGCTCCGAGTCTGAGTGGGGACAGATCAAGCGCGATCTGGAGCTTGTGCGCGAGACCGGAGGCAGCTATCCCGTCTGCCACATTTCTACCAAGGAGAGTGTGGAGCTGATCCGGCAGGCAAAGGCAGAGGGGCTGGATGTGACCTGTGAGACGGGTCCGCACTATCTGCTGATGGACGACTCCATGCTGCAGGAGGAGGGACGCTTCAAGATGAACCCTCCTCTGCGTGACAAGTCCGACCGCGAAGCCCTGCTGGCAGGCCTGATTGACGGCACGATTGATATGATCGCCACCGACCATGCTCCCCACAGCGCGGAGGAAAAGGGGAGAGGTCTGGAAAAGAGCGCCATGGGCGTGGTGGGTCTGGAAACTGCGTTCCCGCTGCTGTATGCAAATCTCGTCAAAACGGGTATTCTCAGTATGGAGACTCTGATGGAGCGGATGCACTTCGCACCCTGCCGTCGTTTCGGCATTGAAAGCGCGCTGGACAGCGGCAACTTCACCCTGTTTGATCTTGAAAAAGAATATGTCATTGATCCTGAGCAGTTTGTCTCCATGGGTCGCAGCACCCCCTTTGCCGGCTGGACGGCGCAGGGTGAGTGCCTGCTGACGGTGGCACAGGGCAAAGTCGCATGGAAGAGCGGCGAATTTGCGGAAAAATTGTAATTTCCGATTGAAAATGTTTGTAAATTGAAAAATTTGAGATACGGAGGAAAGAAACATGGCAAAGAGAACAGATCTGAAGAAAATCATGATTATCGGTTCCGGTCCTATCGTGATCGGTCAGGCGGCAGAGTTTGACTATGCCGGTACCCAGGCCTGCCTTGCGCTGAAGGAAGAGGGCTATG
>CALEFI010000042.1 GCA_937876905.1 uncultured Treponema sp.
CGGCATCGCCCAAGGATACCGCCACGGCGATCATCTTCATGGAGTTGAGCAGCTTTGCACCGGCGGCGCGTCCGCCCTTCACCTCGAAGCTCACCATGCCGCCGAAGCCCGACATCTGCCGCGCGGCAATGTCGTGACCGGGATGGTTGGCAAGACCGGGATAATACACAGTCTCCACCTTATCGTGGGCATCGAGATAGGCGGCGATCTTCTCTGCGCTCTCACAGTGGCGCGCCATGCGCAGCTCCATAGTCTTCAAACCGCGCAGGATGAGGAACGAGCAGAAGGGATCCATGACAGCGCCCGTCATGTCCTTCAAGCCGAACATACGCACCTGGGTGCAGAACGCGGCATCGCCCACCACGAAGCCTGCGATCACATCGCCGTGACCGTTGAGATACTTGGTGGCGGAATGTACCACCACGTCAGCGCCCAGCTTCAAGGGATTCTGCAGCGCGGGGGAGGCGAAGGTGTTGTCGCAGACCACCTTGATCTCGGGATTATAGGCGTGGACGATCTCTGCCACGGCGGCAATGTCGGTGATCTTCAAATTGGGGTTGGCAGGCGTCTCCAGATACACGCAGCAGGTGTTCTCCTTCAGCGCCGCCTTCACCGCCTCCAAATCGGAGGTGTCGATGAAGTCCACCTCCACGCCGTAGCGGGTCATGCCGTGGTTGAGAAGGGCGAAGGTGCAGCCGTAGAGGGTGGCATCTGCCACAATGTGCTTGCCGGCACCGGCGATAGTCCACAGTGCCGAGGAGATGGCGCCCATGCCCGATGCGGTGGCAACGCAGGCCTCGCCGCATTCCAGTGCCGCCACCTTGCGCTCCAAAACATCGGTGGTGGGATTGCCCAAACGGGTGTAGATATGGCCGCCCTCCTCACCTGCGAAGCGGCGGCCGCCCTGTTCGCAGGTGTCAAAAACGAAGGTGGAGGTCTGATAGATGGGTGTGGTTAGCGCACCGTACTGCTGATCCTTGACATTTCCTGCGTGAATGGCCTTTGTGCCGAAACCTGCGTTGGGATTCATCATGGGTAGTTCCTCCTATTATTCGTATTTTTGTATTGACTTCCCCAAATGCGGGAATGTTTCTATTAAAAAAGTACCATAATTCTTCTCAGTGCGGTACTTCGGAAAATTCATACCCTGCTATCTGTAAAACAGATAGCAAAACATACAAAAATATGTGAAATATTTATCTATATTAGCAAAAGTGCTGTTTTCTCAAGAAGAAACAAGAAATTTGGAAGATTTTGCGGGACTTAATTTGATAATGGTTATCGAAAAAACTAATAAATATAGAAAAATGACAGACACCGTGAAGATGCCTGTCATTTTTTGCGTTTTATAAAGTGGCGATAATGGCCTCGGCGCAGCGGATGCCGTCGGCTGCAGCGCTCATGATGCCGCCCGCATAGCCGCCGCCTTCGCCATCTCTTTGCTGCTGAGACATATAGGTCATCAGGCGTTCCCGCAGGAACTTGGGGTTCTCACCGGTCTGAATGGACATAACGCCCTCGACGATGATCATCTTGCAGAGGACCTCCTCCTCATCGCGGATGCGCAGCAGGTTTGCGATGGGACCAAAGATCATGTGCGCCAAAATACAGCCGTACAGAGTGGTGATCAGCGCAGTACCCATATCGGAACCGAGGCTGCCTGCACCGCCCTCCAAATCCATACCCTTGAGCATGTTCACGAGACCGACCAGCGTACCGACCATACCGAATGCGGGAGCCACGGCACTCGCCTTGTCGTACATGCCTGCCGCACTGTCATGTCTTGCAGACATGGTCTCAATATCGTTTTCCAAAATGCTTCTGACCTTGTCCGCATCGTATGCGTCCACGATCAGCATGATCGCCTGCTTGAAAAAGGGGTCCGACTGCTGGCTGGCACGCTCTTCGAGAGACAGCAGACCATCTTTTCTTGCGATCTGCGCCAGATCCACCAGCTGATCGATGTAGAACTCGGGGTCATAGCTGCTGCCCTGAACGATGAGCTTCAGATGGGAAACCACATCCTTCAGCATGCTGGCAGGAAAGCTTGCCACCACGATGAAGATCGTACAGCCGATGGTGATGAAGATACTTGCCGGGTCGAAGAAGTTCTTCAGGTTCTCGAATTTGATCTGAATGGGCTGCGCCGCGCTAAAGTCCACCTTGGACACCATGCCCACCAGACACACCGCGATCGCACCCACGATACCGATGATGTAATTTATATTGAGCTTCGACTTCATGTTTTACTTTCCTCCATCAGAGCCTTTTCGGTCTCTTAGGTTTTTTATATCATCAACGCTTGTCCACTACCGTGATCTCCCGGTAGATATCCCGAATCTTGGCGCTGTAATCTGCGATTTTATTGACAACTTCCTCCGCGCTCTCCGTTACGAGATAGAAATCGTGGTTTACCATCACGATCTTGGTCTCCGGGATCATTTCAATGCACTGGATCTGCTGATGATTCAGCAAAATCTGATCGCCGCTGCGTTTCGTCACAAGGATCATACGTTCCTCCTGTCAGACTGCGGGGACATGGGGCACCCATGCCCCCGCAGAATCGCCGTTACTTTATTGTATTATGCTATGCTGCGCATCAGCGCTTCATGTTGACCAGTTCTTCCAGCATGGCATCGGTCACCGTGATGATACGGGTGTTTGCCTGATAGCCGCGCTGGGTGGTGATCATTTCTGCGATCTCGTTTGCGAGGTCCACGTTGGAACCTTCCAAACCGCCGGTCATCAGATTGGTGCCGCCGGCATCACCGATGAGCATCTTTTCAGACTGTGCGGGAGCATCCTCATCGTCTGCATCCTCACCCACATTATACAGGCTGCCGTTGACATGAGTAATGCCGAGTTCAGCTGCCACGCCGCCCAGCATGGTGACCTGCAAATCACCGGAGCCGTCAGCAGCACTATAATAGAAGCCGCCGGTATGAGTCAGACCGTTGGGGTTCGTCACCTTACCAATGGCGAGATAACCAATAACGATGGGGTCACCGGTTTCCGTTGTACCGGAAATCGCACCGGTCACAGGGTCGATCGCCACGCTGTCCAGCTGCACAAAGGGAAGATCTCTCTCGACTGCCTCTTCTCCTTCACCTTCCATCATAACGAAGTCATGCAGGGGGACTTTTGCAGCCTCGTCTTCACCCGCGTCCTCGCCTTCAATCGGCAGATCAGAGGGATACTTAGGCTCACCATTGAGCGCCTTGGGCAGGCGAATGGGAACCAGCTGATCGCTTACCTCAGGCTTGCCATCCAAATCCACTCCGGTGGTAAGGAAACCATAGACCACGCTGCCGTTACCATCGCTGAGATAACCATCCGCCTTGAAGGAGAAATCACCCACACGGGACAGGCTCAGAGACTTCATGCTGGCAGGATTCTCAGGATCGATGACACCCGCGAGGTCCTTGTCGCCCATGAGGAAGAAACCGTCGCCATAGATCATGCAGTCAGTGGAGATACCGGGGGCAAAGCTGCCGGTTGCCATATTCAGGTCAATGCTGCTGACCTGAGAACCGTAACCGATCTGGGAAGGGTTCTTGCCGGCAGCGGTTTCAGTACCATCGCTGCCGCCGGAATACATGGAATACATGGCATCCTTGAAAATGGTTCTCTGGCTCTTGAAACCGTTGGTGTTGACGTTTGCGATATTATTACCGATGACGCTCATCTTGGTCATGTGAGTCTTCAGACCCGCAATCGCAGCGTACATAGCTCCAGTCATGTAACTAAGCTCCTTTCGATTTTGGCGCCGCCGGGATCTCATCATTCGGATGAGACCCCATAGCCTCCGCAACCGGTCCTGCTATCTGTATCGTTTACAGGAACACGGCGCCGTCAATATTTGTAAATACACTTTCGCCCATTTCATCCTGCGTAATGGCAGTGATGACTTTTGCATTGGGGACATTGATGATGAAAGCTTTTTCCGAATCCATGGCAATGACGTTGGTCGCTCCCTTTGCCTGTGCGCGGATCATGCCGCCCTTGAGCTGATCGATCAGGCTTTGGGTGATCTCAATGCCGCGTTCTTCGGCTCGGGTCTTTGCATGCTTGGAAAAAGTCACATCCGGTGTTGTCTGCTGGTTCAGTTTTGCCTGCAGAAGCTGACCAAACTCGCCTGCCGGTGCCTTCCCTGACACACCCGACGCCGCAGCCGCCTGCTGCTGAACCAATCCCTGATTATGTAGGCGTTCAATCATATTCATTCACCTCAGACGCTTTCGCTCTGCTCCGGGGTCTCCACAGGAGTCTCCACAGTGGTATCACCGCTTTCTTCGCCCTCGCTCTTTGTCTCTTCCTGCGCGGGCAGAGTACCCACTGCCATGATTTCGCTCATGTAGTAGTACTTCTCACCTACGAACACCACCTGCTGACCGCCCATGGTACCGGTACCGGTCACTTCGCCCACGATCTCCTGCAGCTGACCGTCGTTGTCATACTGACCCACCGTCACGGTCTTGCCCACGAGGGATGCCGCGTAAGTCATGATGGACACATCCGTCATGTTGGTCAGTGCGGAAACCATCTGCATCATGACCATCTGATTCAGCATTTCCGACGTATCTGCGGTTGCATCAATGCTTTGGTGCTGCAGTTCCGTCACCATCAGAGTGAGGAAATCCTGCATATCCAAATCATAGCCGGAGTTTGCCTTTTGTGCCTTGGCAGTTGCTGCTGCACTGGTAGAATTTGTCGCCAGGAAATTGGTAATATCGCCCATGTAACCGTTCATTCTGTTTCCTCCTTTCCTCTTAGGATTCCGTCTCGTCCTGCGGGATCAGACCAAGTCGCAGCTGATCGAGGAAATCCTCGCTCTGCTGACGCTCGTGCTTCTGCTCCTGCTCACGGTTCTGCTGCTGATGACCTTCATAGGACTCGTGCTGCTGTGCTTCCTGCTGACGGGAAACCTCCACCTGAACATCCTCGCGGACATTCTGATGCAGCAGGCTCTGCAGACCACCCATGTCGCGTTCCAGCATGAGACGGGTCTCACTCTTTTCCGCGAACAGGGATACGTGCAGCGCACCGTCGCCGCTCTTCGTCAGCTCAATGGTGATCTTGCCGAGATGATCGGGGTTGAGCTGCAGCTCCACGCGGGTCTCGCCCTTTGCGAGCGTCTCGGTCAGCTTATCGCTGATCTGGGTCTCCACGCTTTCCACGGTCTCTGCTTCGCTTGCCGCTTCGCTCACCTTGATGGGTGCGGTCTCCACTTCATGGAAAACCTTCTCTTCGCCCACAGTGACCTCGACTTCCTCCACGAAAGACTCCTCGCCCTGCTCCGTATCGGCACCGCTCTGCTCGGCAGCGGTATTAGTGGTAGCACTCTGCTCCACGGTCTTCACCTCGGGCATTGCGTCATCGTTTGCCGTTTCAACTTCTGCGTGAGGCTCTTCCACCACGGTCTCCACCGTTTCAGCCACGATCTGCTCTGCGCCGCTTTCCACCACGTTCACAGGCATTTCTGCCGCTTCCGCAGCGACCTGCTGGGGCATTGCCACCGCTGCATCCGTGATCAGCACGTTTTCGACCGCCATCACCGCTTCTTCATTCTCCACGGTCACGATCTGCATCGTGTCTGCCACGAACAACTGCATTGCTGCGAGCTCCTGCATTGCTGCGAGTTCCTGCATTGCACTTTCGTCCAGCTCATCCTCCTTGGGAAGCTCTGCCTTCTCCTTGACGCTTTCCTCTGTCTCGGGCTGTTTGCTCTGCTTTTCCATCATGCTGCGGAAGTCTTCGCCGTTTTCGGTCTTGATGTTCTCAGAAGTCTTCTTGCTGCTCTGAGGCACTGCCACCGCCTGCAGCATGGAAAGCATCGTCATCTGCATCTGTTCCATACATTGACACCTCCTTCCCTATTGAATTGTCTGCCACGGGGTCGCCGTCACACCGCCGCCGACATGGCTCCTGCGGCTGTGTCTATATAGAAGGTATGGGGATCGCTCCCCCACCGACTATCCTTTATTACGAATTGGTGCTCTGCACACTCATGCGGGAGGATACAAATTCCTCCACCGCGATCTCTTCCGCTTTCGCAGCGGCGGTATGGTAGGATGCGAGCTTCTTCTCTCTGAGCTTTTCGATGGCGGAGGTATCCGTCTTGACCTCCACGATCTCCGCCCGCTTCGCCTCCTCCTGCTTGCGCAGGGCGATCAGTTTTTCCTCTTCCTTTTCGATGTCCCGCTCCCTCGCCCGGATCTCCATCTGATAGCGCTGTGCATCACGGATACCAAGTCCTTCCGCGCTGCGGGTACGAAACTCGGCAGAAAACGCCTCATAATCACTTTGCATCTGCTCGATCAGCTCCAGCTGCCGACGGATCTCCGCAAGGAGCCGTCCGTGCTCGATCTGCAGGGTGTCGAGGATATTCTTTTTATAAGCAAGAACGGTATCAAGGGGAAATTTAAATTTCTTCATCTATGCTCTCTTCCCCAATCACTTCAGTACGTCTTCCATCAGCTTCAGGCTCTTTGCCGAGCTGAACGACTCATCCACGCCCTGACAGAGGAAATTGTTGATCGCATCGATCTTCGCAAGGGCGTAGTCCAGCTTCCGGTTGGTACCGGGCTTATAGGCACCGATCGCCACAAGGTCAGCATTCTTTTCATAAGTACTGAGCACGTCACGAATGCGGGAGGCAAGCTGCCGATGCTCCGGCGTGACGATCTCCGTCATCAGACGGGACACGCTCTGACTGATATCGATCGCGGGATAGTGGTTCGCATGTGCCAGCGCGCGGGACAGCACGATATGTCCGTCCAAAATACCGCGCACGGTATCGGCGATGGGTTCGTTGGTATCGTCTCCTTCCACCAGCACGGTGTAAACACCGGTGATGGAACCTTTTTCAAACTTACCGCTGCGCTCCAGCAGCTTCGGCAGTTCTGTATAGATCGAAGGGGTATAGCCTCTCGAAACCGGGGGCTCGCCAATGGCGAGACCGATCTCACGCTGCGCCATGGCAAAGCGGGTAAGGGAGTCCATCATCAGCAGCACATCGTAGCCCTGATCGCGGAAGTATTCCGCAATGCCGGTGGCAACGCTGGGGCACTTCATGCGAAGCATTGCCGGCTGATCAGAGGTCGCTACCACGAGAATGGAGCGAGCCATGCCTTCCTCGCCCAGATCCTTCTGCACGAACTCCAGCACCTCTCGACCTCGCTCGCCCACAAGGGCGATAACGTTGATATCTGCCTTGACGTTCTTCGCGATCATGCCCATCAGAGTACTCTTACCGACACCGGAGCCTGCGAAGATACCGATACGCTGACCCTTACCGATGGTAAGCATACTGTCGATGGCTTTGACACCGAACTCCATCTTTTCACGGATGGGAGGTCTCGAAAGGGGGTTGATGGGAACACCGCTGATGCAATGGCGCACACCGTCTGTAATGGGACCCTTGCCGTCGATGGGCTGACCGAGGGCGTTGATGATGCGCCCGCGGAGCTTCTCGCTGACCTGCAGCGTGAGCTGCTGTCCCGTGTTGCGGACAAAGTTGCCCGCGGAAATGCCGTTCATAGCGGAGTATGGCATCAGCAAAATGCGGTCATTTTTGAAGCCGACCACCTCTGCCGTCACCTGTCCGCCGGTATCGCCGCTGTAAATGCGGCAGATATCGCCCACAGCCGCACGGCCGCCGGAGGCTTCGATGGACATTCCGACAATGTTTTCAATTTTCCCCGTCAGGCTGTAAGTCTCAGCATTGTAGACCTGACGAATCATCTGTCGGAACACGCCTCATCGTCCTCCTTATTTCGTAAAGTTCAAATTACCTGCCACAGCGCTGGTGGTCTGTGCCTCCAGCATATCCCGGATGTTCTTCATTTGGGTCGCAGCACTGGCATCAATGATCTCATCCGGACACTCAATGATGCAGGTGCCCGCCTCATCGTCTGCCATGGGAATGATCCTCACGCGGTCGGACAGCTCACTCAGCGCAGATGCCAGTGACGGCGGGATGGAAGCCATACGCTTGGCATCACACTCTGCAATATAAATATGTACCCATTCACGACGCTTTCGCTTGTCGATGGCGGTTTGGATCATACGCGCCACCACATCGGAGCTGCTTTTCAAGCTGACGGAGACGACCTTCTCTGCCACAGCGAGCGCCAAATCCCGCAGATCCTCCATGTTCTTGTCCATCTGCTCGTCGATCTTGTCTGCAGCTTTTTCCAGAAACTCCGCGATCTCCGCTTCCGCACGC
Source organism: uncultured Treponema sp. (assembly GCA_937876905.1). Taxonomy (GTDB): domain Bacteria; phylum Spirochaetota; class Spirochaetia; order Treponematales; family Treponemataceae; genus Treponema_F. Next base: position 8,228 of record CALEFI010000042.1, read on the forward strand.
TTGGCAAACTCCTCGCGTTCACGGTCGGACTCGCCCATGACCCATCGGGAGCCTTCTTCCACGCCCTCCTGATAGCCGGCTTCGCGTCCCTTCTGAAAGCCCATTTCCTTCGCCTTTTCATAGGCATCTGCCGAAAGTCTTGCCGCCTCTGCCCGGGCATCGGCGAGGATCTTCTCCGCCTCCGCTTCTGCCCGCTGCATGATCAGATCCGCCTGCAGCTTTGCGTAGTCAACAGGTGCCACTGCCTCTGCGGGAGGTATCTTCTCCTCGGGAGCTTCCTCCTCGAGCACGAGCTTATACTCCTCGCCTTCAGGCTCCTCCTCATCAAAAGACGGAAGAACTTCCAGCGCCGCCATCTCCATTGCCTCAGCAAACTGATAGTTTTCTACCTTAGGCGTATCGGGATTTGACTTCGACCAAAATTTCCACAAATTAGGCAATGATATCGTCCTTTCCGCCCTTCAGGATAATAATTTCTCCCTTTTCTTCCAGGTCGCGGATAATACCCACGATGCGCTGCTGTGCCTCTTCCACGTCCTTCATGCGGACATTGCTGGTGATCTCCAGATCGTCGCGGATGTTCTGCGCCACACGGACGGACATATTGGAGAACAGCTTCTGCGCCACTTCGTTGTTGGCTGCCTTGAGGGACAGCACCAGGTCTCTTGCGTCGCAGTCGCGGACGAAGCGCTGCACGCTGCGGTCGTCCATAAAGACGATGTCCTCGAACACGAACATGCGCTTCTTGATTTCCTCTGCCAGGTCCGGATCGTCCTCCTCCAAGGATTCGATGATGGACTTCTCGGAGGAGCGGTCCACCAGGTTCAAAATCTCCACAATGCTTTCCACACCACCAGCCGCAGTGTAGTCCTCGCTGGACAGGGTGGACAATTTCTTCTCAAGCACCCGCTCAACCTCACGCAGAACGTCAGGGGAGGTTCGGTCCATGGTGGCAATTCGCTTGGCCACCTCGCTCTGGATGTCCTCCGGCAGGTTCTGCAGGATGACGGAGGCCTTGTTTGGCTCCAGATAGGCCAGAATCAAGGCGATGGTCTGGGGATACTCCTGCTGGATAAAGTTCAGCAGGTGGGCAGGATCGGTGCGACGGATAAAGTCGAAGGGACGAACCTGCAATGAGCTGGTGAGGCGGTTGATGATGTCGATGGCCTTCTGGCTTCCCAGTGACTTTTCCAACAGCTCGCGGGCATAGTCGATGCCACCCGTGGTGATAAAGTTCTGGGCGGCCATCAAGTCCTGGAATTCCTCCAGGACGGCATCCTTGAGCTCGGCATCAACATTGTCCAGGCGGGCAATCTCGAAGGTCAGTGTCTCTATCTCGTCCTCACGCAGATGCTTGAAGATGTCGGAGGAGACCTCCGAGCCCAGCGACACCAGAAAGATGGCAGCCTTCTGCCGGCCGTTCATGTTCTTGAAGTCCTTGGCCTTCTTGCTGCCAGAGGACTTTGACTTTGTTGCGCTCTGTTCTGACATCCTACTCCTCCATCAACCAGGTTCTAATCAGCATGGCAACATCTTCTGGATGCTCCTTTGCCATGGAAACCGCATTCTCCTGAAGCTCGGCGCGCCTGCGCTCCTCAACCGACATGGTGACCTCCATTCCAGCCTGCTCGGCCTCCCAGATGGTCTTCTCCCGCTCCAATTGGCTCTGCCGCAAAAGCTCCTCCTGCTTGAGGCGACGGCGGCGCTCAATGGAGCGGCTGATGAGCCGAATCACCATAAAGGCAATCAGGATGGCGGCCACACCAGCAATGGAAATCAGGATGGTGGTCTTCTGCTGCCGTGAGCGCATGAAGGCCAGGCTCTCCTCCCGGAACTGCTCGGTGCGATCATAGCGAATGTTCTGCACCGTCACCGAGTCGCCCCTGGCACGGTCAAAGCCGATGGCATCCTGCACCAAGGAGGTGGCTGCGGCAAGGTCTGCTGCATCCACCGGCACATACTCCCGCTCAATCTCGCCGTTGGGGGAGATGACGACATTGCCCTTGTCGTCATACTTCCGCATCCAGGTGCCGTCGATGTTCACCGACACGGTGATGCGGTCGATGGTGGGACTGCGCTCCTTGTGGTACTCCATGGTATTGATGACATTGTTCTGCTTTACGCCCGTCTCCTCAGAGGTTCCGTAGAGATTGGACATGTCGGAGTAAACCGGCGGGTTGTGCCCCTCGGCTCCGGCAGGGCCCTCTGGCGTGAGGGCGGTTCCTGTCCAGCGCTTGGTGACAGTCTCGGAGGAGATGGGCAGGTAGTCCCGGTACTCGGAGTCATCGTAGGGCGTGTCCGGGTCATCCGCCTTGATTTCGATGGGAGAATACTCGGTACCGGACTGAATGTCCTTGGACATGTCCATGTCAATCTTTACGTTCAAATCACGGACCCGATCCTGTCCGAAGATGGCCTGGAGGGACTGGAGCACACGGGCACGGTAGTACATTTCCTGCTCGCGAACCCATTTTTGCTCCTTGGCCACAATATCCACCCGCTCGCTGGCCTCCATACCCTCGAAGTCGTTGATGATGATGCCGGAGGGATCGGAGATGGCGATGTTCTCGGCGGTCAGCCCCTCCACGGCCCGCATCAAAAGCTTCTGGATACCAAGAATCTTCTTCTTGTTCGTAGTGATGTCGCTGCCGGGCTTGGGCGTGATGATGACGCTGGCCGTGGTGGGATTCTGGTCGGCGGCAAAGAGAGTCTTGTCCGGGATGGTGAGGGTGACGTTGGCGTCGTCCACATCGTCCAGGGCCTCGATGTGCTGAGTTACCATCTGGGTGATGGAGCGCTGGAGGTTCACGTTGCGCTCAAAGTCGGTGATGGTCCACCGCTCCACGTCAAAGAGGGCCCAAGGATCCACATTGTTGGGCACCAGATCCTCCCGAACCAGGAGGCTGCGCATACGGCGGGCGGTGGCCTGGTCTGCCACGGAGATAATTCCGGCGGGACTGACATCCGCCGTTACATTCTCCTGGGCAAGACGGAAGAGGATGTCGTCACGGACAGCCTGGTCAGTAATGGGAACATTGAACAAGGGAACGGTGGTGGGCGTGGCAGAGAAGCGCAGGGCAAACACCAGCACCACAATGACAGCCGCCACAATCCCCAAGAGTATAACCTTTTGGACCATAGACCACTTGGTCCACAGTCCCTTTACAGAATCCAAGAGCTTTTTCAGCCTTTCGTTCATCCATGCCTCCCATAGGAGAGGACCCGTCCCCTCCCAACGAACGAATCAGAAACAATTTCCAAACATCATAACGAATACCTTGCATGGCAACAAGCGCTCGGCATCACCATGCAAGCCGACAACAACTACCGTGTGGTGGTAATTTCGTTCCAGGTATTGACCATGCGGCTGACAACTGTCTGGGCCAGGCTCAAGGACATATTGGCCTCGGCCATGGCGGTTGTCACATCATGTATGTCAATCGAATCAGGATCGACTATCAGCCTCTCCACATTGGCGGCGGAGGCCATCTGCTTGCCGTTCACATAGTCAACCGCCTCCGCAAGGTAGCTGTCAAAGGACTTGACCTTACCAAGCTCCAGTCCCTGCTCCGTCACACCCATTCCACGGGTGGAAACCAGCGGCGACGAGCCGATGTGGGCTGCATGTGTCCGTGTCAACTCAAAGTTACCTATCATCCTCTACCTCCAAAAACTACACTCTCATTCCAAGTACGGCGCACCCTACAATTAGCTTATTCTTAAGGTGCCACGCCCCTACGACTGCCCTATCCTCAGAGCGCTATTGAACATCTCCTTGGAGCCCTGAATGACCGAGGAGTTTGCCTCGTAGGCACGGGAGGCGGAGATGAGATCCACCATCTCGTTCACCACGTTGACATTGGGATATTCCACGTAGCCGGCGTTGGGGCCGGACTTGATGGCATCGGGGTGGCTGGGGTCATAGACCATGCGCCCCTCGCTGGTGTCTGACACGATGCGGCTCACCTTTACGCCCAATCCGGGGCCCTCGTCCAGGTCGGCGGGAACGTAGGGGTTACGGAAGATGTTCTCCTGCCCAATAGTCTGGAGCACCACCGTCTGCCGCTGGAATTTTCCTCCCTCCGGAGTCCGGGTGGTGGAGGCATTGGCAATGTTGTTGGCGATGACATCGGTGCGAAGCCGCTCGACGCTCATTCCGGTGGCTGCAATGTTAATGCTGGTAAAAAGTCCCATCCTCTACTCCTCAATCCTTATTTCTGCATGGCGATTTTCACCTGGGAAAACTCAAAGGCCTGCATCTGGGTTAAAAGCTGGTAGTTCAGCTGTGTCTTCAAGATGTCCATGGCCTCCTGCTCCGCATCCACATTGTTTCCGTTGGCCTTTGCCGTCGTGTAGTAGTCGGTGATGCGGCGTGGCTCCACGTCCTGATAATTGACGAATCCCTCGGAGGAAATGTGCCGCGGGTCGGTGATGGTCATCTGGAAGGCATCCTTGGCATTCTGCTCGGACTCTATGGCCCGCTTCAACTCGCTCTCAAAGCTAATTGATGTCCGCTTGAAGTTGGGAACCTCGGCGTTGGCCAAGTTGTTGGCAGAAACCTGGTAACGCAGGGTGCTGGCATCCATGGCCCGGTGCAGCAGGTCCACTGATCGTGAAAAGGAACTCATTCCATTAACCTCCAAATTGGCAAAACCACAAGATTTTACCATATCTTTATCTTATGTTCGGCAACGGCAACCGGTATGTTTAGTAGAAAGCTATAAAATATAGCGGGACAAGTCCTGATTCTCCACAATATTCTTCAGCCTTTCGTCAACATAGTCGCTGGTGATGGTAATGGTCTGGCCAGCATGCTCGTCCGCCTCAAAGGAAAGCTCCTCCAGCAGGGTTTCCATGATGGTATGAAGCCTCCGTGCGCCGATGTTCTCGGAGCGGGAGTTTACGTCGGCAGCCAGGAAGCTCATGCGGTCAATGGCCTCATCAGCAAAGATGATGGTGAGATTCTCCGTGGCCAACAGGGCAGCGTACTGCTTGGTGAGGGCATTCTTGGGCTCCAGCAGGATGCGGCGGAAATCCTTGGCATGGAGGGAATCCAGCTCCACCCGCAATGGAAAGCGGCCCTGGAGCTCAGGAATCAGGTCCGAGGGAGAAGCTAGGCTAAAGGCGCCGGCTGCAATAAACAGGATGTGGGTGGTGTCCACCACGCCGTACTTGGTGTTGACCTTGGAGCCCTCCACAATGGGAAGGATGTCACGCTGGACCCCCTCCCGGGACACATCCTGGCCGCCACGCTCCCCCTTCACGGCAATCTTGTCGATCTCGTCGATGAAGATGATGCCGGACTGCTCCACCCGCTGGCGGGCCTCGTCGGAAACCTTGTCAGGATCGATCATACGGTCCAGCTGGTCCTCGATGAGGATGCGGCGGGCCTCCTGGATGGTGACCGTCTTCTTCTTGGTGCGGTTGCCGTTGAACATGGAGGTAATCTGGCGCATTCCTGCCTCCAGGTCCTCCATGCTGCCGCCAGCAAAGATTTCCATGGTGGGCATGTTGTTCTGCTTTTTGACGGTGACATCCACCTCCCGGTCCTCCAGCTTGCCCTCCCTCAGCATGGTGCGGAACTTCTCCCTGGTACCAGCCATCTGCTGGGCATCAGTACTGGAGGCACTTGCGGCAGAGCTGGTAGCCTCCGGGGACTTTGACTCGGAGGGATTGGCCGCTGTTCCAAAGATTGAAATTGGCAGGAACCCGCCAGATGGTGCGTCAGGAGCCTTTTCAGGACGGCTTCCCGGCAGCAAAAGATCCAGCAGATCCTCCTCCACCCTGACCTCGGCCTGCTGGCGCAGTGTCTCCTGCATCTCCTCCTTTACCATATTATAGCCCACAGCCATCAGGTCCCGGATCATGGACTCCACGTCGCGACCCACGTACCCCACCTCGGTGTACTTGGTGGCCTCCACCTTCAGGAAGGGAGCCTTACAGAGCTTGGCAAGGCGGCGGGCAATCTCGGTCTTTCCCACACCGGTGGGCCCTATCATCAGGATGTTCTTGGGCGCCACCTCGTCACGGATGTCCTCCGGCAAAAGGAGGCGGCGGTAGCGGTTGCGCAGGGCGATGGCCACGGCCTTCTTAGCCTGATGCTGGCCGATGATGTAGGTGTCAAGCCGGGAAACAATTTCCTTGGGGGTAAGCGCCGCCCCGTCCTCCTTTTTCTCAAGTACGTCCATCTTAGTCCTCCTTTAGAAGTGGCAGTTCCTCCACCACGATATTGTTGTTTGTATAGATGCAGATGTCCCCGGCAATCTTGAGGCTCCGCTGGGCAATCTCCCTGGCGGAAAGCTCCGAGGAGTCAAGGTAGGCAAGGGCTGCGGCATAGGCGTAGTTTCCGCCGGAGCCGATGGCCAGCACATCGTTCTCCGGCTCGATGACATCGCCGGTGCCGGAAATCAAAAGAATCTTGTCCTTGTCTGCCACCAGCAGCAGGGCCTCCAGCTGGCGGAGGGCCTTGTCGGTGCGCCACTGCTTGGCCAGCTCCACCGCAGCCCGTGTCAGGTCCCCGGCATACTCCTTGATCTTGCCTTCAAATTTATCGAAGAGATTGAAGGCGTCGGCAGTGGCTCCTGCAAAGCCAGTGAGCACCTTGCCTTCATAGAGGCGGCGCACCTTGCGGGCGTTGCCCTTCATGACGGTATTTCCCATGGTCACCTGACCGTCTCCGGCCATGGCAACCCTTCCATCCTTCCGCACCGCAATGACGGTGGTACTACGAATCTGTGGCTTCTTCATCATCCTTCTCCTGAACCGCCCTCTTGTCCCGGAAGGCCAGGGGAACCGTCATAGCGGCTCCTGCCGTGGGGGTGGGCCTGATTATAGGTCTTTATCAGTTGGGCTGTAGTAATGTGAGATGCTCGCATGCCCCAGCATCTCCTGCACCACCCGGACATCCGCCCCGTTGGACAGCAGGGTGGTGGCAAAGGTATGGCGGAAGGCGTGCGGAGAAACAGGATTGTTCGTTCCCTCCACGCCAGAATATCGGGACAGGATATAGCGGATGCCCCTGGTGGTGAGGGCTCCCCCATGGTTGTTCAGAAAGAGGGTGGGATCGTCCGCCCTACCCTGCCGCACAAGACGCTCCCGCCGCTCTGGAAGATAGTCCATCAGGGCCGACCGAGCCTCCGTCCCGAAAAAGACCCGCCGGTCCTTGCCTCCCTTCCCCCGCACCACAGCAGAGCTGTAGTCTGCCGAAAGATCGGCAAGGCTCAGCCCCGCCATCTCAGCCACACGGCAGCCGGAGGAATAGAGCATCTCGAAGAGAGCCCGATCCCTGGCAACCCACAGGAGGGCCGTCTGCTGCGGGGCGGCGCATAATTGCTCCACCTCGGAGGCGGTCATAAACTTGGGCAGGTGCCTGGGCTGTCTGACGGTGCGGATTTCCTGGGCGGGATTCAGCCGAATGTAGCCGAAGCGTCGGCAATAGGAAAAAAGGGAGCGAACCGCCGCAACAAAGCGATTGACGCTGGAGGCAGCAGCTCCTGCCACCGTCAGCTCCCCAATGCAGTAGCGCAGGTCATCCCGCCCGATGGAGTCCAAGGGCCGCTGACCATCCAGCAGTCCTGCCAGCTTTTCTAGGTCATTGCGATAGCCTGTCACCGTGTTTGGCGAAAGCCCCCGAACACCCAGCTGGTAGGAGAGGAATTCTTCGATTGCGTCGGCAAGGCAGGACGGGACACTCATCAGTCAAGCTCGTCCTGGACGGCAGGAATGGCATCCTCTCCAGAATGCAGATAGTCGCAGTTGGGATTGATGCAGGACTTGTAGCTGCCGTTCCTCTTGTCGTATTTTTCCACCAAGAACTGGCCGCATTTGGGGCAGTACACGTCGATGGGCTTAAAGTGGCTGATAAAGTCGCAGTCAGGATAGCGAGTGCAGCCATAGAATTCCTTGCCGCGGCCCTTTGTCTTTCGGGCCACAATCTCTCCGTCACAGCCTGGCCGAGGACAGCGGGCAAGGGGGATGGAGCGGGTGCTGTAGCACTCAGGAAAGCCTGAGCAGGCCAGAAAATAGCCAAACCGCCCCAGCTTTTTTACCATGGGGCGGCCACACTTCTCGCAGATCTTGTCCGTCACCTCATCCATGGTTCCCTTGAGGCTCTCCTGGGTTGCCATGACATTCTCCACCTTGTCCCGGAAGGGAAAGAAAAAGTCCCCCAGCATCTTGGACCACTGAACCTTGTCCTCCTCTATGCCGTCCAGCTCCGTCTCCACCCTGGCAGTAAAATTCTCGTTCACCACCTCCGGAAAGGAATCCACCAGGATGTCGTTGATAATGCGGCCGAGCTGGGTGGGAACCAGCTGCTTGTTGCTGCGGGTGACGTAGTAGCGGTCCAGCAATACGGAGATGATGGGGGCGTAGGTGGAGGGACGACCGATTCCCTTTTCCTCCAGTGTCTTGACGATGGAGGCATCGGTGTAGCGGGCGGGCCCCTGGGTAAAGTGCTGCTCAGGATAGAATTTCTGGGCGGAAAGCTCCTCGCCCACCTTCAAGGCAGGCAGGGAGCCGGTGGAATCCTCCTTGGAGGACAAGAGCTTGATAACCTTGTAAAAGCCCTTGTCCACCACCTTGCTTGCCGATACCCGGAAGAGAGCCTCCCCCGCCCTGATGTCCACACTAGTGGTACGAGTCTTGGCGTTGTTCATCTGGCTGGAGACAAAGCGCTCCCAGATGATGGTGTACAGCCGCAGCTGATCCCGGCTCAGGTACTCCTTTACGGAGTCGGGAGTATAGGCGGTGTAGGTGGGACGGATGCCTTCGTGGGCGTCCTGGGCCTTCTTTCCCACGGTGTACTCGATGGGCTGGCTCGGCAGCTCGGCAGGAAAATGCTCCCCCAGCCACTTGCGCACATCCTCGATGGCCGTCTGGGAGATGCGGACCGAGTCGGTACGCATGTAGGTGATGAGCCCCACACGGGTGGAGCCGATGTTCACGCCCTCGTAGAGCTGCTGGGCAATCTGCATGGTCTTGCGGGAGGTAAAGCCCAGGCGGTTGGCCGCCGCCTGCTGGAGCTTGGAGGTGGTGAAGGGTGGCTTGGGCCGCACCGTCTTTTCCGTAGCCTTAATGTCCGCCACCTGGCAGGCAGAAGAGCCTATTTCGTCGATGATGGCCTGCACTGACTTCTCACTGGGTAGCTCCGGCTTCTTGTCCTGGTACTGCACCAGCTGGGCGGTAAACCTGGACTTTCCCTTGATAAAGTCAGCGTCCAGTGTCCAGTACTCGTCGGGGATGAATTCCTCCACCTCCTTCTCCCGCTCGCAGATGAGGCGCAGGGCCACCGACTGGACCCGTCCGGCAGAAAGGCCGTTCTTTACCTTCTTCCACAGCAGGGGGGACAGGTTGTAGCCCACCAGCCTGTCCAGGATGCGGCGGGCCTTCTGGGCGTTCACCTTGGACTCGTCGATGTCGGCAGGAGACTTCACCGCCTCGTTGATGGCCTGGGGTGTAATCTCATTGAACACAATCCGCTTGATAGTCGCCGTTGTTTTTCCATTGAAGGCCTGGCGCAGATGCCAGGCGATGGACTCTCCCTCACGGTCATTATCACTTGCCAGCAGCACCTCGTCTGCCTTCTTGGCATCCTTCTGTAGCTCCCGCAGGAGTTTGGCCCGTCCCCGAACGGTGATGTACTCAGGATTAAAGCCATTGTCCACATCGATGGCCATACGGGACTTGGGCAGGTCGATGAGATGGCCCATAGAAGCCTTCACCGTATAACCGGAGCCAAGATATTTTTCTATCGTCTTTGCCTTCGCCGGAGACTCCACAATTACCAACGTCTCCTTCTTCTTTTTTTTCTTGGCAGTTGCCTTTGTCTCAGCCATATCAACCTCTAAAAAATAATTGTCTTTCCTGCCTGCAATGTCGGCCACAGACGGCACCCCCCAGGTCAGGGCTTCCCGGAGCAGCGGAAAAATATTTCTCATATTCCGCTACGGAGCTGATGACCGGGGCGCCATCCTGGCGGTAGCGCTCCATCCCCCCACCACAGCGCGGGTCGGCCATGCCGGCGGCCAGCAAGTACACATCTCGGCCTTGCTCCAGGGCAAATTCTGCCGTGATAAGGGCACCGGACTTTTCCGGGGCCGCCACCACCACCGTCACCGGCGACAGGGCTGCAATAATCCGGTTTCGCTGGGGAAAGCGGAACTTCTCCGCAGGAACTCCCGGCAAGTACTCCGAAAGGAGGCAACCGCCCCCCTCAAGCATGGTGGCTGCAAGTCCCTTGTGACTCACCGGAACCACACCGTCGGCACCACAGGGCAGCACCGCCACCGTCTTTCCCCCTCCCGCCAGGGCCCCCTTGTGGACGGCAGCATCAATCCCGAAGGCCAGGCCAGACACCAGGGTGTAGCCGGCTTCCGCAGACTCCCTGGCAAAGTCAAAGGCAGCCTGGGCAAGCCCCTGGCCCGGTCTGCGGGTTCCCACCACAGAGATGCAGGGCTCCCGCACCGCATCGATATTCCCACGGTAGAACAACAGGTAGGGAGGATCGAATATCTCCGATACCATGGCAGGATAGTCCAGATGGTGGTGGAGCAGGGCGCCAATTTCGTAGACCTTCATCAGCTTGTGGCTCCGTTCCGCCAGAGCCTGACAGTCCTCTCCCCTCCACCAGCGGGAACGGATTCTTCTTCCCACCAAGGAGGAAAGATCGTCTATTGAAAGTACCGCAAGGTCCGTAATGGTGTCAAGTTTTTCCTCAAGAATTACCTTTTCCCTAAATGACAAAAAGTGCAGCGCGCTGATGGCCAGGGGAAGTAGTTCATCTCGCATAGGCTTCTTCAAGCACCTGCCGCTTGTTCGCCTCGGCCGCTGCCTTCTTCTCGCTGGAAGTAGTGGTGGCAATAATCCTGTCGTAGATTTCCACCGCCCTGTCAGACTCGTAGGTTTCGTAGTAGGCTCTTGCCAGCAGTAACAGACCGTCCACGTTCCGCCTCTCTATCTCCGCCAGGGTTTCCAGGTAAGGAATGGCCTTCTCCGGCTCCTCCAGCTCAAGGATATACAGGACACCAAGCCCATAGAGGGCACGGGCATACTTGGGGTCAAGCTCCAGGGCCTGGAGATATGCTGACTCAGCCAGTTTCAAGTAATTGAATTTCTGGGCGGTGGAGCCGGAGGCGCTGTAGTCCAGGGCCTGGTTCGCCATATAGCCCGCACAGACTGCCACATAATAGTACAGATTTGGGTTGGCAGGATAGTAGGTGGTGGCCTTTTCGAAGGCCTTCAGCGCCTCCCCGTACATCTGGCTGTCCAGGTAGCGGGAGCCCAGCAGCTTGTACCAGATGCCAATCTGCTGGTTTGCTTGGGCCATATCCTCCACCCGGTCCTGGTACTTCTGGATGGCCTCCTTTAGCTCCGCCTCGGTGGTGGGACTGGACACCCCCTCCTCCAGGGCCTGCATACGCTTGATGGTCTTGATGTTGGAGCTGCCACCACAGCCAGAAAGCAGCAGGAAGACAGCAGTCAATGCCAGCGCCAAAGTATATATCCGCTTCATTTCGAACCTCCGGGAAAGAATTCCTTATGATATAAGTGTAGCTCATCGCTTTCCACATGTGTATAGATTTGAGTGGTGGCAAGGTCGGAATGCCCCAAAAGCTCCTGCACCGAGCGCAGGTCCGCACCTCCGCTCAAAAGATGGGTGGCAAAGGAATGACGCAGGGTATGCACCTTGGCTGTCACTCCGGAAAGAGCCTCCAAGTCCTGGAAGCGCTTCCAGATTCCCTTGCGAGAAAGGGGCTGCCCCCGATAGTTCACAAAGACCTCCGCTACGTGCCGGCTTCCTAGAATGGCCGGACGCCCCTCTTGAATCCACAGGGAAAGCCACCGGCAGGCATCGTCGCCGAAGGGCAGGAGCCGCTCCTTGCTACCCTTACCCAGCACCACCAGCAGCCGTTCGTGCAGGTGGACGTTCGCCATCAAAAGCCCCGACACCTCGCTGACACGCAGGCCGCAGGAGTACACCAGCTCGAACAGGGCACGGTCGCGTAGCCCCAACGGATCACTGGTATCTATGGCAGACAGCAGGGCATCCACCTGCTCCACCGAAAGCACCCTCGGCAGGGCCCGGCGAATCCTGGGACGCTCCACCAGCTGCACCAGGTTTTCCTTCCAGATGCCCTCCTCCACCAAAAATGAGCCAAAGGAGCGGAGGGCAGACACATCCTTGGCAACCGTCAGCTGCTCCATGTCCCTAGTCCGCCGCCAGATCAGATAGTCCATCACGTCCTGCACCACCAGACCAGAAAGGACGGCGGATACCTCCCCACCAGGATGAGCGGAGCCCAGCCACTGTAGAAATTCCTCCACAGAAATCCTGTATGTCTGCGCCGTAAGCCTCGCCTTTCGATCCACGGCCAAAAGCTGCGAGCAATAGCGGCGGACAAGCCTTTCCCCACCAGACAGAGTGATACAACTTGATGCAGAATGAATCGCAACAGCACCCATTCGGAAGCTCAATCTCTCAGTTGAATTCTGTTTCTCAGATAAGGGGGCGTCTTTAAGTCATTGGCCGAGGGAACAGGCCCCGCACCGCCAAGGCTAAATCCGCCTGCAGCCCCGGCATCTGGCTTGGAGGCCGCCACAGGAGCCGGTACAACTCCCCCTGCTCCCTGGGGTCTTTGGGGCTGGAATTGGGATTGGGGTGCTGGCTGCCGGACAGGAGCCTCCATTTTAGGGGCCTCGCTGGACTCAGTCCCGCTGAACAAGTCCTGGGGAACCGGTGCCCGACGCTCTGGCCGAGGATTGACCGATGACTTCTGCAATGCCTGGAAGTCCCCAAGGGAGATGGTGTTGGTAGCGTCCAGTGCCGGAGCGGAGACAGGAACCAAGGGCTCCTCGTCCGTGCCGGATGAGTGGAAGCCGGTGGCAATGACCGTTACGGAAACCTCCCCCTCCATCGTCGGATCAATCACCTGACCGAAGATGAGATGGATGTCAGGATCGGCGGCGGCACCAACAATCTTTGCAACCTCGTATACTTCCGGAAGGGTAAAGTCCTCTCCGGCAGTGATGTTGATGAGGATGTGCTTTGCTCCGTCTATGCGGGAATCCTCCAGCAAGGGGTTGGCAATGGCCTGCGTTGCAGCCTCTGCAGCCCGGTTGTCTCCGCTTCCAAGGCCGATTCCCATGATGGCGTCTCCCTTGCCCTCCATGATGGTGCGCACATCGTTGAAGTCCACATTGATGTAGCCGGACTGAGTAATCACGTCAGAAATACCCTGGACACCCTGGCGAAGAACGTCGTCGGCCTTCAAAAACGCCTGCTTGATGGGAATCCGCTTGTCCATAATCTTGAGCAGGTTTTCGTTGGGGATGACGATGAGGGAGTCAACCTCCTCATGCAGCTTTTTGATACCATCATCGGCATTGTTGAGACGCACCCTTCCCTCAAAGTCAAAGGGCTTAGTAACCACACCCACCGTCAGGGCTCCCAGCTGCTTGGCTATTTTTGCCACCACCGGGGCAGCTCCCGTTCCGGTGCCACCACCCATACCGGCAGTGACAAACACCATGTTCGCCCCGGAAAGGGCATCCCGGATGGTATCCTCGCTCTCCCGCGCGGCGGCCTCCCCAACCTCCGGCTTGCCGCCTGCCCCAAGTCCACCAGTCAGCTTGGAGCCAATGCCAATCTTCTTGGAGGCCAGGGATGAATTGAGGGCCTGGAGATCCGTATTCACGGCGATAAATTCCACCTCGGACAGACCGGCCTCAATCATCCTGTTGACGGCATTGCCACCGCCGCCGCCACAACCAACCACCTTGATGACAGTTGACCTCATCAAGGGCTCTGTACTCTCTACAGACAATCCTTCAAGCATATATTCCTCCCAACCCAAACAATGCTTCTATCAATATTAGAACAATTTAGAAAAATTCCTTGAAAACATCCCCCAGCCTTGACAAAAGACTGAGCTTGGACCCCTGCTCACCCTCACCATTATATTTATTGCCCCGCTTCGTATCAATACGCTGGCGGGAATGGCTTGCATCCAGCAGCAGTCCCATGACTGTGGCATATTCCGGCGTGCGGTACACATCAACCCTGCCGCCGTAGTTGCCTGGAATTCCAAGACGAACCGCCGTGGTCTTAAAAACCTTCTGGGCAAGCTCAATAATTCCCAGTAGCTGGGCACCTCCGCCGGTCAGCACGATATTGCCGGAAAGCTGGGTGAGCTTGGTCTGGCGCACAATCTCCGACCGAATCATATTGAATATCTCCTCCACCCTGGCCTGGATAATCTGGCACAGCTCGCTGCGGGAAATGGCCTCCGGCTCCCGCCCGCCAATTCCTGGAACAACCACCTCGTCTCCCTCGTCAAGGAGCGGCTCCCAGCAGCAGCCATACTTTATCTTGGTACTCTCTGCTGTGTCAAAGGCAATCCCCTTCACATAGGAGATGTCGCTGGTGATGTAGGAACTGCCCACGGGAATGGACAGGGTGCAGATGGGTGCGCCACCCAAAAGCACCAGCACGTCGGTGGTGCCGCCACCCAGGTCGATGAGGATGGAGCCCAACTCCAGCTCATCCTCGGTCATCACCGCCTTGGTAGCCGCCAGCGTCTTGAGCATCATGCTGTCAACCCGGTATCCGGCCCGGCTGACGCAGTTCTGGATGTTCTTCACCGAGGTGCAGGAGGCAGTGATGACGTGGGTCTCCACCTCCAGCTTGACCCCCAGCATGTCCTTGGGATTTTTCACCTGCTCCTGCTTGTCCACCACATAATAGCGGGGAACCACGTGGAGAATCTGGCGGTCCGGGGAGATAGGCACGGAGCGAGCCACCTCTATAACCTGGGCCATATCATTCTCCGTAATCTCACGGGGAGTAGAGCCCTTGCTGCCGGCCACCTGCCCCATGCCGGTGGCGTCCCAGCTTTTAATCTGAACTCCACCGATTGCCGAAATGCAGGAGTGAACCTCGCAGCCGGAGTCCATCTCCGCATCCTCCATAGACCTCCTGATGGCCTGCATGGTGGACTCGATGTTCACGATGGTACCGTTGCGCAGCCCCGGCGATGGCGACTTGCCCAAGCCGATGACCTGAATCGTATTGCTATCTGTGAATTCGCCTATAACCGTCCTGATACAGTTCGAGCCAATATCAAGACCGACTATCACATCACTCAAAGGAACCTCCCAACAAGAACCGACACCTCGCCACGGCAGCGGCCCTCCCTACAAATCACCTGCCAGAAACATCGGTACGGAAGGAAACCGAGCCGTACCGCAGGTCAATCTCAGAAATGCCTGAGCCAATGGAATTGACCACGTCCAGGACAACTACCATATATTGTAGCGAATCCTCGCTAAAAGTTCTATCCATCAGGACCCTGGTTTTTGAGTGGACAGGGTACAGAACAAGGTCGAAGTTCCCGTAGTCCTTCACATCCACATGAATCTCGGAAATGGTGGCAAGGTACTTCTGGGGCAGACGCTGTATCTTTGCCAGCTGCCCGATAAAATTCCGATAGATGCTGGGCAGACGCATCCCATCGCTAAATTCCTCCACCGGCAGGCCGGAAATCAGCGGGAGATGGCTGACAGAAGAGCCTGACTTGGCCACAAAGAGCACTCCTGATTCATCAATGTAGACAGGGACGGTTTTTCCCTCCGCATACAGCAGGGTGGCCGCCACGGGAATCCGCTCCCGTACCGAGATGGTTACGCTGTCGGGAAAGCCCTTGTCCACGGATACGGAGTCTATCCAGGGACAGTCGGCCAAGACGGAGGCAGCCAGGGCGGAGTCAAAGTTGCTCCAGGTTTGATGCGGCCCGGTGTTCAGAATCTGGCACATCTCCTCCGGACTATACATTTGCAGGCCGGTGAAGGCTATCTTGATGGGGGCCTTGGAGGGGATGATGACCGTGTACAGCACCACCTCCACCAAGAGAATGAGGCAGAGGGCCCCCACAATGAATTTCAGGGCCTTGAACTTCCTTTCGCTGCGATGAACCTTGCGCTCCCCTTCTGTCATAAAACCTCGAATGTCTGAATACATCATGCTGTCACTCATACAATCCCCTCCACCTTATATTTCGTCATTTTTCTCCATACTGTTACGATACGATATGCTCAGCAAGAGCCCGCACATGCAGCAGGTGGTCAGTAGGGAGGAGCCGCCCGAAGAAAAGAAGGGCAGGGTGATGCCCGTAACCGGCAGGGCTCCGCAAACCACTCCGCAGTTCATCAGGGACTGGATGACTATGCCCGTTGTCAGACCAAAGGCCACGAGGGCAGAAAACTTGTCCCTGCTTCCCATCATCAGGGCATAGCCCCTCCAGGCAAAAAAGGCCAGAATCAGAAAGTATCCCAGGACACCGAGAAAGCCCATTGACTCAGCCCAGCCAGAAAACACATAGTCGGTGTGGATTTCCGGCACCCGGTTAATCTTCTCCAGGCCAGCGCCAAAGCCGTTTCCCAAAAAGCCCCCGTCGCTGATGGCTGTTCGGGCGGCGGCCGTCTGGTAGTTGTAGCCGTGGGTGTCGAAGTTCGGGTTTACAAAGGCGATGAGGCGGTTCACCCGAAAGGTCGAGGTAAAGACAAAGAGCACCATAGCCCCAACTGCCAGGAGCATAAAGGGAATAAGCCTGCCGAGCCGAGCACCAGCTACATACATCAGCAGGAAGCCAGTGGCAAAAATCAGGAGGGCGGTGGAAAAGTCATCCTGCAGCATAACGATGCCGGAGTACAGGCACAACACCACCACCGGCGGGAAGAGGCTCCGACTGGAATCCTCCCTGCGCCGCATAAACTTGTCGAACCAGTTTGCCAGATACAGGACGACGGCAACCTTTACCAGCTCGGAGGGCTGGAAGGTGTCCCCCAATAGCGGCAGGGAAATCCAGCGATGGGCCCCATTCCGCGGGGACGATATGCCTGGCACAAAGCAAAGCAGGCACAGCACCAGCACCGCCCCCATTATCCCCGGCAGGGCACGACGAGTCAGGCCGTGGGGCATCATAAAGGAAATCACCAGTACTACCACACCAACCGCAGACATAATCAGCTGCCGCTGGATAAAATAGTGGGGGTTGCCAAAGGTCCGTTGGGCGTAGTTTGCAGAGCATACATACAGGATGAGCAGTCCAAGTCCCCACAGAAGGATGATGGAGACGAGGAGCCCGGTGTCCAGGCGGTATCCCTGAAGAACCGGCCGCTGCGCAAAAATCTTCCGCACGTTCATGCCGCACCTCCCAGCAGGGCCGAGCTGATGCGCTCCAGCCCCATGCCACGAGAGCCCTTCAGCAGCACCACGTCCCCTCTCCTCAGAAAGCTCCGCAACAGGTCCACTGCCTTGCCGATGGTTTCCTGGTCCCTTCCCTCCAGGGCGGCCACCCGCATCCCCTCCCGGTTGCAGAGCCCGCAGGCCGCACCACTCATCTCATCCCCCAGGAAAAGCACCATGGCCGCTCCTGTCCTCTGGGCCTGGTCCACGGCCCTGCTGTGGGCTCGAAGGCTCTCCTCCCCCAGCTCCAGCATGTCGCCGAGCACCAGCACCTTGCGCCCGCTCTCCAGCTCCAGGTCGCAGAAAAAGTCCAGGGCTGCTGTCATGGAGTCGGGGTTGGCATTGTAGCAGTCCTGGACAAGGGTGATGTCCCCGTGGATAACCTGGCTTCGGCCAAAGAGGGGTTCCACCGCCGCAAGACCCGCCTTGATTTCCTCCAGCTCCAATCCCAGATGACGGGCAACAGCCACCGCTGCGAGGGCATCGTAAAGGTTAGCCCGTCCCGGCAGGGGAACAAGCAGCTCCCTTCCTGCAAGGGTGAACCTCGTCCCCTCCAAGCCCAAGGACCGTACGGATTCAAGCTGGCTGGGACCGTACTCCTCTACCCTGCACTTCAGCCTGTCACGCAGAAAGGAGCGGAAGTCGTCCAGCTCTGGGATGAAGGCACAGCCGTCGGCAGGGAGACAGAAGAAAAGCTGCTTCTTTTCCTGCGCTATAGCCTCCCTGCTGCCAAGAATCCCAATGTGGGCACTCCCGATGTTAGTAACCACCGCCAGCTGGGGGGCAAGGACAGAGGCAATTTCGGCCATCTCACCGCACCTGTTCATGCCCAACTCAAAGACACCCACCTGATGGTGGCTGCGAATCTGGAAGACCGACAGGGGAAGCCCCGTTTCCGAGTTCAGATTTCCCTGATTCATCACCACGGAGAATTTCTGGGACAGGATGGAACCGAGCATCTCCTTGGTAGTGGTCTTGCCACTGGAGCCAGTGATGCCTATTCTGATGAGATTTGGAAATTTCTGCACGTAGGTGGCGGCGGCGGCCTGCAGTGCATACATGGTGTGGTCTACCGCCACAAAGGTTGAGCCAGGATAGGAACAGTGCCACCGGGCAAGCTGCTCCGAGCTTGAGGCAGCAAACCCCCTGCTGACCAGCACCACGGTGGCCCCCCTTTCCAGGGCGGCTGGGATGTATCCATGACCATCCTGAAACTCACCCACCAAGGGAATGAACATTCCTCCCGCCACGGCGCTCCGACTGTCTGTTGCCACTGAGGTAAAGCAAAAGTCTTCCTCAGAGCACCCCAAGACAAGAGCCCCGTCCGTGGCGGCCAGGAGTTCAGTTAGAGACAATAATGATGTTTCGGCGGAAGAACTCCGCCCGTCCATGGATGCCGCTGCACCCACTACGCTTTCCACTGCTATTGACGCTCCCACAACACAATATAACAGCCTGGGAAGAAGCGGACAGGTGCCCGTCCTTCCCATAAAATCCAAATTACCGTCGGTGGCATCCCCCTGCCACCGCCCTTGGGCCCAAATCCTTGGTCCCAAGCCTCCTAGCGACCACCCATTTCCACCCGGATAATCTCGCTGCTCTCCGCCGGACGCATTCCCAGTTGTCCAGAGGCAAGCTCCTCGATTCGGTCCGCACTTGCAAGGACGCTGATTCCTGTAATCAGGTTCTTGTTCTCCTCCACCAATTCGGCCTGGGATCGCTCCAATCGGTCGATCTCCTGCTCCAGCCTGGCATAGCGCCGGGCCTGGATGCCTTCCACGGCAAGGAAAAGCGGAATGCTGGCAGCCAGCAAGCAGATGGCAACTCCCTTTGCCAAAACGCTTTTCTCTTTCATTGCAAACTCCGTTTATTCTGCGGAAGGAGAAATCATCCGTGAATTCTCCTCTTCCATTTCCCGTAGCTTCCGTATGACACGCAGCTTGGCACTTCGGGAAGGCGGGTTTCGCTCCACCTCCTCCTTGGAGGGAAGCACCGGCTTCCTGGTCAGCACCTGGGCATGGGGAAGGCCCCCACATCTACATATCGGCTCCTGGGGCGGACAAACACAGGTCTTCCCCAGATCACGGAAATAGTTTTTTACAATCCTGTCTTCCAGCGAGTGGAAGGTAATGATTCCCATCTTGCCGCCCACCTGCAAGACATCGAAGGCGGCTGGCAAAACCTGGGGCAGGCGATCCAACTCCTGGTTCACCTGAATACGCAGGGCCTGGAAGGTCCTAGTAGCCGGATGGAGGTGCCCGTGGCGGTAGGCGGCGGGCACCGCACCATAAACCAAGTCCGCCAAGTCCGACGAGGACCGTATTGCAGATGACTTCCGTGCCTCCACAATTGCCGCCGCAATCCGACGGCTGTACCGCTCCTCCCCATACAGATAGATGAGATCCGCCAACTGCCGCTCAGACCAGGTGTTCACCACCTCTGCGGCGGACAGATTCGCACTAGGACTCAGCCTCATATCCAAAGGCTCCTCCTTCCTAAAAGAAAAGCCCCGGCCCGACTCCTCGTAATGGAAGACGGAGATGCCCAAGTCAAAGAGGATGAGATGGGGCCTCCCCATTCCATTGGCACGGTCAAAGTCCCGGTAGAAGTCATTGAACCAGCCCAGCCAAAAGTCCATCCGGTCTCCATAGCGGGCCAACCGACGGCGGGCCCTTGCCTGGATAGTGGGGTCGGCATCAAGCCCCAGCACCTGGAGCCTGGGATAGGCATTCAAAAAACCATCGGAATGCCCTCCCTCACCTGTAGTGGAATCAATCAGCAGGGGAGCCTCGCCATACGCCTCCCCCTCCGGAGACAAATGGCACAAGCACTCCTGCAAAAGCACCGGTGTGTGAACTACCCTGTCTTCAGGAGAAACCAAGGCGAGCCTCCTACAGGCAAATGGCACCAAGGCCCTCTGCCGCCTCCTTAAAGGAGGGCTCGCTCTCCTCAAGGTAGGCCCTGTAGGTGTCTGCATCCCACAGCTCAATGTACTTGTTGATCCCCAAAAAGATGCATTCTTTGGACAAGCACGCATACTCCCTCAAGCTTTGGGGAATACCGATCCTCCCACCCTTGTCAAACTCCACCGCCTGAGCCGGTGCAATGAGCCGACGTATCACGGACCGGTCCCTGCCACTAAAGGGAGATGCGGCTCCCATGAGCTTTGATGAGAAATTGCTCCACTCCTTGGCCGTGAACAGCCACAGACAGCGATCCACGGACTGGGTGATGATGAGGCTCTCTTCTGCAAGTTCCTTCCGCAATCGGGCTGGAAAGGGAATCCTCCCCTTCTCGTCCAGGGTGTTGCGGAACTCACCGGTAAGCAAATCCATCCACAATTTCCCACAATTTACGTTTTTCTCCCACTCACTTACATTCTAATCAAAAATTTTCCCCTGTCAATCACATTTTTTGGGATTTTGCCCAAAACTTTTGAGGGCTTTACTTTTTATCTATACGCAGTTATAGTTGCCCGATGATCAACACCTACGCCGAATCCCAGCTTCACCAAACCCTCAAAAATCTCTATGCGGACAGCACAAGTGGATTGACGGAGCAGGCAGTTGAGGGAAAGATTTGTGATGTAGTGTCCAGAGACGGAAGCATCATCGAAATTCAGACGGGAAGCCTCTCCAAGCTCCACGGCAAGCTGGGTGTCCTCCTGCCGGAGCATCAGGTGACGGTGGTGTACCCGCTGGTGGTAAAAAAGACCATAGAGACGGTGGGAAAGGACGGCAGTCTGGTGTCCCGCAGAAAGAGTCCCAAAAAGCAGGGGCTGCCGGACATCTTCCGGGAGCTCACCTCCATATATCCCTACCTCCTCCACGAGAATTTCACCCTGGAGGTGCTGGAGGTGTCGGTGGTGGAGCACCGGGTAAAGGTGGACACACCAATGCAGCTGGCCAATCGGAGCAGGAGGTTCAAGCGAGACTGGTACAAGGCGGACAAGAGCCTGGTTGAAATCCACGCCACCCATCGCTTCTCGTCGGCGGAAGACTACCTAGCCCTCCTCCCTGCTGACCTGCCGGAAAAATTTACGGTAAAGGATCTGGACAAGGCCCTTAAAACAAGGAATGCCAGCTTAATTTTATGGGTGCTGCGGAAGATGGACTTGGTGGAAGCGGTGGGAAAACAGGGGAAGGCACTGGTTTTGCAACGTAGAGGAAGCGAGACCTGCGTACTAACTCCTACTTCCTAACCTCAGCCCATGCCTTGTCTTTTTTGCTGCAAATCGATAGTATAACACTATGGATAGTGGTAGTTTTTATCACTACCTCTGAACTTCTGGCGTTAAGATGGAATGAACCATCGGGAAGTCTCACTCAAAAAGCCGCACGCCTGGGCAAATATCATTCATTTCAGGAGAAATTATGTCCACACCATTAGAGAATTATCTGGCAAGCACCAAAAATCAACAGCCCAATGCCGCCATGATTGCCTACGTAGCCAACCTGCAGCAGGTGGCCGCCACCGGGCCGGAAATCGCCGCCTCCATCGTGAAGGAGCTGGAGACCCAGCGTGCCCACCTGAAGCTCATTGCCAGCGAGAACTACTGCTCCCTGAACACCCAGGCTGCCATGGGCAACCTGCTCACCGACAAGTACGCCGAGGGCTATCCCCAGCACCGCTACTACGGCGGCTGCGAGAATGTTGATGACGTGGAGACAGTGGCAGCGGAGGAAGCCAAGGCTCTTTTTGGAGCAGAGCACGCCTACGTGCAGCCCCACTCCGGAGCCGACGCAAACCTAGTGGCCTACTGGGCCATCCTCAACGCCAAGGTGGAGATGCCGGAGTGTGAAAAGCTGGGGGAAACAAATCTTTCTCACCTCACCGACAGCCAGTGGGCCGAGCTACGCTCCAAGCTGGGAAACCAGCGGCTTTTGGGACTGGACTATTATTCCGGCGGCCACCTGACCCATGGCTACCGCCAGAACCTTTCCGCCCGCATGTTTGAAAGCCACTCCTACACAGTAGACAAGGAGACAGGCCTTCTTGACTACGATGCCCTCGAAAAGCAGGCCATGGAAATTAAGCCCCTCATTTTGTTGGCAGGATATTCCGCCTATCCACGTGCCATTAACTTCAAGCGATTCCGTGAAATAGCCGACAGGTGCGGTGCCGTGCTGATGGTGGACATGGCCCACTTTGCAGGACTGGTGGCAGGAAAGGTTTTCACTGGGGAATACAATCCCGTGGAATGGGCCGATGTGGTGACCACCACCACCCACAAGACCCTCCGTGGTCCCCGTGGCGCCCTGATTCTGTGCAAGGAAGCCTTTGCCGACAGCGTAAACAAGGGCTGTCCCCTGGCACTGGGCGGTCCCCTGCCCCACGTGATGGCAGCCAAGGCCATTGCATTCAAGGAGGCCAGAACCCAAGCCTATCAAGACTATGCCCACAGAGTTCAGGAAAATGCCCGTGCCTTGGCTGAGGAGTGCATGAGGCTGGGAATGCGGCTCCAGACAAACGGCACCGACAACCACTTGATGCTCATCGATGTCACCAACTTCGGGCTCACTGGCCGCCAGGCGGAGAACGCCATGTTTGAGTGCGGCGTCACCCTGAACCGCAATACCCTCCCCTTCGATCCCCAGGGCCCTTGGTGGACTAGCGGAATCCGGGTGGGAACCCCCGCCGTCACCACCCTGGGCATGGGCAAGGATGAGATGAAGGAAATTGCCGCCATCATCAACCTGGTGCTTACCGGCACAAAGCCCGGTCTCACCAAGGAAGGGAAGCCGGCCAAGGGCAAGATTGACCTGGACCCCGCAGTGCAGGCCGAAGCAAGGAAGCGGGTGGAAGCCCTGCTGTCCAAGTTCGTGCTGTACCCAGAGCTGGACCTGGACTTCCTGAAGAAGGAGTTTGTGGGATAAACACTTTGCGAGCGGCCATTTAATCAAGGTATCTGCTTACAAGAGAAAGGCCACTGGAATGACTTGTCATCCCGGTGGCTTTTTTTGATGGAAGCTCTGGAAGACTGCCCCATTTTCAATTACAATTATCCAAGGAGGACAACCATGAAGCAGAGTCTGGGGAACAAGCCCCTCATCTATCCGCAGCCGGTGCTGATTGTGGCCACCTACAACCAGGACGGCACAGCCAACGCCATGAACGCCGCCTGGGGAGGTGTCTGCGACTACACGAAGGTATCATTGATTCTGGACCGGAACCACAAGACGGTGCAGAACCTGCTGGAACGGAAAGCCTTTACCCTCAGCATTGCCGATGTGGAGCATCTGGTGGAGGCGGATTATTTTGGCATCGTCTCCGGCCACAAGGTGTCCGACAAGGTTGCCCGCGCTGGGCTTGACTACAGCAGAAGCCAGGTGGTGGATGCGCCGGTCATCGAGGCCTTTCCCCTGACCCTAGAGTGCCAGCTGGTGAGCTACGACAAGGAGACGGAGCGGGTCATTGGCCAAGTGGTGAACACACTGGCAGAGGACAGCATCCTGACAGAAGGAAAGATTGACCTGAACAAATTCCATCCCATCACCTACGACCCCGTCAACCATCACTACATCGCACTGGGAAAACAGGTGGGCAGGGCCTACAACGACGGCAAGCGGTTGTCAGACTGAGACCACCCGGCAGGAGGGGGCCGCCCAACTGGACAGCCCCCTGCTCACTGCCAGACAACTGGGAACACAGTCTCTGCCGGGCGACTTGAAATCTCTTATTGCCTCTGGAACTTTTCCTTTGGTGCACCACATTTGGGGCACTTGTAGGGTGGCTCAAAGCCAGTGTGGACGTAGCCGCAGACAGTGCACACCCATTTGGTGTTGTCGTCAGCAGGCATTTCATCCTTCTTGGAAACAGCAGACTCCTTCATAGGAACTCCTCTATTACAATGGATTTGACAGGCGAGGATTTCACCCGCCCCTACTCCAAAGATAGTGCCCTTTCTTCGGGATTGCAACTTTTTCAAATCATCCAAGCCAGCTTTCAGCAGGTGGACAGCACCAGCTCCTTCATCTCCTCCAGCAGCTTGAGAGTGGCGATTCCATCCGCAAGGCTGGAACCCAGGGGTGCGGTGCCATCCAGAAAGTCCACGGCATTCTGCACCATTCCAGAAAAATACCTCGTTTTTCCTGCAAATCGCCTCTTTTTCAGCCGACAATGCTGACTCCTTCCTTCCACCTGATAGCTGAATGCACCAAAAACCTCTTCCAGAGAACGGAATCCAGAATACAGCTTTGATTCCCTACTTTGGTAGAAGTGGAAAAAACCGTTTCCAAGACGAATTCTTCCCGAGGTTCCCAGAATGTCTATCTCAAATCCAAAGAATTTGCTGCGGCCTGAAATGGTGAACTGCACCGAGGGGCAGGCTTCGCAGGAGTAGGTCACGGTCATGTTGCGGAGCATCTTTTCTTCATCCCAGTGGACACCAGAAAGCACCGGCTCCACCAGCTGCTGCCCGCCAAGCAGGAACCTCACTATGTCCACCAGGTGGGTTCCGTCATGGATGAGGCTGTAGAAGCCGGTCTCCTCCTCCTTGGCCGAATACACCCGCAGGCCGGAATGGAGGGCGGCGGTCACCTGCTGCAGCTCCCCGATTTCTGTCATCAGGTGGCAGGCCAGATGATAGTCCTGGGCAAAGCGGCGCTCGTGGTTGATGAGGACGGGAACCTGATGGCGCTCCGCCGCCTCACGAATTGTCTGTGCCAGACAGGAACTCAAGGCTACGGGCTTTTCCAGAATCACCAGCCGTGGATGGTGGTGGATGGCAGCCAAGGCTGTCTCATGGTGGGCGGCCTCGTTCACCGCCACCACCACAATGTCCGGGATGGAGCCAGTGGCGGCCAGTTCCCCGTCAAAGAGCTTTCCGGCGGAATCGTAGCGACGGGCCGCCTTGACAAAACGCCCCCACTCCTCCAGCCGCTGGGAGTCCACATCGCAGCCTGCCACCAGATGAATCCGCCTGTTTGACAACAAGGCCATGGTGTGGGAGGCAGGCTGCTCTCGCTTCTTGTCCAGCCCCAGGGAAAAGCCGATTCTACCGGTACCAATGATGGCAGCAGTGTAAATGTGTGGGTTCATGCAATTATCCTATGAAAAGAGAAAGGCGACGCTACCGTCAGACTCTGCAACTGCGGGAACTCTGCCACCAAGGAACCTACTCGCTATCGTAGTTGATGATGGTGTGAACCGGGGTTGGGCCCAGCACCTCCTGGTACTTCAGGAAGGGAAGTCCCACCACCCCGAAAAATTCCACCACCTGAGCGCCCCCCTGCTCAAAGATGGAGCGGGCCGCCTGCAAGGTTCCTCCCGTGGCAATCAGATCGTCAATCACCGCCACCCGCTGCCCAGGCTTGATGTCATCGATGTGGGCCTCAATCTCCGCCATGCCGTACTCCAAGGAATACTTGCAGGAGTAGCGCTTTCCTGGCAGCTTACCCTTTTTCCGAACCAGCACCAATGGTAGCCCCAATCGTTCCGCCAGGGGAGCAGCAAAGAGAAAGCCCCGAGACTCAATGCCTGATATGGCATTTATGTCTAGGTCACGACACCAAGACTCCATGGTATCAAGGCAAAATTTGAAGGCAGGAGGATTCACCAGAATACCAGTAATGTCATAGAAAAGGATTCCTGGCTTTGGGAAATCGTGAACACGACGGATTGACTTGTCAAGAAACTCTAAATCGCTCATGCCTTCATAGTACTATGGACTTTGCCGGCTGTCAATTGAAGGGGCTGATACTGCCGACTTTGGCTTCGACAATCTTTTGAGAACTTCTGACATCATTTTTAATTCGAAAGTTAAAAATAGTACATATAGTTATTTTATAAAAAAAGACTCTTGCATTTAGCAAGAGTCTTTGAACAAATCGAAAAAGATTACCAATTATCAATCATATCGTCTTCGTTCCTGTTCTCCATATCATACAAGTCGGTTACAGCACGAAGATCATCCAAGTAAAGATAATATGAACCACGAGCCAACAATGGATCACAATCCACACGGAATCCGACAATGCGCAGACCGGGACGCTCTCCATGGTAAGCACTCTGCTGGACAATGCCCCTCTCTCCATCTGGTGAAGGAGGAATAGCAACTGTCATCTTCCTCCAGCCAGAAAAAGCCAGACTGCCCATATACACCTCAAAGTTACTTCCGAAATAGTCCTGAACGAGCAGGTACATACTGTGCCCCTGATTACGACCTGCAACCCATACAGACACAGTCTTGGTAATTCCCTCAATAGGGATGGGGCGAGCAGCCCTGACATAGAAACTGTTCACTCCACGACGGAAAAACTCAACCTTAACACCGAGGACACGCTCATCAGTTATGCCCTCGTTTTCAGCCAAGGGCTCCTTGGCAGCCGGGCTACCATCAAACAAACGGGCATTGATAACACCATTGTCTGTGGAGATATGGGAATTCCAAGACCCCTCTCGCTCAAACAAATCGACAGAGACCTCCCGCAGAGCCTGCTTTGCTGAATCTGCTCCAATGACTGTAGGGTCAGGGTCAGCCAAACTTGAAGTTCCCTCTTGTGCAAAGGCCAGACCAAAAACGCTGGCCACAATCAAAACTGCAATTACTCTTTTCATCTTTCTCCAACCTCCTGCTAATTCTGCTCAGCAGCTCCAGCCTGACCCTGGTTACCACCCTGACCTTCATCAGAACCAAAGTCAGTGTCACGCAACTCATATCCATCGTAAATGTTCTCAAGGATATTTGTTGTATACTTCAAATTATCAAAATAGATGAGGAAGTCATCCACATACTCATTGGGATCGGTCCGCACTCTGAATCCAACGAAGGACAGCATCTCGGGACCAGAACGCATGCGGGACTGCTGACGGATATAGGTAGGCATATTAACCACAATGTTGCGCCATCCGTCAAAGGCAGTGTTACAGGCAGGAATCACATGCACACGCCCCTCTGCATCACGCACCAGAACCTCAACGAAGTACAGGTAGTTGGCACCCCATACCCAAAAGTCAATCTGATTTACAGTTCCAATCATGGGAATCTCATGGTTCTTGGTCTCTCCGTCATCACCGGTGGTGGTGGGGAAAATCTCGAACCAGTTGTCACCCTTGCGGTCGAACAGAACCTTTACACCAAGCACCTTGGCATCAGGGTCGCCATCTTTTCTCAAATGAATCAGAGAACTAGGCATACCATCAAAATATCCCATCTTGGGATATCCTTCCGTCACAAACCTGCTGGCCTGGTAATCCCATGTCCAACCCATCTCATCAGCAGTATCAAAATTATCAATACTGATTGTTTCCACGCTCTTAACGCTAGGCTGTCCGAAAACCGGGACACAGAACAAGACCATAAGAACGAGACTTACAAAGACACAAACGCCCTGCTTCATCCAAAACTCCTTTAATGAACTGAAAAGATATAGTTACACTATTATCGTCACCATTATATTTCTTCAGCATATCTTTGTCAAACTCTTTTTCCCTCTTTTTTCCTTTTTCCCAGTCCACCCTTGATTATTTTCATTCAAAGGCATATTATTTTTATATACATTCATTGAGAGGTGTCGCACATGACAAACTACAAGGAACTCGGTCTAGTGAACACTAAGGAGATGTTTGCCAAGGCCATCAAGGGCGGATATGCCATCCCAGCCTACAACTTCAACAACATGGAGCAACTCCAAGCAATTATCCAGGCTTGTGTGGAGACAAGGTCCCCTGTCATCCTCCAGGTTTCCTCCGGCGCCCGCAAGTATGCCAACAAGAACTTGTTGCGGAACATGGCCCGAGGTGCCGTGGAGTACGCCCATGAGCTCGGCTACGACATACCCATTGCATTACACCTTGACCACGGCGACTCATTGGAGCTGTGCAAGGATTGCATCGACAGCGGATTCTCCTCTGTAATGATTGACGGCTCCCACCTGCCCTACGACGAGAATGTCGCCCTCACCAAGCAGGTCTGCGACTATGCCCACAGCCGCGAGAACTATGTTACCGTAGAGGGCGAGCTGGGAGTCCTGGCCGGTGTCGAGGATGATGTCTGCGCCGAGGAAAGCCACTACACGAAGCCCGAAGAGGTCCAGGACTTCGTGAGCAAGACAGGCGTGGACTCCCTGGCTATCTCCATCGGAACAAGCCATGGCCGCCAGAAGTTCAAGCCAGAGCAGTGCACCCGCAATGCCGACGGCGTACTGATTCCACCCCCATTGGCCTTCGACATCCTGGAGGAGATCGAGAAGAAACTGCCCGGATTCCCCATCGTCCTCCACGGCTCCTCCTCCGTTCCCGTTGAGTATGTAAAGGAAATCGAAAAATATGGCGGAAAGCTCACTGATTCCGTTGGCATCCCTGAGGAGCAGTTGAGGAGGGCCGCAAAGTCAGCTGTCTGCAAGATCAATATCGACTCAGACGGTCGCCTAGCCATGACAGCCGCCATCCGCAAGGTATTTGCCGAGCATCCAGAGGAGTTCGACCCCCGCAAGTACCTGGGACCTGCCAGAGACGAACTGAAGAATATATACATGCACAAGAACATAGAAGTCCTTGGCTCAGCAGGCAAGGCCTAGCAGCAGTTCCCAACAAGACACGCCCGGCATCAGTCCTTGGACGGATGCCGGCTCTCTTTCATGCAACCGGCAATTTCCCATCCAAGCCCAGATGCTTCCAGGCCACCAACAGGAAGGGGGAACACAGCCCTACAAGTCCTACAATTATCCATAGAGCCATCGGCAATCCCATGAACCAGCAAACCTCAGCTGCGGCAGGAGCGACAGCCGAGGTGACACCCAAAACACAGACAGGCACGACAGTCACAGCCCTCCTTTCCTTGCCTATCCCCGCCATTAGCAGGCCAACGGACTGGGCCACACCCACCACACTGGACACAAGGAGGACAGGCTTTACGAACAACACAAAAAAAGACAGGAAGTCCGACCTGAAGAACACCCTGAAAGGTATATACAGGACAAAAAAACCCAAAAAAAGCGGGAAAAGGACTGCCGCCTTGTACTGGGCCTCACCCTTGAACAGAAGGAACGCAATGGCAGACAGCACAGCAAACGGAACAAGGGACTCAAACAAAAACAGATTGAAAAAGAAACTCAAAAAAAACGCCGGATACACGTGATAGCCAGAGGTAAAGAGTATTGCAAGGACAGTGAACACCGCGCCACAAAAAAGGCCAAAGACGGCTGCACGCCTATACCTCGCCTCATTGCAACTCAACAAGTGCAACGATAGGAGAACAGCCGGGAAAAGACAAGCAAACATCCACATATCCGAAAAGGATACCACAAAACAGTCCATACAATCAACATGGAGAGCCCATACTCTGACTTTTATACAATGTATGAGGGCATCTTTGTCCTTCCCCAAGCAAAATACTAGACATACGCCGCCATTATCTGCTATTATAACTACCATGCTTTACATAAGTGTCATTTTATCCAGTTTGGAACGAAACGGCTGAGGAGGATCGTTGGCGGATAATAAGGGTTTGCGGATTAATGAACAAATCCGCGTTCGAGAGGTCAGACTGATAGACGATAAGGGGGATCAAACAGGTATTGTCCCTACCATTGAGGCCCTCAAGATGGCTAGAGAGCAAGAGCTCGACCTTGTTGAAGTTGCGCCACAGGCGAATCCCCCCGTATGTAAAATACTCGACTACGGCAAGTATCGGTTCGAACAGGAGAAGAAGCTCCGTGACTCCAAGAGGAACCAGAAACAGCTGAAGCTCAAGGAAATCAGGATGCAGCCAAAGATTGGCTCCGGTGACCTTGATTTCAAGTCGAAGCATGTGCAGGAATTCCTTAACGAAGGCAACAAGGTGAAGGTGACCATCCGGTTCCGGGGCCGGGAACTGGCACACACCGAGCTTGGTTATGATGTCCTGAAGGAAGTACTCAAACGGCTTGACGACGAATATGTTGTGGAGAAGCAGCCTGCAATGGAGGGGCGCTTTATGTCCATGACATTGAGTCCCAAGACAAAAAAATAGCGAGGTAGTGTGATATGCCCAAGATGAAGACAAAGCGCGCCGCCGCCAAGCGGCTGTCCCTCACCGGAAGCGGGAAGGTCAAGTACAAGAAGATGAATCTTCGCCATATCCTGACAAAGAAGGCTGCAAAGCGCAAGCGGCAGCTCCGCAGTTCTGGAATTTTGAGCGATGCAGACTCAGCGAAGGTCCGCAGGCAGATGCTGCCCTACGGCTAGGATTATAAGGAGTTAGAGAATGTCAAGAGCAATAGACGGATCCAAGAGAAAGAACCGCCGGGCAAAAATCCTCAAGATGACAAAGGGCTTTACCGGTAGAAGGAGCACCAACTACAAGGCTGCGAAGGATGCCATGGTAAAGGCGCTGACACATGCCTACGTCGACCGCAGGGACAGGAAGGGAGACATGCGAACCCTGTGGATTACCCGCATCAACGCAGCTGTCCGAGAAGAAGGCCTCTCCTATTCCCGGTTCATGGAAGGGCTGACCAAGGCTGGTGTTCTCATCAATCGAAAAGCCCTGTCAAACATGGCCATCGAGGATCCGGTTGCATTCAAGGCCGTCGTGGCCGAAGCCAAGAAGGCCTTGGGAGCATAGGATGATTTCCCTGGAGCAAATCTCATTACTGGAACAAAAGGTCGAGAGTGCCGTCGCAAAAATTCTTCAGTTGACCGAAGAACGTGCTGGACTACTCCAGCAATGCGCCCGGCTTGAGAGCGAAAATCGGGACTTAAAAAATAAGTTACTGAGTTTTGAGCAAGACCAGGAAAAGATTGAGCAGGGAATTATCAAGGCCCTCGACAGGCTGAACGTCGTGGAGAATTCTGTACTTCAGGCTATTTCCAGTCATCAGGAACCAGATGTGATTCGTGATGATGGAGAAGAAGTACAGATTTCCGCAGGCACACCTGCACAGCAGGCACACCATACTGAAAGCGAGATTTTTCATGGCCAAGCTCATGATGGGCTTTCATTACAGCAGGACCAGAGTATCGCCTTGGCACCGATGTTCTCGGAAGAGATTGAATCCGAAGAAAGGGATTCCTACGAACCATCATCTTCCCCAGAGTTTCAGGACGACAGTCTTTTTGAAGAAAGCCAAGATGATTACGATTCTGGCCAACTTGATATATTCTAAAAAGGGACTCTATGGGAAGCCTATCAATCAATCTCTTAGGCACAACCTTCAAGATTAATGCACAGCAGGATGATGAATATCTTCAGCAGCTTCTAAACTATTACTCGAATGTAATCAGTAAACTTCAGCAGACCATTCCGCATCAAGAACCACTCCAAACCGCTATCCTAGCAGGTATCCTTATTAGTGACGAATTATACACACAAAAATACACAGACAGTGAACCATCTTTTCCTGATTCCCACTCTCAGATGCTATCCCAAGTCAACGACATGACTAAGAGAATGATCAGCACCATAGACCAGGTCCTCTAATCATGAGTTTCTCCATTTGGGTGGATGCAGATTCCTGTCCAGTCCAAGTTCGGAACCTCGTAATAAAATTCGCTTTAAGACTAGATATACCCACTTTTTTTGTTGCAAACCGAGAGATTCCCCTAGCATATTCAAAAAAAAATCCAAAAATTAAGATGATTGTTACTGAAAACACGGAGGGTGCAGCCGACGACTACATAGTGGAACAAACTGCTCCCTGTGATTTAGTCATAACACGCGACATTCCCCTCGCCGCCAAACTAGTAGAAAAAGGTATAAGTACCATTAATGACAGGGGCTGTTTATTCACCACTGAAACAATCCGAGAGCAGCTCTCCATAAGAAATTTCAACTACAATATTGCCAAGATGGGCATCCAGCCAGACAGAATCGGTAGCTTTAACAAAAAGAATCTCAACGACTTCGCCAACTGTCTAGACAGAGAACTTCAAAAGAAATTGAAAGAAAAAAAATAATACCACATAAATCTGGAAGCAGTAAACTCAAGTTTATGGGGGGGGGGGGGAAGAAATAGAAGGTCGAGGGGCTGTAGAGTAAAACTGATGAGGGGGAAGTTATGCTGCCTCCTGGCAGCATAAGGGATGCAGGAGAGGGGGAAAGAGGGATGCGGGGGACACCCCCGCGGGAACGATAATATGGTCAAGCCTCACGACCTATTAGTACCGCTCGGCTGAACACGTTGCCATGCTTGCACCTGCGGCCTATCGACCGGATGGTCTGTCCGGGGTCTTCAGGGGGGTCAAGCCCCCCGGGATGACTAGTCTTGGGGCGGGCTTCCCGCTTAGATGCTTTCAGCGGTTATCCCTTCCGAGCTTAGATACCCAGCGCTTACCCTTGGCAGGATAACTGGTACACCAGAGGCTCGTCCACCTCGGTCCTCTCGTACTAAAGGCAGCCCCCCTCAATCATCCAACGCCCGCAGCAGATAGGGACCGAACTGTCTCGCGACGTTCTGAACCCAGCTCGCGTACCGCTTTAATTGGCGAACAGCCAAACCCTTGGGACCGAATTCAGCCCCAGGATGCGACGAGCCGACATCGAGGTGCCAAACCTCCCCGTCGCTGTGGACGCTTGGGGGAGATCAGCCTGTTATCCCCAGGGTAGCTTTTATCCGTTGAGCGACGG
>CALEFI010000043.1 GCA_937876905.1 uncultured Treponema sp.
CATTCCCCAGGTCTTGGCTCACTCTGATGAGGCCGAAGAGTCGTCCCTAGCGGAGCAAGCCGAGTCCGGTATGCCTTCCGTTCCCCCGATGGACTCCGCCGAGGAGCAGTCACAGGCCATCATTCCCATGGATCAAGGCATGGTAGATTCCGGCAATCCAGCCGCCCCTGCTCAGGAGGTTCTGCCTGAACAGCCCGTCTCGGATATTGCTGCGGTTCCCGACGGTGCAGGAGGGGAGGTGGCTACCTTGGAGCCCATGGTACCGGATGAGGCTGTGCCACAGCCGGATGCCGCTTCCAGAGAGGAGGAGATGGAATCATTCCAGATTGAGCCGGAAAGGGAGCAGTTATCTCAGGAGGAGCTCGCCCAGGTGGAATCCGCTGAGGAGCAGTTTGAGCCTCCTGTCTTCGAAGGTGAGTCAGAGCTGTCCACAGCTTTGCCCAGTCAGGAACTTGATCAGCAGCAGGAATCCGATGTTCCTCCTGATGTGGCCTTGCTCCTGCCGCAGGTGACAGACCAGGACGCCCTGCTTGCCCAGGCGCAGGAGTATTTTTATGCGGAAGATTTTTCTGCCTCTTTGGAGACTTTGGACAAGTTCTTTACCGTTGCGACAGGCAGCTTTGATGCGGCCTACTATTTGAAAGGGCAGGTCTTGGAGTCAAACTCATCTGTCAGGAACATCAGGGAGGCTCAAAAGGCCTACAAGCATGTCATAGACTCCTATCCGCAGAGCCCCTTTTGGGAGCGGGCAAAGAAGAGACATACCTATTTGAGCCGGTTGTACTTTGAGATACGCTAGCCCAGATTTTCCTCGGCCTCACTCTTCCTTATGTAGAAGGGACCTTCATGGGGTTCCAGCCCCTTGTTCCCGTCCTCAAAGGCCTTCAGTCCCAACTGGAGCAGGGCGTCGCTTGTTGTGGAGGTGAGGAAGGGAAAACGGTGCAGCGTCAGTGGCTCCAGCCTGTCATGCAGAAGGTCCTTGTCGGCTCCCACGATGAGTATATTGTCGTAGTCTTTGATTCTGGCTACAATTTCCGCCACCGCCAAGTCAAGGGGGGCTGTCAGTGCCTTCCCCTTGGAAAACCACTGGACATAGAATCTTTCCTTTTTTGCATCGATTGTGGAAAGCACCAATCCTGGCCAAGCGGAGTAGGGCAGGGCCTGTGCCTCTAGGGTTGGGATGGCATAGACCGGACAGCCTGTGGAAAGTTGCAGTCCCTTTGCGGCGGCAAAGCCAAGCCTTAATCCAGTAAAGGAGCCGGGGCCGCCACTTAGCGCTATGAAGTCCAGTTCCTGTGGACGGAGCTCCGCCTGGCCCAGCACGTACTCAATGGCAGGGACAATCCTCTCGGACTGCCTCATGCCGATGTCCAGTGTAACCGATGCCCTTGCCTGCTGGTTGCAGGCGGCCAAGGTGATGCAGGTGACGGCAGAGTCAATGGCCAGTGCCTTCATAGCTCTCCGTAGGGCCAGTTGTCAATTGTGATGTTCCTTCCCCCGTCGTCCCGCACCTCAAGATGCAGGCTGATGGCGCAGGGAGGAAGCTCGTCTTTTACCCGCTCGCTCCACTCAATCACGCTGACCCCCTTGCCATAGATTAAGTCCTCCGCTCCGAGATTGATGAAGTCCTCGCTTGAATCAAGGCGGTACACGTCCATGTGATAGAGGGGCAATCTGCCCTCATATTCAGATATAAGGGTGAAGGTGGGGCTTGTTATGGTATCCGCAATATCCAGCGCCTCTGCGATTCCCTTGGTGATGGTGGTCTTGCCTGCCGCCAGTCCTCCCTCCATGGCGATGACGGCACCTGGCTGCAGCATGGAGCCGATGCGCCTGCCCAGTTGGATTGTTTCCTGGGCTGAATGGGTGACAAATGTCATAGGGGAAGGGCTCCCATCTGGTCTATGTTGAGGATATATTCCGTCAGGGCTTTTTTGATGGGGATGTAAGGATAGTTGATCTTGTAGGGATCGAATTCAAGTTCAAACTGCTTGTCGCCGAGGGGACCTGTCTCTATGGTAAAGGAGACGGGAACTCTCTCCATGCAGTTCGGCAGTTCCATCTCCGCCTCGGCCGTATATTGCCTGCGGTAGTATATGACGCCCTCGCTTTTCTTTATGTTGTCTAGTTTCAATACCTGCATCTACAACTCCAACTATTTTATTGCGTTTATCATCGTAACAATTGACTCAATCCGTGGAGTTATCTCATATTCAGCAAGATCTCCCAGCATTACGGAGTCCGAATTCTTGAATGCCTCCTCAAATTCGCCCAGAATTGACGAGAAGTCGGCAAAAAAGTCCTGAATTTTGACGCTCTCGACATCCATGGAGCCGAACCGATTGGGAAAAAGGGCGGACAAGGCAGTTACCTTGCAAAAATAATCGACAATGTCCGCCAGCTTCGCAACGGAGTCAAGGGCCAGCTTGTCCTGTCCATTCTGGAACTGGACTGAGATGAGGCTCAGGTCCTCTATGATTGAGTTGAAACGGGCTGCTATGTCCTGAAAGGAGACCCAGATGTCGTCCTCGGTGATTGTCGTCAGCTCCAGCGTGTCTATCTCATCAATCGGCCGCTGCACCGACTTGTCAAAGTCAGAGGCGTCCATTTCCTTTCCGTTGACAACGATGTTGATGGTTGTCGCATTGTTCTTCTCGCATTCCAACTCAAACGACTTCAGAATATCACCTAGATTCGTTTCCGTGTCAAGGGTAATATCCACTTCCTGCCCATTGATGTAAAATCTCATTGTTACCCCCTAGTTCTTGGAATTCCCGCCATTAAGGTTGCTGAAAGTATTGTTGATGGACTGGGACTGGGACTCCAGACTGTTGAGCGTGGACTCCATCTGGCTGTACTTTTTCTTCAGCTCCTGCTCCTTGGCCTCAATCTGCGTCTCCAGCTTTTCGATTTGGGTCTCCGAGCTGGCAATCCGTGTGTCCAGTCCGGAAATCTTTGTGGATAGAATTCCGCCCGACTGCACAAAACTCTGGAGGCGCTGGTCCAACTGGTATGCGATGCCGCTATCTATGGCCAGGTCTCCGTCAGTGTCATACCCGAAGATGTTCTTTACCTCTAGGAGGTTGTTTTCCAACGCTGCATCAAGCTCGTCCTCGTTGATCTCCAGATAGCCCCTCAGACGGCTGGCTGAAATTCCTGCATAGGAGTCCGCGCTGGTGGAGATTCCTAATTGAGCCAGCATGGAAATCTCCTCGTTTCCCTCCACAATATAGGGGGATGCCATGATTGTCTGCATGGAGCTCTTGCCGTTTTTGAGGGAAAAGTCGCTTTGGAACAAGCCAAGCCACTCCTTGTACCGCTCCACCTCCTCGTCCGACAGGTACTCAAGTTCGGAGATGATTTCCTCCTTTGTCTGGGTGAGCACGTTTATCTCCGCCATGAGTTGGTTGTAGGTGCCGACGAAGGTGATGAGGGCCTCCTTTGCAGACTCCGTGTCAGGCTTGATGTCTATGGTGGCTGTCCGCTCCGTCTTTTGCTTTACGTGCAGTGTGACGTCAGGGACAACGTCATCGATGTCATTGGTAGGACGGGTTATGGTTATGCCCTCATATTTAATCTTTGCGTCCTGGGCAATGCTTGCAGGATTGACCGGCTCGAACTCCAGATCGGAATTCTGGTTGAAGGACTCGATTGAACTGAGGGTAATCTCCCGACCGGTGTTTCTGTTGCGGATAATGATTGAGTCGATGCCGGGATAGTCCGAGACCTGGATGGACACCTGCTTGCTTCCGTCCTCGTTTGTGGCCCCCTCCTGGTACGGCACATCGACCTCGGAACCATCCTTCATTCTGATGGAGACAATGCGGTCGTCGCTGACAGGAGACAGGGGGCTCTGGGGATTGGCTGGGCTTGCTAGCAGGGTGGTGTCAGACTGTATGTTGTCTATGCGGATTCCCTTGAAGTTTATGCCGCCAGAATCAGGAAGCACCGGGCTTTGGGTACGCTGGTTCATGCCGGTAGTAATGTCTGCAACATCGGCCTGCCCTAGGGAAAACTCAATCCTTTGGTTCGGATCAGAGGCGACATCCGAGGGGACGTCAACAGAAAAGCTGCCTCTTGGGGGAACTGTGATTTTGCCGTCCTGCATCGTAACTCCGTCGGAGGAGAGGACTGGCATCCCAACCTGCTCCTCTGATGTGGATACGGAACTTGTATCGACTGGAGCCGGCTTGATGCTGTTGGGGGAGGAGAGGGGTGTCCCCTTTGACTGTGCTCTTTGCACCATGCCAATGTCCTTGGCAAAGTTCAGAGCGTCATCCTCAAACACAAGACGATTGGCTTCTCCTGTCTGCATGGACTCTATCATCAATGCCTGTTTTCCCGGAGACACACCAACCAATGTTGCCTTGATGACATCCTTGCTCCTTCTGTTGAGGGAGGAGACAAAGTCCTTTAGGCTTCCGCCCTTCCAATTCATGTTGATAGTCTTCTCGCCAGACTTGAAGATATAGCTCCCGGCCTCCACCCTGTATCCGCTCTCAATCTCCTTAGAGAGGAATCGGTCGGTGGTTGCAGGCTGAAGCACATCGACTTTAAATGACTCAAAGGCAGCGTTTCTCCCCGGATCGGCAGAAATGGCCTCCTCATCAGAGGAGACACCTGTCTTGTTATTAAAGGGATTGTCGAACGAGTAGAGTCCCCTTGCACTTTCCCTCAGAGAGGACATGTTCTGGTTTACGCTACGGAGCGCATCCTTTTGCACCTTGTATCCATCAAGAGTCTTCTGCTCCCTTTCCAAGGGAAGCCGCTCCTGATTGATGAGCGCCTCTACGAGTTCATTGGTCTTGTATTTGTCACTAACTCCGGGTATATTGATTCCAGACATTGCTCACCTATGTCTGCAGCCATGCCATCAAGCCTTTTCGTCAACCAGCATTCCCATGGTCTGCTTGATTCTGGCTTGAAGCTGCTGCATGTCTACAGACGGTATCTCCCTTAATACCTTATCGGTAGAAGGGTCAACAATCTTGACGATGACCCGTCCAAGTTCCTTGTTGACATTGAAACGTACCTTCTTGCCCATTGTATCAGCAATCCGTTGTAGTTCCTGTACGTCAAGCTTTGTGTTGGCAAGATTTTCGGCAAGGATTTCAACCACATCGGCGGGGTCTGGTACGGCTATCTTTGCTTGTCCAGACGATACCGATGGAGCAGATCGGGTGAGGTGGTAGGTGTGGCCATCCATTGCCAAATTCCGCCCAATTGATTGAATTCCACTCATGGGCTCCTCCTAAAATAAGGCCAGAAGAGGGGCGCACCTCTTCCGGCCTTTTTCACCAAAAAGATGACATCCAGCTA
The DNA here is from genome assembly GCA_937876905.1 of uncultured Treponema sp. GTDB lineage: Bacteria > Spirochaetota > Spirochaetia > Treponematales > Treponemataceae > Treponema_F. Next base: position 5,320 of record CALEFI010000043.1, read on the forward strand.
TCTCTTTGATGGATAATGCTTAACTCAGCAATGCCAGCACGTTCTGAGACTGCATGTTTGCCTGAGCCAGCATGGCAGTTCCTGTCTGTGTCAGGATCTGGTTTCTGGTGTACTCGACCATTTCAGAGGCCATATCCGTATCGCGGATACGAGACTCGGCTGCCTGCAAATTCTCCGCTGCAATCGCAACGCCATCTGCGGCCATCTCGAAGCGGTTCTGGTAGGCACCCAAGTCGGCACGCTGTCTTGAAACGGCCTTGAGGGCAGCATCTACAGAACCAATGGCCTGGTTCGCTGTTTCAGGAGAATTGATGGTAATCTTCTCATCTGTTCCCTGAGCACCAACGAGGCCAAGAGCCTGAGCTGTCATGGTACCAATGTACACACGAGCGTTCTGGTCCATATTAGCACCAACCTGAAGCTGCATCACGCGTCCAACCACCGAGTCTGTGGCAAATGCTCCAGTAAGCATATTCATGCCATTGAACTGGGCCTGGCTTGCGATGCGATCCACCTCAGCCACCAACTGGGACACCTCGACCTGAATCTGCATGCGATCCTCATCGGTGTAGATACCGTTTGCGGACTGCACAGCAAGCTCACGAATACGCTGCAGAATGTCTGTGGTCTCCTGCAGGTAACCTTCAGTGGTCTGGATGAATGAAACTCCATTCTGGATGTTCCTCTCAGCCTGATTCAGACCGCGAATCTGTGACCGCATCTTCTCAGATACAGCCAGTCCTGAAGCGTCGTCGCCAGCCCTGTTTATGCGCTGACCAGAACTGAGTTTTTCTATGTTGCCCTGAATCTGTGCATTGGAAACACCCAGTGTACGATTGGCGTACATAGAACTCATGTTGTGATTAATAATCATAGTTGCCCTCCATGTTTTGTTCCCAAGACATTCCCTGTCCTGGTCTTATGCTTATGGGGACCGATGCGGAGTCGCGCCCTCCAGCACGGTTTTAGAACCATCAGCATAAAAAGACACCGTAAACACTGTGTCCATTCATGCCGTCATAAGCAGGATGAAAGGCAGATTTCAAAGAACAAGCAGCATGTCTAAAATCATGCTGAAAATCTGTTAGACATAGTATACCGATTATTTGGGGAGTTGTAAAGATGGGAAGGCAGATTTTTCCCGCAAAACAACCGGAAATAGTGCGGGAAACCGCACTATTTCCGGTCAATACTATGACCCTTACCGGAGAAGTGTCAGAACGTTCTGGGACTGTGTGTTGGCCTGGGCCAGCATGGCAGTTCCAGCCTGTGTCAGGACCTGGTTCTTGGTGAACTCGACCATCTGGGCTGCCATGTCCGTGTCGCGGATGCGGGACTCGGCGGCCTGCAGGTTCTCAGCGGCAATGTCAATGCCCTTCACTGCATGGTCAAGACGGTTCTGGTATCCACCCAGGTCGGCACGCTGCTTGTTGATCTTCTTCAGAGCCTCGTCAATAGTGCCGATTGCGCGGTTGGCCTCAGCCGGTGTTGACAGCGTGATGATGGTCTCGTCACCCAACTCGCGGACGCCCAAGGCTACAGCGGTCATGGTGCCGATGTAAACTTCCATGCGCTGGTCCATGTTGGCGCCGATATGGAACCACATAGAACCTGTCACAGAGTTCTCGCCTGTCTGCCGCGCATACCGGCCGGTAAGCATGTTCAGTCCATTGAACTGGGCTGAGCTGGCAATGCGGTCAACCTCTGCAACCAACTGGGAGATCTCAACCTGAATCTGCATGCGATCCTCGTCGGTGTAGATTCCGTTGGAAGCCTGGACTGCCAGCTCGCGGATGCGCTGCATGATATCGGTAGTCTCCTGCAGGTAACCCTCGGTTGCCTGGATGAAGCTGATACCATTGGAAGCGTTCTTTGATGCCTGGTTCAGGCCGCGGATCTGGCTGCGCATCTTCTCGGATACTGCAAGCCCTGACGCATCGTCGCCCGCCCGGTTGATCCTCATTCCGGATGAGAGCTTCTCCATGTCCTTCTGCACGCTGAGGTTGGTGACGCCCAGCTGGCGGTTGGAATACATAGCTGACATGTTGTGGTTGATAACCATATTTTTCCTCCATGGAATTATGTTCGGGCAACTTCCCTGCCGCCCGTTGCAAGTTTACACTACAAGGCTACATTAGTGATAACTTACGGTGAAAATGTACGGCAGGATTCTTCGACGAAGCTGTCCTCCCATACAACTTTTCATAAAAATTGTCGGGCCAAATTGCCAAATTCTTGAGGATATTTTATACTTCTCCAATGCTTTTTTCTGTGTGCAAATTCTGCGGCGGCAAAGATGTCTTCTGCTTTCCTGTCGGGACGAAAAGGCGAGACTTCCAATACTTCCGGTGCAGATCCTGCGGAGGCATCTCCCTGTCCGAAGGGTGCTATCTGTCCGTCGGGGAGCAGGTGGAGCGGTACCAGTACCATCGCAACGAGCTTTCGGATTCAGGCTATGTGCGGTTCCTATGCGATTTTGTCAGCAGTTGCTTCTCCTTTCTCCGCGGACGTGCTTGCAGCCATATCCTTGACTATGGGAGCGGGCCGAGCCCCGCCTTGGTGGGGCTGCTGAGGATGGTTTCGGCCAGGCAACGGGAGCCGCCGCAGCCCCGAAGGACAGCCTGCCTCCCGGATCCACCTTCCCTGGCTGCCTGCGTTGACTTTCTCTGCCATTCTCTTCCGAGGCTGCCGGAGCAGGATTGCATCACAGGCTGGGATCCGTTCTTTGACTGTGATGTCAATCTGCAGGAGGGGAGGGCAGACCTAGTGCTCTGCCTTGAGGTGGCGGAGCACTTCGAGCGTCCTCTAGAGGGGTTCGCTGGCCTGGCCCATAGCTGTGCCAGGGGCGGCCACGTGGCGGTTGGCACCCTGCCGATACCGGATGGGATGGATATTCCCCAGGGATTCAAAGGCTGGTGGTATAAGGACGACAGAACCCATGTGTCATTCTACACAGAGGGCTCGATGGCTGCCTGCGGCGGGAGCTGTGGGCTCCGCTACCTGGGCAAGGCATCCCCCAGAATCTTCATGTTTCAGAAGCCGGGGGATGCCTGAGCCTATCTGGATGCCAGTGGAAGAAGCTCCCGTATGGCGCGGGCCGCCTTTCCCCGGTGGGAAAGGCGGTTCTTTTCATGGGTGGTCAGCTCGGCAATGGTCTTGTCCGTACCCTCCAGGATGACGATGGGGTCGTAGCCAAATCCTCCGACTCCCCTGGAAAACTCCAGGCTGGGGACAAGGCTACCCTCCATGGTCTCCTGCGCCACATGGAATCTTTCCGGTCCAAGGTAGAGCACCATGGCACAGACATAGCGGCAGCTCCGGGGGTTCTCCGGCAAGCACAAGCCTTTGGACAGGTATGATTGTATCGCAAGGTCCGTCTCTTCCAGAAGGAGTCGGTTTTGCTCCTCTTGGGTGGGCCTTGTCCCGTCGTTTCTGCCCTGATGGAAGTTCCTGCCGGCATATCTGGAGGAGTATATTCCGGGAACTCCCTGAAGTATATCGACGCAGAGGCCGGAGTCATCGGCAAGGACAGGCTGGCCGACAATGTGCCATAGGGCCCGTGCCTTGACAAGACTGTTTTCCAGAAAGGTGCTCCCGTCTTCCTCCGGGCTGAACTCGATTCCCTCGTCCGCTGGAATCACCAGGTCGCATTGGGGAAAGAGGGCGGCCATTTCCTGCCTCTTGTGCCGGTTTCCTGACGCAAAGTATATCTTCATGGCGCAATCCTACCACCTACTCCTTTTCCTGGTCAAGGAGCTGGCGGATCTGGGCTATGCGCCTGTCTGCATGGAGGAGGATTCGCCGGACGCTGCCTGAAGGAATTCCCAGCGCCTCCTCGATGAGCCTGCCGGAGGGCCGAAGCTTGAATCGCTGCCTAAGGGTGCGGAGCCGCTGCAGAACCTCCCTCTGGTGTTGGTATTGATGCTCCACAAGGAAGTATTGGTGGCTGTCCGCATCCAGTGAGGAAAGCTCCAGCGCATACTGCTGCTGGAGGATGTAGGCTCTGTTTATCCTGGCTTCCAGATGGTCGAAGAGGGCCTTCTTCTTCCTCATGCCCTCCTCAATCCTTGCCATGTATCCGTGGAATTCCTGCCGGGACACCCCGGTCAGCGCAGGAATCCTGTCGATGATGGAGCCGTTGAGGGTGTGGAGGGAGCGGAGGGCCAGGACAAGCACCGTCAGCGCCTGCCTTGTAGACAAGGGAGTCCTGCGCCTCCTTGTTCCGGCTAAATAGTCCTGGGCAGTCTCGGCGACCGAATAGCCATGCAGGGGATGGTCTGCCTGCTCCGAGCGGTGCTGGGCGTCAAGGATGCTCTGGAAGATTCGCTTCTTTACGAAGTCCCGCCGCCATCCCCTGAATCTGATTCTGACCGCCGAGGTAAAATAGGTGATGAAGGAGCTTGTCTCCTCATTGTAGTTGTCCAGAATTTTCGGGATGTGGTCGTGAATCCAGACGATGAAGCAACTGACCTCGTCCTCGTCCAGACTTCCCAGATGGTAATATCTGGGGGACTTGAATATTTCGGCAAGCAAGAATGATATGGCCTCCTGCCTCGAAATCTTTTGTGTCTTGTACTGCATGTAAATTCTGTTGACTGCAAGCATACTACGGTCTCCTGAAAAGTAATGTATAGACATATAAGCAAGAATCGTGCCAAGTCATTTTTCTGGTGGAAATTCGATGAATTTGACTTGGATTGCATTGTTTTTTTGAAAGGAAATTTATTTTTCTTTGCAGTGGATCGGATTCTGAAAGGAAAAGGGAGAAAAAGAATTTTTTTGAAAAGATTACCAAAGATTTTAGGATGGGGACGGCCTGGTCATCATCCCCCATGGAAAGCTCATCGGCCCTGACCCACTTGTAGCCAGAACCAGGCCTCACGCAGACTATATGGTCCTCAGCGCAACGTAAGGCCTTCCCTGAAGCTGTCCCAATCTCAAGGCACTCCTTCATGCCAGTAGTGGGAATATTATAACCTCGCTTGTATCCTATGGAGGTCCCAACCATAACCTCCTCTCCCAGCATATCTCCGATAGCACACGAACCACCCTCAACTTCAACCAAGGTATCCAAAGGGACTAGTAATCAGTACTCACCACAACATATCCAGGAGGGGCGGCGAAGATGGAGAGGATGTTCTTGGACTCATCACCAGTCTCCACACAGTACTCCCCCTTGAGGGGGTCATCGTAGAAGGTGCAGGAGGAGGACACGCTGGTCGAACAGCACTGTTGTGCATGGAGCAGTACCTGCGGGACAGGGCGAGGGCTACAAGGTCGAGGATGACAAGCTGGGAGAGGAGCCTCTCCAGCTTGTCAGGGAAGTGGGCTAGGCAGTAGTCGAGGCTGTAGAAGGCCACGTAGGAGCGAATCTCAGTGCCCACGGTGTATGAGAGGTTGATGGATATGAGCTGGCAGGAGTCGAACTCAAGGCCCGTGGTCTCGCAGTCAAGGGAGGAGAAGTCGGATGCCTCCAGCTCTTCCCTGCTGACTCCTCTGTACTCTTCCCGCTTTTTGTTCTGTGCCACATGGGTCAGCTCGTGGGCAAGGATCTTCCGCCCCTCCGTCTCAGGCCGGTAGGCTCCATTTCTGAAGAAGATGTCTGTGCCCAGTACAAGTGCTAGTGTGTGCAGCGACCTTGCAAGCTCGTCCGCGTAGGGACCGGTGTGTATTGTTGCAGGATTTCAATGAAAAGCTTTTTCACGCTTTCAAAGTCTGCCACAACTATCTTTCTATCACCCAAAGTCCACGTGCAGACAGGACAAAACTCCTGCTGAGAAAAACTACCGGGCAAAAGCATTTCCTCCTCTTTCATCGCAGTCTTTTTGTTCAATATTCCCTTGAAAAGACCATCAATCTTGTCTGACTGATAGGTTAGGATGATGATTTTCTTTCCGTCATAGAAACAATATTGTATCGACAGTGTGTCCAGAAAAATTCTTTTTTCCATCAATTCGGCGAAATTCATTCGACAGGAGAATCCCAAATACTTAAAGTCTTTCTCCACCGATTCCCTGCCTTCAATGTTGTAGTCATAAAACAAAATTTGTTTGCAGGCAATATATCCACGGCAACGCAGAATCCTGGACATGATGAGCCTTACGGCGAGGAGTGACAGCAAGGCATACAGGTACCGGTATATTTCATCTGCCAGACCAAAATTGCTTTGAAGGATTGCAAGCCAAATAAAAATCACTCCTGCGTGTATGGCCAATGCCAACGTACTTTTGAAGGTGAGGACAATGGGATAGACAACGAAAACGAGGACAAGCACCACAAAAAATAAAATATCGAGGAAGAAATATCTTTGTGCCAGTGGAAGAATAATGTGAAGGTTGTAGGAAATCCCCTGTATAAACCCCAACATGGCAATCTCACAGAGTAAAAACAATACTCTCTTATTCATAAATAAAAATCCCTATTGTTAGCATCAAAATCATACAGATTACCTCTACATATCTAGTTACAGAAGTTATTTCTCCCTGTTTTACTACATATCTGTATTTAATACAAATTGCAATTAAACATATATCCAGAAAGAGCAGCTTCAGTCTTCCTGAAACTTCCTTACCAAGCAGAATATTTAAGAACATTCTCATGATAGTTTTTTTACGATTTTCAATCAATGTATGACTTTCTAAAAAAGCCTTGCTAGGCAAATCATATGCCCTAGACAGCTCTATTATTAACAAATAATACTCTTGTAATTCCTGTACAGGCACAATTCTCAATTCCTTTTGAAATTCTTTGTCGCTAAGACATCTTTCTAACCTTAACATATCTTCATGAAAACTACTGAGCGTTTTCTCATCTTCTGACCAATATCTTTTTGTCCCTTCTCCAGTCATAACTTTCATGTACAATTGGTCTATCGTTAAATTAATGGCCGTTATTGCCTGTTTCCGTGTTATTTTTCCCATACATTTCCTTCCATTATTTCCATTTCCTGTATCTTGTATAAAAAATCAAGATATTCCCTTTCTGTCATATTTCGTTCTTCCGATTCAATCCAATCTTCAATCATAGTTTTTACATTTTGTTAATTTGATTCCATTCTTTTTGTGTAAAGGAATAATATTTTTTCCCTATCCTTCTGGTTATCAATGGGTTTCCATTGTCCTCCACCTGCTTTTCCGCTGCTTCCGCCTCCCGTTCCAGCTCTTCCCTTGTTGTCTCGCCTCTCAAAATGTCTCGTTTTTGCTGCGTCACGTGGGTCAGCTCGTGGGCAAGGATTTTCCTGCCCTCCTCCGTCTCTGGTCGGTAGGCTCCATTTCTGAAGAAGATGTCTGTGCCTAGTACAAGTGCTTTTGAGGTACCTCGGTTTACGGCAGTAACAATTTCTGTAGATGTTACATTGAGGCATTTAGGAAAAATTTTATCTTACAAAGGTTTTATTTAACACTTCTTTTTTTTCTACATCAATTTCATATATAATTCCAATTTCACATTCAGCAATGAGGATAGAGTCATTTTTTTTCTCAATATGGTCATATCCCCTCTGTACCTTTGCCTTTACAATATCATTAATTGTGTAAAGTTGTTTCCCTTTAAAATTAAAAAAAATCACATTATTTGGAATTTCTTTATCCTTACGATATAGAACCGCTACCACATTATCAAAATATATTGTCTCCTGTATTTCTTCAGAAAATTCAATTTCCCTTGAACCTATCACTAACACCTTTCCCATATTTACTCCTATTCCAAATCCTGTATATTTTCAAACCACCGCTCCTCCTGTTGAAGTCATTTATTATAACCCTGTCCACTGGATGCTTCCGATCCCTGAACAGCACCCGCTCCACCATTGTTTCCTCCTGTGCATCTGGAATATTTTACAGTATGAATTTTCATATCATAGAATTCCATAAAATTATTTACAACTCAGGAAACCATTCTACAATGGATTTATTCTTTTCGTCTATGTAGAAGAATGCAAGACTCTCAGTTTCGAACAACTGTTTATCATCAACATCTTGAACAATTCCAATTATGACAAAAGGTTCGTCCAATAGTTTTTTAGATATTCCAACTAAATCTTCTTTTATGAATTTGCTTTTATTTGAAATGGCGCTTCGTTTTACAAATTGTTTTCTCCTATTATTTATAAATCCTTTATAAACATCAAACCCCCCAAGATATAGAAACTCATTCTCATTAGTTTTCAGAGAATAGAAGAAATTGGTTATGATTTCAGTTCCATTAATATTTTTAAGTTTATAAAATAAATAGACTTCTCCTTCTTTTGATAAATCAGACCAATTATCTGAAAATGGATATTTTTCAGAAGTCAAAATAACACCATTATAGTTGTCAAGAGTCTGCGAATTACATGAAAATAAGCAGAAGGCTGTTACTAAAAAATAGATTATAAATACCTTTTTTTTCATTTGATTTCAATCTCCTTATCCATGTGTATTGTACTTTGAGAAAGTATATAAGATTTCCGCTTTTTAATTTATATCCTTTTTTAATATATAAATATCTTGTAAGAAATTGTCTCCATATATGTAAAATTTATTTTTATAGTATGTTACCCAATAGTTAGCAATTTTTTGTTTGTAATTACCATTTTCAGTTTCAATTTCGAACTGCACATTAACATCATAAATATATTTACATCCAGGAATTTTTACATCATTAATTTCTTTAATTGATATTATTGTATAATTATTGATTATCAACACATTATTTCTAAAGGGACCTATTTCAAGATATTCGGGCATATCTGCCATTTCCTTATTTTCATAGTCCATGTAATACACCTTCATATTTTCTGTTATATGTGTCTTGTGCTTTGCGTGTTCATAAGAGACCGTAGAAATATATTCATCAACAAATAAATTTACTTTATTCTTTTTGTTATTTAAACAACTTAATAAAAGTAATAAAAAAAAACTGAATAGTATGATTCTTGTAATAATTTTATATTGTTTTTTCATATTTAAGATTCCTTATATCTAAAATATTTTACAGTTTTAATTTTCATCCCTTCATTATCCATATAATCATAGTAGCCTTGGTACGCTCTTGTACGAACACCCTTTTATTTTACCTTGGAAAAGTCAAGATACTCATCTGGATCTATCAGTCCCTGGTCTTCCTTGAACAGCATCCATTTATTGTCAACTAAAACCCGCCAATAGCCGTTATCTGGATTCGGTTCTATTTTAGAGCAGATTGAATTTAAGATAATATCACCGTTGGAATTTATAAAACCGTATTTTTCTGTATTAAAATCATAAAATGAAAGAAAATCTTCTGTATTGTTTTTATTAAATAAATTGATATTATCAATTAATGTATAATTTGAATCGATTTTGTTAAATTCTTTAGTTGATATATTATACAAGGCCCAATATTCAGAGTTCTCCTTAACAATCCATAAAGCAACAATGTTATCTGTAATAGGTAGTATATAATTATATTTTGGCTCAATTATCCAATTATTATTGTAATCTAGCATTCCGAATTCTGGTTTTCTTTCCCAAATTGGGTCATCACAAGTTTTCGAAACAATAACATATTTTGGATAATTATAATCCAAATATGTAAATTCACATGGCAATAATATATTACCATTTTTATCAATTAATCCATATAAATACGATACATTATAAATAGATTGATTAGGTTTTTGTATTCCAACTTTTGCAACTCCATTGAGAAAATTGTAACAAATGTCATAAAGTTGATTATTTTTTAGATATGAATTATTAGCAATATTATAATATGTCATTTTTTTGTTTTTCTTGATAATCTTTATTTGTTCACTTATATCTATAATGTTTTTTTCTTTTATTTTATTTCCATTTTTATCAATTAAATAAGAAAAATCTTTATTATAGTCATAAGAAGAATATATACCATATCCATAAAAACTATCGTAAACTTCGCTTAATTCGAAAGTTGTATATGTTTTTCCAGTAATGTCTATTGCTGTATTTGACTTATTATTTCTATGAATAAAACTAAAATCACCCTTAAATGGATAAATAACTCCTTCATCGTAAAAAAGGACTTCCCTTCTCTCATTAAAAATGCCAGAATATCTTTTCCCAGTTTTATCATCTGTCACACTAAATCTCGTAACTAGTACATCTTCAATATCATTCGCATTTAACAGTGGCTTTTTGCTACATGCACATAAACTCAATAATACTACTAGTATGATAAAGATTTTTTTTATTGCTTCCAAGTTTTTATCCTCCTACTGTCCTAATGGCAAGTATTTAAAATTACTGTATCCAAATCGCTCGTGTTGCTCTTTTCCAGTATCTGTCATTTCTTTTATAGTCCAACCAATTCTTGGTTCAACAACATGATCCGAAGTATAATGAGAGAAGTCTATCAATCCATCATCTCTTACATACATTACAACCATATGAGGTTCTAAAATATCTCCTGATCTTGTATGTCCATCCATTAACATTATATTCCAACCAGGCTCAGGGAAATTCTTTAACTTTAATCTATAAAATTCCATAAAAGAGTCTTTTCTAGTTCCTTTATCGTTCCAAGAAACTCTATAATCAGTTCCAGGCCAATCTGCCGGCAATTTATTTGCAGATTTTAATACAGCTTCACAATATTCATCACAATGGTGCTCATTGTTTCCCCATTTTTTGTCTTCTTTTATTTTTTCATTTGCTTTTAATGCCTTTGAGAAATCGGTTCCTCCTTTTTTGAGCTGCATCTTGCTTGATATCTTTTCTTTTGCATATTTTACTTTTCTCCCAAGCCATTCCCATGCCCTGTCTGCCAAATCAATTTGAACCTGAGTTTGCATTGCCTTCACCTTGTAATAATCGGTCAAAATTTGCTTGAAAAAACCTATCTTTTCAGATTTGTCATCATTCGATGCACTTTTCCCTGCTGCCAGTTGAATCAGCTTGTACTGGTCATCAGTAAGCAGGCCCATACACCATCGTCACTTCCCCAAGGTCTGCACCGCTCTTCCTGTTGAAGTCATTTATTATCACCCTGTCCACGGGATGCTTCCGATCCCTGAACAGCACCCGCTCCACCATTGTTTCTGTATGTGTATCTGGAATATTGAATGGCTCTAGTTTTCTAAATCCTTTTCCAATATGTAAATGTCATTTAAAGTATTATCAGCATAAATGTAAAATTTATTATTAACCAATACGACCCAATACTCCACATCTCTTACATACTCACCATTTTCTTTTGATTCATCATAAATTGTAAATTGTACATTTACAGAATAAATTGGAAATTGTACATTTACAGAATATCTGTCAATATCTTTACGCGGCAATTTACGAACTTTCTGAATATCATAATTTTTTACAATCAATATATCGTTTCTAAATGGACCCAGCAGTAAAAATTCTGGCAAATCAGCATTTTCTTTATTTTCATCATCATAAAAATATGCTGTCATTTTATCTGTTACATTTGTTTTATATTGTTTATGCTCAACTGAAACTGTTTCAATATATTCCTGCATAAAAACTCTGATTTTGGCATCGTTATTTGATTTGCAGCAAAATATAGAAAAAATAAATATAAAAATAAAAAAATATTGTATGTGATGTTTCATTGTTAGTTCTCCTCTTTAAATCTAAAATATTTAACAGTTTTAATTTTCATCCCTTCATTATCCATATAATCATAGTAGCCTTGGTACGCTCTTGTACGAACACCCTTTTATTTTACCTTGGAAAAGTCAAGATACTCATCTGGATCTATCAGTCCCTGGTCTTCCTTGAACAGCATCCATTTATTGTCAACTAAAACCCGCCAATAGCCGTTATCTGGATTGGGTTCTATTCGTTTACAAATTGCATTCAGAACAAAATTTCCGGATGAATCAATAAGTCCATATTTTGTTGAACCAGCTGTAGTCATAGAAAATATTGCAATATCATCAAAGAAATCAGATACAATTTCCATATTTGCTGGAAAAGATTTTATTGTATTCTCTTCCAAGTCCATTATCTTCCAGTTTTCCAATTTTGCAGACAATACCCTTCCTGAATAATTATATAACTTTTCATATTTTGGCTGGATAATCCACTCTCCTTCTTTATTTAGCAAACCATACAATGAACTTTCATTCTCTGCAACTAAAACTCCTGCTACAAATTCCTTCCCTAGACTTTTATATTTAGGTGGTATTACAACTGTTTTATCTGTCTTTATCATACCAAAAAATTCTTTATCATTATTGCGAATAGAAAACCTGGCAAATCCATTTGAGAAAGGTTCATAATCGGCTTCATACTTGATAGCTCCATTTGGGACGAGTTCATAGGGATAGGTGTCTGGCAGTGATATTTTTTTTCGCTTTATTCCGTTGCTATCAAAAAATAAGAAAACATAGTTAGATTTTTTGCGGGTTACAATACATTCATCATTCATTGAATATATAAAATTGGTTTTGAATACTAGTTCCCCTTTATAATTATATAAACCATGATAATCATATTTATGATTATAGACAACATCATCCCCTACATCGTAATCAGCAACCATGAAAAAACCGTTATAGCAATGTGTATAACTGAGAGGTTCGGTTTTATAAGAAAAAAGTATATTGCCAGAAGTATCTATAACCTCGCAAGTGCCGCCTTCCACCCCCAAGACACCGAGTCCGTATCCACTTGAAAAATCCTCAATATAAGTATAACGAGGATATACAACCACTTCTTTTGTATCAGGATTGAACAATCCATATTTTTCTTCATTATATATAAATTGAACTGGCGAATAAGTGCTTAAAGGTTGCTCCGCACGGTTTTCTTTTGTACAGGCTACAAATAATAATGATAAACATACTATACATATTTTTTTCATGTTCATTCTCCTAAAGGCATATATTTAAAGTTTGATGACATTAACGTTTCAAATCTTTTTCTAATATAAAAATATCTTTTAAAAAATTATCTCCATATATATAAAAATTATTATTATGTGATACTACCCAATAGTCTATTTTTTTTACATACTCTTCATTTTCTTTCGATTTATCATAAATTATAAATTGAACATTTACAGAATATCCATCAATATCTTTATATGGTAATTTCTTAATTTTATGAATTTCAAAATTTTTTACAATTATTATATTGTTTCGAAATCCACCCATTGCTAAAAATTCTGGCAAATCAGCATTTTCTTTATTTTCATCATCATAAAAATACTCTATCATTTTATCAGTTATATTTATTTTATGTTTTTCATGTTCAATCGATACTGTTTCAATATAGTTCTGTATAAAAACTTTGATTTTATCTGTATTATTTTCTTCACAAGCTAATAAAGCAATAATAAATAAAAAAATACAGATAATATGTACTTTACGTTTCATTATTTATTACCTTCCTTTAATCTAAAGTATTTTACAGTCTTGATTTTCATATCATGAGAATTCATATAGTCATAATATTTTTGGTAATTTCTTGTTCTCACTCCATTCGGATCCATACATTCCCAGACTTCACCATTTCCTTTCCAAATTGAGACATGATAATCGTATATAGGATTATTATTTTTATCAAATTCCCCACTTTCGTATTCCCAAGTAATTACATCGCCAATTTGTAATTGATTAACATTTTTTACATCCATAAGTTGATAAAATTGTGAATACTGTACAAAATTTTTTACACTATATGAAGCAGATATATTAAACATATAACAAACAAAACCTATACAATTGAAATATAAGGTTGTCTCTAAAGGTTTATAATTTGAATCATAGTCAATTTTGTTTATATCATTTGAATATTTTACATTTTTAACTTTCTCATATTTTTCATTTAATTGCTTAAATTTATTTGTGTTATTCTCTGTAGTGTTTTTTTCTCCAAACCATTTATTCCATTTTCTTCCAATCCATTCCCATGCCCTGTCTGCCAAATCAATTTGAACCTGAGTTTGCATTGTCTTCACCTTATAATAATCGGTCAAAATTTGCTTGAACAAACCTATCTTTTCAGATTTGTCATCATTCGATGCACTTTTTCCTGCTGCCAGTTGAATCAGCTTGTACTGGTCATCAGTAAGCAGGCCCATACACTATCTTCACTTCCCCAAGGTCTGCACCGTTCCATCTACAAAATATATTTTTATTCCTCCAGCAGAAATCCTTACCTGTTGAACAGCTAGCGACTCTTCTTTCACCATGTTCACGCAATTACAATACTGTTCCAACACCCAGCTTGTGTCGAGGATTTTTTCTTTTCTGGAGTATCTCCAGTGGATATACTCTTGGCAGGCATCTCCGTCTGCCCTCACGATCATCTGCCCTAAGAAAGGCCACTTGCTTTCCAGCTGGAAAGTGACGGTAAACGACTGCACACTATTGTCTTCCCCAAAATTGATAACCACGCCAGTCATCCCCTGCACTTCGTCCATGCTCCCTGCAAGGGCACAAATTCTATCCAGCTTTGCAGCAAAATCCATGTCATGCCCAACACCGACAAACAAGGCGGAAACATCCCTGTCGTAAGGAGAGGTGTAACCACGAGGCTCATATTGGGAAAAGTGGACTTCCGCAAAAATATAGAAGCATAGTCCAATGATTCCAACGAGGAGCATGATAACCAAGTATTTCGAAATTACAAGGAGTCTTTTTATCAACTTGCGTATAACCATCATTCCCATCTTTCCTCGTTGTATACCCCCAAAAGCATTGTAGTATTTCTCTACAACAATCCCATATTTCTCTGCCAACTCACCACTACCATTGTACAATTTAAGCAAATTGCGATTGCTAAAATCGTTGGCTTCCAAGAGAATCTTTTTCTTGTAAAGCAATACTGCACCGATGGTGTCTATATTAAACTCTGCATTTTGCAATGCTAGAATCTACCACATCTAAAACATCATATTCAACATTTATTATTTCTTTTTCTAACTGCTCACATAATTTAGCATAGTCAGGAAGTTTGTTGCCACCCCCTACCATCTCCTGCAAGGCTGCCTTCTCACTCTGCAGCACGGACATCTGGGAAACCGTGGCCAGTGCTCTCGAATTTAGGGCTACATAGTAAAATGAGATTTTTAATACTCAATTATCTCATCAAATTTTTCACATTCTGATTTTGGCACCCATTTCGTCCATTCCTCGTATCCCGTATGCTTAAAACCTTTTGGCTCCCATTCAAGGCTCAAATCACTTGCACCAACGAATAACTGGATTTCATCCTCTGTCTCTTCATAATAGTAATATGCTTCTCCTTTATATCGAACCATAGTGGTTGATTTATATACTCTTTCACATTCAGACCTATCTACAGTTCTGCTATAAACATTTCCTTTGATTCCAAAACCATCTATTGGGCTTTTATTAATCAATTCCAATTGCCCACCACGTTTAAGGAAACATTTAAATTCTTGCCCTTTGTATAATGCGTAGAAATCACTCATTTTACTACCTTCCATATATATTTATCGTCTTCAAATACACGAACTGCTACAATCTGTTCAGCCCCACCTTTTTTTAATTCATAAATAGCCGCTCCATCCTCAACTCCTCGGGCGGGGCTCCACGCTCTCACCGCTGCCTCCGCCGCTCGCCCGCCCGGCAGCAGCCGTGGCTCCACGCATCCTCCTGTCCTCCAACGTGTATTCCGCCATCTGTGCTTTCCCTTGGGCCAAGACTGGCTCCCCACGCAGGTTCCCGCCACTTCCCTGTTCAGGGGAGGCACTGCCGTCCCCTGTAGGGCTGCTTTCTTGCTTTAAGGTACTAGACCATAGTCTATCCCAAGAAAACTGAATTTACCATTTTTTTATTTTCAATATCTATATCGTATAATATTCCTGTAATACAATAGGCAGAAAGAATTGTATCTGTTTTTTTCTCTATTTCATCAAATCCCGAAGGTTTCTTGATCATTAAAATATCATTAATTTCCCAAACTTTATCACCATTGTTATTATATGCAACAACATTATTTGGTTTATATTGTTTATCTAATAATAAAACGATTACCAAATTGTTAAATTCAATAATTGTTTTAATTCTATCCGTAAAAACTATTCTTTTATTATTTATTTTCATTTCGTACTCACTGTCTTTTATATACATCGCGTAAACTCCTTTCTATTTCAGTACTTCAGTTTTATAAAACCAAGAAGGTTCAATTGATACATATTTTATTGCATATTGCACACTACCTCCTAAAGTTCCCCAACTCTCCTGAGGCCCAACAATACTTACTTCCAAAGGGAATCTCTGGGGGAGGGGGATTTTGATAAATATAATTAGGAATCTGATTATCTTACTATGTCGAAATCCACAATTTTGCCGTCATTTACATTTATCTTATAATTTCGCCCAACAAAGTCTGATGCAAAAATGAAATTATCTTTTATTCCCATCTGCTCATAAGGAAGAATATTTTTCATATTAGGGTACAAAACAGACAAATCCTCTGACTGCCATACCATTTTTGCGTCTTCATCTAGACAATAAATATTATTAATCACTATTTGATTAAATGGAATGGCGAGTAAAATAATATATTTGTTCTCATATTGAATTACATCTCTAATATCAAATTTAAACTTAAATTTAGTATTATTGATTTCTATTTGATTATCCTTATATTGATACATCTCTTTACTCCTCTAAAAGTCTTTCATTCTTAAATTTACCAACTCGTTGTCCCATTAAGTCATACTGTATGCCTCCTCCCTTTCCCCAACCAGCTACAGGATTTACTTCTCCCATTCGCATATGAACACCTGCATTTAATTCAACATCACACTTATATCTCGGAATACTGGGTAAGGAAAATTTATCTCTTATTTCTAACGGAGTCAACCCTTCGATATCTTCGGCTTTCATTATCCAGCTTCCATACATACCTGATCCCTTTGGCAGTTTATCATATACCCTAACAAAAGTTATTTTCCTAATAAGTATTATTTCTTTTACAACAGTTCCTGGTTTGTATGGAGGTTTATAATCAGGTTTGATATTTTCAATAAACCAGTTATTTACATCCTCGGCCAAATTATCTTTTATTTCTTTATACTCTATTTTTCCCCCTACCATCTCCTGCAAGGCTGCTTTTTCGCTCTGCAGCACAGACATCTGGGAAACCGTGGCCAGTGCTTTTGAATTTAGGGCTACATAGTAAAATGAGATTTTTAATACTCAATTATCTCATCAAATTTTTCACATTCTGATTTTGGCACCCATTTTGTCCATTCTTCATATCCAGTATGTTTAAAACCTTTTGGTTCCCATTCAAGACTCAAATCACTGTCACCCACAAATAATTGGATTTTATCTTCTGTTTCTTCATAATAGTAATATGATTCTCCTTCATACCGAACCATAGGTGTTGATTTATATACCCTACCACATTCTACCCTATCTACAATTTTACTATAGACATTTCCTTTTGCTACAAAACCATCCATTGGTGTTTTACTAATCAATTCCAATTGTCCACCGCGCTTAAAGAAACATTTAAATTCAAGATTTTTGTATACTGCATAACAATCACTCATTTCACTACCTTCCATACATATTTATCGTCTTCAAATACCCGAACAGCAGCAATTGTTTCAGGCACACCTCTTTTTAATTCATTAATAGCTGTTCCATCTATTATTTCACATGGCTTAAATGCATTATACTCAATGGAACCATATTTATTAGAAGGAGTTTTTGTAATTCCATTTCCTACAAAAGGATCATCTTGTTTAATAGAGGAAGAAAGTATATACATTATGAACATTCTTGTTCATATTGATCAATTTCTTCAAGTGTTGAAAAAATTCTATTATCTAAATAATTACCATCTTCCATTTCTTTACTAAAAAAATCTTTTTCTATTTTTGTAATAATATCTTCTGGAATTGGTAATAACATAGCAATCATTTGAATTAAGGCATTTTTATCATAAGGTCCAGAATAATAACCAACAAACTTTTCATCACATTGATAATAATACCATCCTTTTTCTTTACGTACACAAAAAATTCTATTCGGAAGATTCAAATCATTTTGAAAAAATAATTTTATATTATCAAAATTTATATTACATTCTTTTAAAATAGAATATATAGCATCTTTTACATATTTAGTTTCATCATTAATAATTTTTTCTGAAATCATTTATTTACTCCTAATTGGTACATTTCTTTTTACGTTTGTTATTATACCACATTTTATCATTGTATTCAGTGAAAAAACAGTATTCATTTGATTTGCACCTCCTTCCAAATCGTTCCATTTTTCCGCTTGTCCGCAATAACCATAAATCTCATTATCAACATCTAATTGAAAAATTCTTATAGCATCTTTAATTGAATTCTCTCCAGCAATTTCTGAACGCTTAGGGAAATTTAAAAAATCATTTTTTAATAAATTAAACTTAGCAATTGAAATATTGTATTTCTCTTTTATTGTCGTACCTCCAAAATTCCTTCTGATGGACACTTGAGGACTCTATATTTTCCTTCATTTTATATCAAGGAAAAATAAGTTGTATGGTTATAGTTAAAAAAATGAAATCTATTTTATAAAAATTCTTCTGTCCAAATTATTTTTTCTCCATCTGAAATATTTACCCATTTTCCATATTCATCATAGTCCAATCGAAGTTCAAATCCATTATTTTTAGAATTATCTATTAGCAGTATTTTTCCATCAGATTCATCTCTATAACGAAAAGATTTTCCCTTATATAAAAATCTATTTTCTTGACGATAGACTCTTTCACAATCTTTACGATTAATTGTCTTTACATATCCTTCAAAATCCTTTAAAAAACCAGATACATATTTATCAGAATATAATGTTACTTCATTTCCTGAGAGTTCACATTCATATGTATTTCCTTTATAGTTTGCTAACATCTTTTTAATCCTCCAGTTTACGCCATTTACTTTTGTATCTCACAGCCCCAGGCCAATCAGCCGGCAATTTATTTGTAAAATGGCATGGCTTCTAATTCTTCTAATGAATATCCTTCATTAGCCATTATGTAATTCTGTAGAATAGGTTCTCCCCAGTCTTCTGTCCATGTATATTTATAACGAATACAATCATCTCCAATCTTTTTTATGCCATATTTCTTGTAAATAAAAGAATCGATAACCGGGATTGCATTAAAATTCCAGTTTTTTGTTTGTATCAAATATATATTATCAATATTTATGTTTCCTATACAATAATCTTTTTTAGACGAGTACTTATAAGTTTGAATAAAGCTATAAGTCCCATCTGACTCCTTTTTTATTTCTTGTATAGAAAGGGGAGTTATAAAAAGCTTCTTTTTATTTATTTTCCATTCAAAGTTCAAAATATAATTGAATAAGACATTATGCCTCTCAGAAAAAGCTGTGTTTTCTATATAGCCAGTTCCGTCTCTACAAAAAAAAACATTTCCTTTGCTATCTGCATTTACATATTGATTTTTATAAGGTTCAGCAATCTCATAAAAATGTGGTGAAAGATAAACTGGCCGCCAAGTTCCACATAATAATAGTTCTTCATCCGCTAATTCATTGTTGCTTATTTTTTTTCCAGGCACATACGTAAAATATGCTTCTGCCTTTTTAGTCCATTTTTTTGTATCAGTGAGTGCAATCCAATTCCATCTAGCACAATTCTTCAGTTCTTCAGCATTTAGTTTTAATTTATTTTCATTACATGAAATGGAAAATAATGAAATCAATAGGAGTGTTAAAACTACAAATATTTTTTTATTTTTTAACGACATAATAATCTACCTTATCATTATTGAACAATAATCTTGAGAAAGCTGAGCCTGGAGGAACAATGCCTGTACTGTTTCCAGCCTGCAAGAAAACGGGATAATCCCATAAAACTGTATTGGAACTTTGTTGATGCTTATCATATCCTGTTGAAGTCATTTATTATAACCCTGTCCACTGGATGCTTCCGGTCCCTGAACAGCACCCGCTCACGCTCCTTGGACTAAACATCTTAAAAAACCAACAAAAAATATAATAATGAACACTATGTTCACGATGAAGAAACGTACCCTCCAATATGAGCATTCTTCTGACTTTACATCTTGTAAACTTTTCGGAAACATAAGGCAGCAAGATAAAAACAATAGCAAAAAATCTGCACTTTGGGGCAGTACACCCTCAAAGACAAAGACAAATAAAACAGCTATTAAAAAAATTAGAAGCCCAACACAATACAAAATGGCAGCCCTACTCATTGTCTTCCTCCGTTAATTTTCTGTACACCTTTACAGCCTGATCAATAATGGAAGGTGCGTTTGGTATCACACTTTGTCCAAAATACCCATCAGCTATGTCCTTTACCAATAATTTTCTGTAGTTGGTCATAGGATACTCTATCCTAAAGTATGGGAGTCACTTCAACAGTCTAAAAACTTCAATTAAGAATGTAATAATAAGACCCAACAAACCAAGTAAAGTTGCTAAAAATTTAACAACCCAATAACACCCAAGCTCCGCATTCTCATTTATTTTTCTTTTTAAAAAAACAATATTATCAGGCAAACATAATACAAAGCCTATTATCGCTAATAAACCAATCAGAATAGTCGATGCTAATTCCATCGTATTTAAAACAAGAGCGAGCAACAAAAGAATTCCGCCTATAATATCAAGGATTGAATATACCATTTTATTATTGTTCTTCATTTACCAACACCTCCAATGCCTCTACAGCTATATTAACTATTTGGGATGCTATTTCAGGAATTATATATTCTCCAAAATACCCAGATGCTATATCCTTTGCTAAAATTTTTCTTAATGCCTCTTCCGTCTTTATTGCTCCCCTGCGGCCAACCTCATAGTATCTTCCTGTTGATCCCACCGTTATTCTGATTGATTTTGACAAGGCTATTACACCTCCCACCTAAAAGTCAAGGTCAACATCGAACAGGCTGTAGTCACAACTTGTCCTGGCGATAAAAGCCTTGATTTGGTCAGGCGTATGCCCCTAGGCAACCCTACACCGCAATTCCTCCGCCTGTACAGACAGAAGGCTGTCCAACTCATCCGCAGGAACGCCATCCAAATTAAAACTTGCAACGTAAGCCATAACACAACCCCCTTATCGGCTCTTGATGGTGTCAGCATACCATCTGCCGGGAGGAAAGGGAACATTCTATAATCAAAAGTTTACGTCTACGCTGAGGCTACACACCGTCAATGACAATCCCATCCTCATCAAGGGAGGAAGTGTCAGAACCTCCTGCACTGATGAACCTGAAGATGGGGATGACCTTGCTAGTGGACACCCATGAAGTCAATCCTGTCCGCCAGCTTGGAGAGCGACCACACCGAGAGCCTTGGAGTACAATTTATCCTGGGAAGGGCAGACTATTTGAAGACGCTCTGACGGTACGTTCTGGACATGCAATGGAAGGCTATTTAAGTGCCTCCTCGAATTCCTTTAAAATCCTTGGAGTGAGCTCTTCAATGGTGCCTGGTGTGCTGCCCCCTGCTGCATTCTTGTGGCCGCCGCCGCCAAAGGTGGCGGCGATGGCGCTGACATCAAGCTCGTCCCTGGAGCGCAGGCCCATGGTGCAGTTGTGCTCTGTCTCCTGCCGGAGGAAGACGACCGCTTCCACCTCAGTGCATGAGAGCAACAACTGGTAGAGGCTGTCAGAGTCCCTGCCCTCCGCTCCGTATCGGCGGGTGTCCTCCATGGTCTCGTAGGTGATAATGAGCCTTCCGTCGAAATATTGGGTTGCCCGCTCCAAGGCTGTTCCGAGGAGCTTCCGTGTGGAGAAGGGCTTTCCACTGGTCATCTGGTCATGGATGGAGCGGGGGCTTGTGCCTGCATCCACCAGCCGTGCAGCCGCCATGAAGATGTCGCTGGAATTCTCCTCTAGGAACCGGAAGTATCCGGTGTCCGTGGAAAGGCCAAAAAAGAGAATTGCTGCTGTCTCCTTGTCCAGTGGTCCTACGAGCCTTTCGTGCAGCTGCTGCACCAGATAGGAGGTCGCCGGAGACTCAGGCTCGATGATGCAGGTGTCCGATTCCGGCGAGGAGGTTTTGTGATGGTCTACAAAGAAGGTTGGAATACCCGACACGTCCGTTATCAATGTGTCCGGGGAAAACACCTCCCCAATACGCCTGAATTCCCCGCAGTCGACGATGATGAGGCCAATGGACCTTCCTGTCTGGGGGAGGGTGGCCTGCCTAGCAAAGAGCCTCTCGTATGGCTTGATTTCAGTCCGCTTGAAGGGGCCCGCCGACACCAATTGGTAGGGCTTGCCCATCTTTTGCAGGATTGCAGCGATGCCCAAGGATGATGCGATGCAGTCCCCGTCCGGCTCCTTGTGGCCTGCGACGATAAAGCTGTCGTATGAGCGCACAAAGTCTCCGAACTGTTGGGCCTGCTGGTCTGTGATGACTTTCATAGCTCGTCCTCGGTTGTAAGGATCCGCTGCTGTGGAACGGTGAGACCCCAGGGGCTTCCACCTTGGAATTTCTTTCCGGAGACCACGGGCATTCCCTCTTCGTCGATGTAGAGATCAATTTCAGTCCTCATGCCGAAGTCCTGTCCGTAGATGCCGGGCTCCACGGAAAAGCAGCTTCCAGGCATGAGGTGCCGGTAGTCCGGGAATTCCGTGCCGTCAAGGTTTACTCCGCTTCCGTGAACCTCGGAGTCGATGCCATGTCCCGTCCGGTGCTTGATATACTGCCCGTAGCCCGCATCCTGAATGATGGAGCGAACCTGTAGGTCAAGCGCTGCACCGGTAAGCATCCTGCCCTCCCGTGAGGCGGCGGCAATGGTGTCTGCCACGGAGTCCCTGGCCTTGCAGAGGACGGCGAAGCGCCGCTCCGCCTCCTGTGGCACGGTCTTTCCGTAGACTCCCACCCAGGAGATGTCGGCATAGGCTGGAACTGCGGGGGAGACAGAGCCCTGCCCGTCGTCCGCCAGCCGCTCCTTTGCCCAGATGTCCAGTTGGATGATGTCTCCCTCTTTGGCAATGGCACCTCCGTCCTCTGGAATCTCGTAGTGCGGGTCTCCAGTATGGACACCGAAGGCCACTATGGGACTGTGGCTGGTGGTAAGTTTGTAGCCGACAATCTGCTCTAGGATGTGTATCTGCACCGCCCGTTCGTTAAGCGGCTCCCCGCTTCTATAATGGCTACAGATAAAATTCCATGTGTCCCGGACAATCTTGTGGAGCAGGGATGCCGCCCGCTCTTGGCTGTTGATGCTGGCCTGGGAAAGGAGGCCCCGGTATCGCTGCAGGAGCCGCGCTGCGCTGGTAACTTTCACACCCTCCTGCTGGAGGAGGCTTACAAAGCCTCCGTCCACCGTCGAGAGCACCGGCAGGTCGGAATCCGACAGCAGTGCCAGCGTCTTGCCCTTGTAGCGGGAGAGGGCGGCCTTCAGTTCCTGCTGGGAGGAATAGACAATCCTGTCCTCCCCAGGCAAGGTGTCCAGTGCGTGCGGCTCTATTGCGTGCAGAACCTTGAGGGGCTCCCCCATGACCGGCACTACATAAATCCACCGACGGGTGGTCATTCCGTCCGGCAGCTGGAGCAGGTCTTTGGTAAGGTTGTCCCTGCCTGCAAAGTCAGTAAAAAGCCAGCCGTCTAAGGTTGAGACGGCTGACTCCTGCTGTGAGACAACTTGTATCCTTTCAAAACAAGTCATTTGTTAGAATTCATACTCCAATGTCTCCGCACTGGCGGCGTCACTAAAGTCAAGGTAGGGATTGGCGACCGTCCACAGGCTGTCAGGGTTTCTGACGTGGGGCAGGGTGAGGATGACCTTGTGGAACTCCCCGTCTTTTGTCACCACCGTCATATAGGGGTTGATTCCCTTGGGAAGAATCCTGTAGCTGAGCTTCCGTGGATTCTCGTGACTCCAGGTCTTGGGGATGGCTACCTGGGCCATGTCCTTGCCATGCTTCGCATAGATGACAATCACCACATCCTTGTGGTCAAAAACCTTGTAGACAACCATGCTGCGATAGGTGAGATTCCCATCGTACTTGTTTGTCTGCTCGGCCTGCTCTTGGGAGAAGCCTCCCGCAACGGCGAGCCCAAACACTAGCAGCAGCGCAATCAAGCTTTTCTTCATCTGCAACTCCTTTTATTTCCTAGTTGTTAGGATACACTCTGATTTCCGGCTGGGAGCTTTACAGCAGGGCCAGCATGATGGCCTTTATCGTATGCTTGCGGTTCTCCGCCTGCTCCCATACCAGACTGCTGGGCCCCTCAAACACCTCCTCCGTAACCTCCTCGCCCTTGACTGCCGGGAGACAATGGAGGAAAATCGAGTCCTCCTTGCCGGTAGCCTTCATCAGGGACTGGTTTACTTGGTAGGGTGACAATAGGGCCACACGGTCTTCCTTGAGGTTCTCTTCCCCCATGGAAGCCCATACGTCAGTATAAACGCAATCAGCCTCTTTTACAAGGGAAATATCCTTTGAAATGGTGATTTTGGCCCCGGATTTTTCTGCGAAGGGCTTGCAAATCTCTTGAATTCCACTGTCGGGGAACAGTTCCTCCGGACTGAGGACGGTGAGGTTGACGCCGAGCTTGGAGAAAATGACCATCAAGGAGCGGGCCACGTTGTTTCTGCCGTCCCCGCAGAAGGCCACATTCAATCCTGCCAGCCTGCCAAACCGTTCCCTGAGCGTCAATGCGTCTGCCAGCACCTGGGTAGGATGGTACTCGTCGGTGAGGCCGTTGATGACCGGCACGCCGGAATGCTGGGCCAGAAGCTCTACATGGCGCTGGGAGAAGCCCCGGAATTCAATGGCGGAGAACATGCGGCCCAGGACACGGGCTGTGTCCTCAATCGATTCCTTTGCGCCGAGCTGAATATCCTGGGAGGAGAGGAAGACGGGATGGCCTCCCTCCTCACCAAAGGCTGTCTCAAAGGAGCAACGGGTCCTGGTGGACCGCTTCTCAAAGATGAGGGCGAGGGTTTTCCCCCGGAACCGCTGGTGCACCTCACCTCTGCGGGACTCAGCCTTTACCTGGGCTGACAAATCCAGAATCTGAAGGATTTCCTGGGGGGTGTAGTCAATCCAGTTGGGAAGGGAGCGTCCCTTGAAGGGAGCCTTGAAAATTTCCGGCAGCATGTCTTCCTCCGGGTGAGATGGACGGGGATTGCAGGATGCATTCCCCGTCCTGGAAGACGACCTGCCTTCCAGAAATAAAAAAAGGTAATTTGCTTCCACAAATTACCTCCCCGATATAGCGACAATAGGGATCGAACCTATGACCGAACGGATATGAGCCGTTTGCTCTACCGACTGAGCTATGTCGCCGTAATGGAAGGTACTTTATCAGATAGAGTTGAAATAGTCAAGGGGAGTGCAGTTTTTTTTTGTCTCCTTGATAAAGAGGCACAGGATACAGTAAAATATGTCAGACAATCTGCGGCGAATGGAATGGCACCGGGAGGCAGTCTTGGGCTGCCCTCCCATGTTGGCGTGCTGATGCCTTCCCGCTGCCAGCCATATATTTGAGGAGAAGCCATGAAGACTGTATCTGCACTGCAGAAGGCCCGCTACGGGTACCAGCCAAAGTTGCCTGCCGTCCTGGCGGACAATCAGCCCCAAGATATTGTAATCGATTTTGGAGAGCCCACCAGTGCCATTGCCGACCAGGCGGAGCTGGAGATGCTGTTCAAGAATACCTATGGGAAGCCGGAGGCCCTGTTCAAGCGGGGAGCTAATCCCGATGCAGGAAAGAAGCTGCGGGTGGGAATCATCCTTTCCGGCGGACAGGCTCCCGGTGGCCACAACGTCATCGCCGGCCTCTACGACGGCATCAAGAAGGGGAACAAGGATTCCGTGGTGCTTGGTTTCAAGGGCGGGCCCTCCGGCCTCATCGAGGGAGACTATGTGGAGATTACTGACTCCTTCATGGATGAGTACCGCAACACTGGCGGATTCGACATGATTGGCTCCGGCCGCACCAAGATCGAGTCGCCTGAGCAGTATGCCGCCAGCGTGGCCACCGCAGAGAAGCTGGCCCTGGATGCCATCGTCATCATCGGCGGCGACGACTCCAACACCAACGCCGCCCTTCTGTCGGAGCGTTTTCTGGAGCTGGGCAAGAAGACCCGTGTCATCGGCGTGCCCAAGACTATCGACGGAGACCTGAAGAACCAGCAGATCGAGACGAGCTTTGGCTTTGACACCGCCTGCAAGACCTATTCCGAGCTCATCGGAAACATTGGCCGTGACGCCAACAGCGCCAAGAAGTACTGGCACTTCATCAAGCTGATGGGCCGTTCCGCCAGCCACATCGCCCTTGAGTGCGCCCTCCAGACACAGCCCAACATCTGCCTGATTTCCGAGGAGGTAGAGGCAAGGCAGCTGACCCTGCGGGCCATCACCGATGACCTCTGCACTGTCATCGCACGGCGGGCGGAGAACAAGGAGAACTTCGGCGTGGTGCTGATTCCAGAGGGGCTGGTGGAGTTCATTCCTGAGATGAAGGCCCTGATTGCCGAGCTGAACGACACCATGGCGGGCCACCAGGAGGAGTTCAACAGCCTGGCGAATTTTGCCGCCCGCAAGGACTGGCTCAAGTCCCACCTGACTGCCGCCTCCTACGAGACCTTCGCCTCCCTGCCGGAGGCCATTGCCGCCCAGTTCCTGGCGGACCGGGATCCCCATGGAAATGTGCAGGTGTCCCGCATCGAGACGGAGAAGCTTTTGGCCTCCATGGTGGAGGAGCGGCTGGCGGTGATGAAGAAGGAGGGCTGCTACAAGGGTACCTTCAGCTCCTACACCCACTTCTTCGGCTACGAGGGACGCTGTGCCTTTCCCTCCAACTTTGATGCCGACTACTGCTATGCCCTGGGATACACCGCATTCCTGCTGATTGCCAGTGGCGTGACCGGCTACCTCTCCTCCGTCCGCAATCTGACTGCACCTGCAGCCCAGTGGACGGCCGGTGGAATCCCCCTGACCATGATGATGAACATGGAGCAGCGGCACGGCTCCAAGAAGCCCGTTATCCGCAAGGCCCTGGTGGAGCTGGATGGCAAGCCCTTCCGGGAGTTCGCCGCCCATCGTGACCAGTGGGCCATCGAAACCAGCTACCTCTTCCCCGGTGCCATCCAGTACTACGGTCCTTCCGAGGTGTGCGACCTTACCACAAAGACCATCCGTCTGGAGCGCTGCTAGTCCGGTGGCGGGATGGCTCATCATTCCGCCGCCGTTCCACCTGTTTCGATAGGTTTTATTTCGGGCCGTCCCTTGGATGGCTCGATTTTTTTCAGAGAGGCATCTGTAGGCGAGTACCTGTAGATGCAAGGGCAAGGTGCAAGATGATTTTTCCACGATTTTTTCTGAAGGCAAGGGAGGAGCAGGAGGTGCTGCTGGGCTCTCCTTGGATATATGACAATGAGATTCTCTTCGTCAAGTACATGAAGGATGGCCGGATTCAGCAGCAGGAATTCCGAGTGGAGGGAAGGGGCGGAACTGGTGGCCGGGGAGCTTTTCCGGTGGTAGACGGCACTGCGGTGGAGGTGTACTCCAAGTCGGGGCTGTTCCTGGGAACGGGCATCTTCAACGGCAGGTCAAAGATTGCCATCCGGCTGCTGAGTCGGGAAAAGCCAGAGGCGATTTTCGGCAGCCTTGCGGAGCTGGAGGAATCCGGCGGCTTGGAGCGGGAGGGCGTGCTGGATGGCATTTTCCACAGTCAGGCCACCAGAGATTTCTTCCTGCAGCTGGTAAAAAGGGCCCTGGACCTGCGCTATCTCTTCTATAGGAAAGCCGACTCTTACCGGCTGGTATTCGGCGAGTCCGACGGAATCCCCGGCCTGGTGGTGGATCGCTACTACGATGTGGAGGGCAGGGTCTTCCTTTCCGTCCAGTTCCTGAGCCTGACAGCAGAGGTCTTCCGGGAGGAAATACTTTTGGCCCTGGAAACGCTGTGCCATCCCTTCGGCATCTTCGAGCGCAGTGATGTCCATGTCCGCCAGCTGGAGGGACTGGAGCTGCAGAAGGGCTGGATTGGTCCGGAGCGCAATCCCCGCATCACCATCAGAGAGAACGGCATCCTGCTGAAGGTTGACCTGGAGCGGGGACAGAAGACAGGATATTTCCTTGACCAGAAGGACAATAGGCGGCTGGTTGCCGTCCTTTCCCAGGGGCGGCGGGTGCTGGATACCTTTACCCACACGGGGGCCTTTGGTCTGAATGCCCTCTCTGGCGGGGCCAAGTCGGTGGTTTCTGCGGACATTTCCCCGGAGGCGGTGGCCGCGGTGGAGGAGAATATTGCCCTCAACAAGTCCTTGTGCAAGGAGGGGCGAACGATGGAGGCTGTCTGCTGCGATGTCTTTGACCTGCTGCGACGCTATCAGGAGGAGGGCCGCCAGTTCGACCTGATTGTGCTGGACCCGCCCGCCTTTGCCAAGAGTGCCGGCAAGGTGGACAAGGCCTATGGCGGCTACAAGGAGATTAACCTGCGGGCCATGAAGCTGCTGGTGAAGGGCGGTATTCTAGTGACCTGCTCCTGCTCCCACTTTATGGATGCCGCCACCTTCTACGGCATGTTGGCCCATGCTGCCAGGGATGCCCGGCGGTCCGTTCAGATTGTGGAGCGGAGAGGAGCAGGGCCTGATCATCCCCAGCTTTTGGGCTACGACAAGGGGGAGTACCTCAAGTGTGCTGTGGTGAGGGTGCTGTGATGTACAATGCTGTCGTGGTTCTGGGACCCACGGCCTGTGGCAAGACGGCAGTGGGAGTGGGGATTGCTGCCCGCTGCAATGGGGAGGTGGTTTCCGCCGACTCCCGTCAGGTGTACCGTCACCTTGACATTGGCAGTGGAAAGGATTTGGGGGAGTATACGGTTGAGACGGCCGCCGGAGACAGGCTTCAGGTTCCCTACCATCTGATCGATGTGGCGCAGCTGCCCCAGGAGTACAGTGTCTATGACTACCAGCGGGATGCCTACCAATCCATCGCCTCGATTTTGGCATGGGGACGGCTGCCGGTGGTGGTGGGCGGAACGGGAATGTACCTGGATGCCTTGGTGCGGGGCTATGATTTGGTTCGGGTTCCCACCAACGAGGCCCTGCGGCAGGAGCTGGCGGGCATGTCCATGGATGAGCTGGCCCAGCGGCTGCTTGCTGTTCGGGGGGAGCTGCACAACAACACTGACTTGACGGAGCGTCACCGGCTCCTGCGGGCCATTGAAATTGCAGAATTTCAGGCAAATGGTGGCGAGGTGGCGGAAGCGGACATGCCCCCCAGACCTGATTTCCGCCCCCTGGTTTTCGGCACCACCTTCCCCCGGGACCAGCTGCGTCGAAACATCACGGCACGGCTGCGCTCCCGGCTGAAGGAGGGGCTGATTCAGGAGGTGCAGTCCATCCACGACTCAGGCATCGGATGGGAGCGGCTGGAGCGCTTGGGCTTGGAGTATAAGTTTGTGGCCCAGTTTTTGCAAGGAAAGATTCCCACTGAGGATGAGTTCTTCTCCCAGCTGAACAGGGCCATTGGCCAGTTTGCCAAGCGTCAGGAAACCTGGTTCCGGGGCATGGAGCGGAAGGGGATAAAAATCAACTGGCTTGCTCCCGGTTCTGCGGAGCAACGCATTGGTGAGGCCTTGGCAATGATGTCGGCCTGCGGTCTGTCAGGCTGGACTTCCTGCCTTAGTCCGGCAACTTGAGGTTGGACAGCCTTCAATCAGGCATTTGCCGCCAGCTTGTTCCTTGTGGCAACTTTTTCGATGTATCCTGTCCGCAGGCAGCTCTCGAAGAGGCTCTTGCTGAGGAAGTCGGTGGTCTCCTCCTCGTATCCGTCCCTGTCCCGGACAATCTTGACTACATAGCCGTCTTCCATCTCCCTGAGAATTGTCATATAATCTGATGGGTTGGAGCTTTTGAGTCTGTAGAAATCCATTTAGTTTCCTCCCGAATTGGACTACGGTTCATGGCGGGCCGGAGCCTGCGCCTACATCCTATTTTCGGTTTTCCCGCATGAGGATATTAGCTTTTTTTTGTGAGGTTTGCCGTGGAATGCGCTGATGCCCACATCCATATCGCTGACTGTGTCAACTGGAGGCTGCCTCCTGACACCATGGTCTGTTCCTCCGCTCATTCCTTGGAGGAATTCTTGCTGGTGGAGCGTGCCGCCCAGGAGCATCCCGGCAGGGTAGCGGCAAGCTTTGGCATCCATCCCCAAAATCCCCGGCGGGACTTGTATCCGGTGCTGGAGCAGTTGGCGGGGGAGGGGCGGATTCAGGCGGTGGGAGAGGCTGGATTCGACCTTTTTACCCCGGAATTGGCGGCAGGGCTCCCGCAGCAGCTGGAGGTCTGGCACCTGCAGCTGGAGCTGGCCAGGAGATTCCAGCTGCCGCTGGTAATCCACTGCCGCAAGGCAATGGATAGGATTTTTTTGCACACAAAGGAATTGTCAACCTTGCCCGCCGTGGTGTTCCATGCCTATCCCGGCTCGTCTCAGGAAGCGGAGAATCTCCTGCGTCGGGGTGTGAGCGCATATTTTTCCTTTGGCAAGGAATTGATTCGTGGTAGAAAGAACAGCATCCGGTGCGTGGCCTCCCTGCCGCTGGAGCGGCTTCTGGCAGAGACTGACGCTCCCTACCAGACTCTGCGCAACCAGTCTGCAACACCACCGGAGGACATAGGGCTGGTATATGAAGAATTTGTTAAAATACGTGGCATTGGAGCTGAGGGGCTGAAAAAACAACTGACGGACAACTTCCGCTTGGCCTTTCAATTCGGGGCGGAATAAATGGGCGAGCTTGGACGCACCCGTGAGGCAGCTTATGAGGCTCTGGGTTGCGCTCGGCCATCGGGGATGACCTCCCGGTGGAGTCAGCTGGAGATGAAGCTTAGTTCCTGCATGGTTTGCTGGTGCAGGTCAAGGATTCTGTCCACAAGGGCTGGGGTGTTGTCGGCTTCTCCTGGAGAACCGGCCGGTGTCTTTCCACGGAAGATGTCCTCCAGCTTTTGGGCCTCTGATGCCAAGGCGTTTGCGCTCAGCTGGCGGGCCGCCCCCTTGAGCCGGTGGATGTATTGGGCGGCCTCCAGGTCCTGCGCCGCCCCGCTGGTTCGGAACTGCCGTTCCAGCTCCCGCAGCCGCTCTCCCGAAAAGGCCCCGTCCTCCAGAAAGGCATCCACCAGAATCAGATAGAGGCTCATGTCATTGTCAAGTCGTTCCAAGGCTTCATCGATGTCTACCAAGGATGCGGAAGGCTTTTCCATGGGAAGGATTATAGTATATTTTCATTTTTTTTGCTATATTTAGTGCATGAACGTGATGACAGCCTTCCTGTACGGAAGCCTTGGCCTGAGTCTTGCCTTTTCCTTTTTGAACATTGTATTTGCCCCGGACATTTCAGCGGCGGCCTTTCCTGTGGCCTTTCTTTTTTCCGCTGGACTGACGTACTTTTCCTACTTCCAGCTGTATCGGCGGCGGAGCCTAGCGGTGGTTTCCCTGGTGCGCAAGCTCTATCAGTACCTGCCCTTCATTCTGCTGGTGGCCTTTGTCTTCCGCCGTGCCGGTGCCCAGGGGACGAGCCATTGGTTCGATGTGGTGTCCGTGGTGGTGTGGCTTGGGGCCTCTGCCTGCGGAATCGGGGTGCAGTTCCTGCTGGGAAGCAAGCGGATTGCCTCCACCTTTCCCCAGTGGGATGAATTCCAGCAGGAGCAGGTTAAGCCCAGGGGAGTCAAGCGGATTTTCCGGGAGATTTTCGAGTGGGTGGACGCCTTCATCCAGGCCGCCTTCACGGTGGCCCTGCTGAACATCTTCATCATCCAGCTCTACGAGATTCCCTCCGAGTCCATGGTGCCGGAATTCCTGGTGCGTGACCGGGTGGTGGTGTTCAAGACAGCCTCCGGCCCCCGCTTTCCCCTGTCCGACGTGGGCATCCCCCGGCTGCGCTCCTACGACCGTGGCGACATCGTGGTGTTCCGCAATCCCCACTACAGCCGCGACCGCCGCTCCGAGGTGCGGACCTTTGTGTCCCAGCTGGTGTATACCCTCACCCTTACCATGGTGAATCTGAACGTGGACGAGGAGGGCAACCTGAAGGCGGATCCCCTGGTAAAGCGGGTGACGGGACTTCCTGGAGAGCAGCTGATGATGGTTGACGGTGTGCTTTACTCCCGCACGGCTGCCTCCCCTGAATTTAGGGTGGTGGCGGAGGACCAGCGCTGGGCGGAGTGGAACGTGGCCGCCCTGCCAGCGAGGATTTTGGAAAGGGTGCAGTACATTCCCCTGTCGGAGGCTGCCTACGACAGCATGGTCCGCTGCGAGGAGCTGAAGAATTCCTTGGACTATGCTGCTGCCAAGGATGAGGCCGTGCAGCTGGCGGAGGATTTTTCTGCCATACGGACAAGCCTGTCTGGAGCGGATGCCGGCTCTGGCAGGAATTTCCTTTCCCCGTCAGACCTATTCGAGTACACCTTCTTCTCCCGTGCCGACGAGCTTTCCCGCCGCCTTTTGACCGTGTCGGGTGGAAGCCACTGGTTCACGGACTTTATGACCGCCTGGATCGACCAGATTCCTCAAGGGGGATTTCAGGACAATTCGATGCTGGTGGGCGGAGACCGGTACAGCGACTCCTGCTTCCGGCTGAACCTCATGGCAAAGCTTGCCTTCGGGAGGCTGGTGGTGCAGAATGCCCGGCTGACTGCCAGTGGGACGCCTGTTGCCAGCTGGCGGCAGGATGCTGTCCGTTCCGCCGCCCTGGACCACATCCAGATGCTCGATCAGTACCTGATGCTGATGGACCTGCGGAACATGCCGGTGTTTCCGCCAAATGATCAGGGGGGCCAGCCGGTGTATATTCCCGAAAACTCATATTTTATGATGGGAGACAACCGCTTTAACTCCTTGGACATGCGCCATTCCTACGAGTCACGGCTGGCCTCCCTGACTGCCTGGGACCCCTATTCCCTGCTGTACTATTCAAATATATCGCCCCAGGCAGTGGATGCAAAGGACATGCTGGGGACAACCGTTCTTCGCTTCTGGCCGGTAAATCGGTTTGGGGTGCCGGGAATCACGGGCAAGGACTAGCCTGGACTGCCGGGCCGTCCTTCCATATTGACAGAAGTTTTATTTTTATTCATCATGGGCTGATATGAATGACACAAAGCTGAGCAGGGCGTATCTGGAGACCCTGCCCTCTGCGGATTTGATTGCCCTGGCAGATGACTTTGGCATAGATGTGCCGGAGAACTTGAATAGACGGTTTATAATAGGAGAGTTGCTGGAGGTTGCAGAGGATTTGGCCGATGATGATTTGGCAGAGGTCTCCCAGGAGGAGACGGAGGCCTCGGCAGAAACATACAACGAGACGGTCATCTCCGCTGTGCTGCGCAATCCTGTCTGGCTTTTCGTATACTGGGATGTGAACAAGAGCCTCATTCTTTCGGTCCGTGCCTCCACCAGGGTTCGCTCCCTGAGCCTGAGAGTCTCGATGTTCACCAAGGATTCCTTGGAAGTCGCTGCGGACTCCTTCGATGTGCCCATCACCATCGAGGACCGGAACCGCTACGTGCTGCTGCCGTCGGGCTTTGGCTCTGTCCGTGTGGATTTGGTGCTGGACCTTGAGGATGGTACGCAGGAGATGCTGGCCAGCACCGGCATGGTTTCCCTTCCCCTTGTGCCAGAAAGGATTGCCAATCCCCTGCCTGAAACTCCGGTTTCCCCTGTACTGCGGCTTTCAAGCCTGCCTGACCTGCTACGGACCCATTATACGAACCACCGCCAGTCTTTTTTCTAGGAGTTTGAGTTCTATGTCCAAGAAGAATCTTGTCGTTACATTGGTGGCCCACCAGGGATATTTTTGTCCAGACAGCGCCCAGGGGCCTTCCCACCCTGAGATAGAGCTTCTGTTTGCCGGCATCACCGACACCTACATTCCCCTGCTGAACATGTTCGAGTCACTGGACTTGGATCATGTCCCCTTCAGGCTGGCAGTGGTGCTGACCCCCACCCTGTGCTCCCTCCTCGCAGACTATTCCATTCAAGAGATGTACGTCGGCTGGCTGGACAGGCTCGTGCTTTTGGGGGAGCGGCAGATGGAGGACCTGGCGGAGTCCGACCCAAGGTTTCCCCTCGTCCAGGCCGAGCTGGAGCGGGTGAGGAAGTGTCGGGATGACTTTGTGAATGTATACAAGAGCGACCTGCTCTCCGTATTCAGATATTACGCCGACCGAGGCAGCATAGAGCTCATGGCCACGGCAGCTACGGCAGCCTTCCTGCCCCACTACATAGATTTGCCGGAGGCGGTCAATGCCCAGATAGAGGCGGGGCTCCACTCCCACCGGCAGTTCTTCGGACTGGTTCCCGACGGATTCTGGCTGCCAGCCATGGGCTATGCCTCTGGCCTGGAGGAGGCCATCAAGGGCTATGGCTTTTCCTACACCATCCTCGACTCCCACGGCCTGCTCTTTGGGAATCCTGTGCCCCGCCACGGAATCTTTTCCCCCGCCATGTGCAGGAACGGGCTATGGATTTTCGGCCGGGACTACACGGCGGAGGAGGCGGTGGTGGGGCCTGGCGGCTTTATGTACCGGGAGGTGTATCGGGATCAGGACCGGGACTTTGCCTTCGAGGCCACCAACCAGCAGCTTGAGGGCTATCTGGCGGAGAATCGCGTCCGCTTTTCCTCCGGCTACAAGTACTGGAGCAGAGGAGGGGGCCAGCTGTATGACTGGGACAAGGCCCGCTCCCGTTCTCAGGAGGATGCCCGCCTATTTGTGGAGCGTTGCGAGGAGAAGCTTCGCAACGCAAGCCGCGCCCTAGAGATGGAGGATGTTTCCATGGTCTGCACCTTCTATGCCAGAGACTTCGGCCAGATGTGGTATGAGGGGATGCATTGGCTGGAGCAGGTCATCAGGCTGGTGGCGCAAAGTCAGGAGGTCAGGCTCACCCAGTGCTGCGACCTCCTGGACCCCAAGAAGGACCTGCAGCAGGTGAGTCCCTTCATGTCCGCCGCCACGGGAGCCGGCTACGGTGAGAATTTCCTGGACATGAAGAACGACTGGATGCTATGCCAGGCCCGCAAGTCCTGCCAGCGCATGAGCCAGCTGGCCGGCCGCTTCCCCAATGACACGGGCTTGAAGGCCCGCGCCCTGAACATGGCCGCCAGGGAGGTGCTCTTGGCCCAGTCGTCGGACTGGCCCAAGATGCTTAGCGAGGGGCTCTTCCCGGAGTACGCCGAGGCGCAGTTCAAGAAGAATGTCCAGTCCTTCGTCACCGTCTATGACTCCCTTGGCGAAAATTCCATCAGCACCGAATGGCTTACCCGGCTGGAGCATGAGCATCCCCTGTTCCCGTGGATGAACTATCGAATTTTCAGCAAGAAGCGGTGAGGGGACACTGGCTTTAGTCCGCTCATCCGTGGATGAACTATCGAATTTTCAGCTGGAAGTGATGAGGCTGGCTTTCTTTTAGCCACTCAGACGGGCGGTGAGGTGCCCTGGTCAGAATAGCTGGCGAACCTCCGTGATGGCCGCCAGAAGCTTGGCCATGTCCTCTCGGGTGGTTGTCGGGCCGAAGGAGAAGCGGACCCCGTTGGTTGCCAGTTCCCTCGGCACTCCCATGGCCTCCAGCACCGGGCGGCTGAGCTTGCGGCTGGAGCAGGCCGAGCCGGTGGAGATGGCAATTTTTCTTTCCGACATGGCACGGACAAGGACCTCACCCGGTAGCCCCGTAAAGGCGGCCTGCACAATCCACGGGGAGAACCTGTCCTCGTACTCCGAATCCAGGCGGCACTCTGGAATGAGGCTGCATCCCCTGATGGCCTTGAGCTGAACCAGGAAATCATGAGTCAGATCCCTTTGCAGCAGGAAGCGGGTGTAGGCAGCCCCCTCCTGACGGTGCGGTGTGCCCTCAGGTCCTGCGGGGAGGTAGTGGCGCTCCAGGCACTTGGCAAGGGCCCAGGCGCCTGCAAGGTTTTCCGTACCGGAGCGGACTCCCTGCTCCTGGCCGCCGCCACGGATAAATCCTTCAAATCTCTGGGACAGGTAGAGGAGTCCAAGTCCCCGTGGACCGCCAATCTTGTGGGCACTGAGGGCGGCGCTGTCTATGCCGGGATGGGAAAGGCAGAGGGGAAGCTTTCCCGCTGCCTGCACGCAGTCCACGTGGAGCCTGGGCCGCCGCTTTCCAGAGGATTTTGCATGTTCGGTGAGCAGGTCAGCCACCTGACAGACAGGCTGCATGGCTCCGGTCTCGTTGTTCACTGCCATCAGGCAGACCATGATGGTATCGCTGGTGAGGGCGGACCGGATGGCTTCGGGACTGATGATGCCGCTGGAGTCGGGGCGAACCTGCACCACCTGCCAGCCGCAGCGGGTGAGCATGTCCGCCTGCTCCCGGATGGATGGATGCTCGATGGCGCTGACGACGATGGTACCGGCTGAAGGCCGCTGGAGGAGGGAGAGGAGGGGAAGGTGGTTGGCCTCGGTGCCGCCACCAGTAAAGAAGAGCTGCTGTGGCTCTACCTCCAGAGCTCTGGCGCAGGATGAGCGTACTTCCGCCAGCAGGCTCCTTGCGGCGGTTCCTGCCAGATGGGTGCTGGAGGGGTTGCCGAAATATTCTATGGCAATCTCTGCTGCTTGGCGGGCGATGTCCGCCTCCACCGGTGCGGTTGCCGCCCAGTCAAAGTAGAGGCAGCCTTCTGTCTGGTCCCTTTTTGTTGTCATACTAGGCTTCCAGCACCGAAAGAATCTTGTCTTCGGCCACTTCCTGAATCACTGTGCTGTTGATTTCCCGCTGCAGGATGCACCGGACGGCAGGACCGCTGTTCTTCTTGTCCTTTTTCATGGCGGAAAGCAGGCGGGAGGCGGCATCCTGGGGAGGAATCCTTCCCCCCAGCACCGGGTGGTAGGGAGCTGTGCACCAGCCATAGTCGGCAAGGACGGTCTCCACCTCGCTGCGGTAGTCCTCGTCGCAAAGGCCTAGGTCAACGGAAAGCTGCATGGCACGGCCGATCCCCCAGGCCACGGCATCCCCGTGGGGGATGGCTCCAAGCCCGGCGCAGGTCTCCAGGGCGTGGGCGAAGGTGTGGCCCAAGTTCAGCTGCATCCGCAGGCCCGTCTCCGTCAGGTCCTTTTCCACGATGCTTGCCTTTGCGATGACACAGCGGCGGATGATTTGGCGGACAAGCTCTGGGTCCCGCCCCATCACCTGCTCCCGCTGGTTTTGCAGGATGGAGAAGAGCTTGGGAGCGTAGAGGAGGGCTGTCTTGAGGGTTTCTGCCAGGCCGGAGCGGTACTCGCTTTCCGGCAGGCTCTGCAAGAAGTCGCCGAGGATGTGGAGGCGGGATGCAGGATAGAAGGTGCCGATCATGTTCTTGTAGCTGTCGAAGTCGCAGCCGGTCTTTCCGCCCACGGCAGCATCCACCATGGCCAGCAGGGTGGTGGGAACCAGCTCCAGCCGGGCTCCCCGCTTGAAGATGGAGGCGGCGAAGGCGGTCATGTCACAGATGACACCACCGCCGATTCCCACAAAGGTGCTGGAACGCTGGAGCCCGCAGTCCAGGGCGGTACGCACGATGGCCAACACGTTCTCGATGGTCTTGTGGCCTTCCCCCGGCTCCAGCACCAGCAATGTGTCGGCTCCCTTCCGGTATGTTGTGCCGCCGGGAATGCAGGCCGCCAAATCTTGGCTGGCAGGCTCTTGGTCTGCCTGCCTGGGACTTGCAGCGGGGACGCAGAATCCTTTGGCCACGGAATGCATTGCGGGCAGGGAGATGACGGTGGAGTCGGTGACGAGGATTCTCGGCTGGCCGTCACTGGGGGCAAGGAGGGAGAGCAGGTTGTCGCAGTCAGTCGGGCCATAGAAAAGAATGTCGGTCCTTTCGGTTCCCGCTGGAACGGGAGGATACTGTATGGTGAATATGTCCTGTGTCATGGGCACATTCTAATAGGTTTCCCCATCCATTGCAAGGAAGGTGTCCCGGACCCTGCCGAGTCGTCCAAGCTCCCGATTCAGTATCTTCCCATAGTCCAGCTGGCCGTTGGCAATTCGGTGGCGCTCGTCCTCCCAGTTCTGGATGTCGGGAAGGAAGAGGAACTGGAAGTTGCCGGTGCTGGCCTTCTCTGCCCAGAGCTTGGCTTCCTGCCAGTACACCAGCCCCGTCTGGAAGCATTGCTCGGCCTTTTCCAGGTCCCGCAGGTACTGCTCCTTCCAGGGGGCCTCGTAGAAGTAGGCCACCTCCTTGTCGAAGGTGGCAGCCAGCCGCATGTGCTGTTCGATGAGCTTGAGATTTACATGCATCATAAAGAGATAGCGATATTTCTCCCAGTCGTCCTCGCTGGTAATCCGCGCCAGTGCGTGCCGTGGGTTGCAGAAGTCAGCCTTGACCGCCTTCTCAAGCCAGTAGATGTTCTCCATCACGTCATCGGGATACTGCTGGTAGTGGACATGGAAGAGGCGGTAGAACTGCTCCTTGTAGACCACAAAGTAGGAGAAGCCGGATTCTGCGCAGAAGAGAATCAGCAGCAGGGCTAGGAGCCACTTGGGGGAAAGCTTTCTTTTTTTTGCCAAAGGGTTGAGTGTAGACTTCACCCTTGTAGTATCGGCATCTTTTGCAGGGCGCTCCAGATGTCCGCCGCCACTTTTTCCGGGCTTTGGGCTGCGTCCAGGGTGAGGATGGTCATGCCTGTGTCCATGGCCTCGTACTCGGCCACCACCCGTCGGTATTCGGTGGCGGCGGCCTCCAGGAAGGCCCGATTCTCGTAGATTTCCGTAACGCTGCGGCCAGCAATTCGTTTTAGTGATTGGTCGGGCTCTATGTCGAGGAAGAGCAGGTAGGCGGGCAGGGGAAAGCCGGAGTTCAAAAGCCGGGGCAGCTCCTGACCGCAGGCGGCGCTCTGGTAGGCCAGGCTGGAAAACAGATAGCGGTCGCAGATGACGAGGCTTCCGCTCCGGCAAAGCTCCTCTATCCCACCTGGTGCGGCCAGATGCTCCTGGCGGTCGGCTGCGAAGAGATAGGCAACTGTCCGGGGGGAAAGGCGGACGTTGCCCCGCAGGACGGAGCGGAGGAATCTCCCTGTGGCTCCGTCGGTTGGCTCTGCCGTGGAGTGGCATGGCACCTGTGGATGGAGGGCTCGAATCTTGTCCTGCAACAAGCGCTGCTGGGTGGTGGTGCCCGCACCATCAATCCCCTCGAGAACGATGAAATTCTTCAATACCATGATAGACCTACCATTTTTTTCCGAAATTAACTATAGTGTAGAACAGGATACCGTGCCCGTATGAAGTCCAGAGTCGTCAATGTCGGCCTCAGTAGCATTCTCTTCTTCTCCATGATTTTCGTCTCCCTGGCGCTGGTGCGGCCGGCAATAATCGGATTTGCCCAGCGGCTGGAGGACTACCGGGGCCAGGTTCTGGACATGGTGGAGGAGAAGACAGGGCTGCATGTATCCTATGAGTCCTTGTCCCCCGCAATTCTATCGGCATTCCGCATAAAAGGTATAGTCCTTTCCGATGCGGAGACGGGTGATCCTGTCCTTTCCGTCCGCACCGCAAGCCTCTCCTACAGCATTCCCCGGCTCCTGGCGGCGGACCTGGAGTCGGCCTTTTCCCGACTGACGGTGACAGGCATTGTCCTGGAGTACGATGCGCTGCGAAACAACAGGCTCCTTGAGCGGCTTCTGTCGCTGGCAAGCTCCGTGGAGGCCGGTTCTGAGGGGAAGCCGTCGGAGGGCGGCTCCAGTATGGCGGGGATGGAAGTCGGGGAGGCGGAGGGACTCTCCATAGACCTGCCCTTCGACGTTGACATCAGGGACGTGTCCCTGCACTACCAAGACAGCCTTCTGGATGCCCTGGTGTCCTTCAAGGCCATTGCCGTGGCAGACAGTCCCGGACAGGGCTTTTTGCAGGCCGAGGCGGAGGGAAGCTGCCATGTCTCCTTCCATGACCAGACGCTGGCCTTCCTTCCAGAGGATTTGCGGAGGGGAGTAGGGCAGGTGTCCATGGACTTTTCGCTCGACGCCTCCATCCTGCCCCGGCTGGACGGCAGCAGTGCTGGCATACAGTTGTCGTCCATCTCCAGCCAGGACTTTTCCCTTGCCAGGACCAGCCTGCTGGCAGAGTACAGCCAGGGGGTGGTACGGGTTTCCACCATGCAGGGGGCGCTTCCCCTGGCTGTGTTGGGGGAGGTGGACACCGTGGCAGGCAATGTGCGGCTCCTGGCCCAGATGGAGGGCTTTGATCCGCTGTCCTACCTGCGGCCACAGCGAAGCATTCCCTTGCTGGAGCGGATGCGGGGGACGAGGGTTTCCGGCCGGTACGAGTTTCGAGTGGACACGGGAACCCAGGCCTTCGACTACAATGTGGACGGGGGCATCCTCCTGCCGGAGGGCCTTCTGTCCCAGGAGGCGCTTCCTGGCGGTGTGGCCCTTGACTACCGCTTTTCCGGGGACAGGACGGATTTGCAGGTGGATAGTCTCAGGATGTCCAGCCAGAACCTCGACTTTTCCCTGGAGGGAAGCCTCAACCTGCCGAACATGCGGGCATCGGGATTTGCCTTTTTGGAGCGCCTCTCCGTGCCCGGCAGCGGGGACATCTCGGCCGAGCTGTACATCGATCCCCTGGACCAGGGCTTTACCTGCTTTGTCCCCCAGCTTTACTTCGGGGAGCGCAGCCTCACTGCCCTCCAGCTCACGATGATTCCTGCCGGGGACGGAAGGTCGATTGACTTTGACTTCGAGGCATCCGACTATTCCCGCATCGACTTCGGTGTGCCGGGACTCATCTCCCTTTCCGGCAGCATCCTGGAGGAGAACGGCCCCTATCTCCAGGCGAACCTCGGTGTCAATGACTTTTTTATCGAGTCGGCTGCCAGCCTTGCCTCCTTCTTTGTGTCCCAGGACCAGCGTCCCGGTCTGGAGTCCCTGGCGGCCTCCCTGTCCCCCTATGTTACCACCAGTGAGCTGTACCTGGCCACCGACTTCTCCTCGGTCAGCTACAACGTGGACTACTGGATCCTTGCGGACACCAAGAACGACGACAACCTGCTGGTCTTTTCCTTTACCGGCAACGAGACTACGGCCAGTCTCACCCGCTTTGACCTCCTGCTTGCGGGGCAGGAGATGCAGATGACGGCTGCGGTGGACTTTGACGAGACCTATACCAGCGCCTTTTTCAATGCGGATGTCTCCGTAAACGCCATCCCCTACTCGCTGTCAGGCTCGTACACCGCCGGCTCCTGGCTGAATGTGACGGGAAGCTACGGCCTGAGCGCCACGGCATCCTTTGACGGGGAAGCGAATCTGGTGGAGGGACAGATTTCCGTGAGCGAGCTGCCCCTGTCCGTAGGCTCCGCCATGATCCTATGCTCCCTTGATGCAGGGGGTGCTGTGCCCCGTCTCAGCCCCTCCGAATTCCGCCTCGACATCCGAAGCCTGGAGCTGCACGAGATTGCAGGCTTCTTCCCCACGAACCCGCAGCTGTCCATGGCCGGCCACATGACCAGCCACGGCTTTATGCTGGAGCGCTTTCTGTTCCAGGACACCGTCTCCACTCTGACCGGCTCCGGCGGCATCAGGTGGAGCCTCGCCCAGGGCAGGCTTGACACGGCGGGGCTGAGTCTGTCCCTGGCCGGCTCCGGCTCCTCCGAGTCCTACAGCCTGGGGCTCGACCTGTCGAATCCTGGCCAGCTGCCCTTCGGAGAGCTGGATCCTTTTAACGACCTCTACTTTACCGCCCAGCTGGAGGCCAATGACCTTCCGATGGCCCGCTTCCGGCCACTGCAGAATGAGGGGAACATGGCCTCCGGGGTGATGACGGCCATGGGAACCATCCAGAATCCCTACGTCTCGCTGGAGATTCTTCCTTCCTCCATCTCCCTTGGCGGGACTCCCGTCTCCCTGTCCGCCTCTGCCCGACTGGAGGACGGGGAGGTTTTTCTGTCTGCTGCGGACATAGGCTTCGGCGGCCAGACAATATCGGACGTGTCGGCAAGCTTCTCGCTGGCAGACTTTTCCGGCTCCCTGCACGCCCAGTACGACGCGGCCTTGGGCGGGGCTTATACCATAAGCGTTCCCCTTGACCTGAGCCTTACCAGCTCACTGGAGGAGACGGCGGCGGAGAAGGGCTTTCTGGGAATTGCGGCAACCCTGGCTAGGGGACTGCCGGACTACATTTCCGTTGATGCGGAGGCCGTGCTGGGAGGCTCCCTTTTTAAGGAGGCCCAGCCTGTGGCGGTCAATGTCGTGCGGGTTCCTGGATTCTACAACATAAGCTCAAGGGACGGGCTGGGAATCTCAGGCTCGGTTACGGAGGATGGCTTTATCAACCTGAGTCTTGCCGGCCGAATGCCCGTCCACGCTACGGTGCAGGGCTTTGCCACCGGGGAGCTGCTGGACATCCAGCTGCGGGACATCCGGTCTGACCTGTCGAAGTTCAGCACCCTGGTTGCCTTTCCCTTCATCATGCTCCATGGCGGACAGCTTTCGGGAAGCCTCCACCTGGGCGGCATTCCAGCTGACCCGCAATTCAGCGGACAACTCCAGGCGGCCAACCTCACCATCAACTGCCCCGACTATGTGCCGGAGCTCATGGTCTCGCAGCTGGCGCTGATTCAGTTCCAGGACAATGAGCTGACCATGGACAAGGTTCCCTTCAGGATACGGAATGGAAGCGCCACCCTCGACCTGCGGCTGGTGATGGACCGCTGGCTGCTGGACACCCTGTACGTCAACGTGAACACTCCCCAAGGGGTGCTGGTCCCGGCCTTGGTGAACATCCCTGCAAGGACCGAGGGAGCCCCCTCCATCCTCATAGACGGCCGCTCCACCTGCAATCTTGCCGTGGAGGTCACTCCGTCGCAGTTGGATGTCCGCGGCAGGTTCTATGTGGACGATGTGGACATAGACATCATCCCGTCGGGAATATGGGGCCGGAGCACGAGGCAGGAGGGGCTGATCTATCCCGGCGGCGGGGAGGGGCGGCGGCTTGCCAAGACCTTTGACCTGAGCGTCATCACCGGCCAGCATGTGGAGCTTGTCTTCGATCCCCTGCTGCGCGGCCTCATCGCCCCGAACACCAGGGGCACCTTCCGCTACGACTCCGCGGCCGGAACCTATTCCATAGACAGCGACATAGTGCTGCGGGGCGGGGAGATATCCTACCTCAACAGGAACTTCTACCTGCGGGAGGGGCGCGTTGTGTTCACGGAGAACGAGTCGTTGGATCCGCTCATCACTGTCCGCGCGGAGATTCGGGAGCATGACGAGGCCGGGGAGCCTGTCCGCATCACCATGTCCGCAGAGAACCAGCGGCTCAGCGCCTTCAACCCCTCCTACAGCTCCTCGCCCGCCCGCTCCGAGCGAGAGATCATGACGATTCTGGGCCAGGTCGTCACCGGGGATGCCGATAGTGGCTGGGACGTGCTGCTGTCGGGTGTCGAATACGGCCTCCAGTCGTTGGTGCTGCGCAGGGTTGAGGATGCGTTGCGTGACTTGCTGAATTTTGATATATTGTCGCTGCGGACCATGGGGCTGCAGAACAGTCTCAAGCAGTGGCTGGATGTCGGCGGGGAAAATAATGAGCTGACAATCGGTAACTTATTTGACAACACCACTGTTTATATTGGTAAGTACTTCGGCAGCTCCATCTATGCTGACGCCATGCTCCACTTTGAGTACGACGAGAGGAAGGCCATGGAGGACGGCAGCGAGGCCGGCCTGTCGTTCCAGCCGGAGATTGGATTGGAGATGGATTCGCCCTTCGGGGCAATACGGTGGAGCCTGGCTCCTGACGTGGGGAACACCCAGAACCTGTGGGTTCCGTCCACCTCCATCAGCATCTCGTGGAAATTTGATTTGTAGAGGATTTTGTATGTTGAACAGCAGGTGTTTTTTGCGTTGTGCCCTGGTTCTCTTTGCCGCGGTGTCCCTGGCCACGGGGGCCTTTGCCCAGTCGTCCGACACGTGGTATTATGGAAAGAAGATCAGGAACATAGAGTTCAAGGGGCTGGAATATGTC
The DNA here is from genome assembly GCA_937876905.1 of uncultured Treponema sp. Taxonomy (GTDB): domain Bacteria; phylum Spirochaetota; class Spirochaetia; order Treponematales; family Treponemataceae; genus Treponema_F. Next base: position 49,230 of record CALEFI010000043.1, read on the forward strand.
GTTCCCATCGACCTGGGCGGAGTCATCGCCCCCTTCATCGGCAAGGAATTCACCGACGAGCTGTACCTCGACCTGCTGAACCGGGTGTACGCCCTGGACCTGTTCGAGGATGTGTCCCCCATAGCCCTGCCGGGAGATGCCAAGGGCGACTCCGTGGTGGTGGAGTTCACCGTGGTGGAGAAGCCCTTCGTGTCGGAGCTGCGGTTCACCGGCAACAGGAGCGTCCGGGCCTCCGAGCTGAAGGAGGCCATCTCCACCAAGGAGAGAAGCATCTTCAGCCAGAGCAAGGTCCTGCTGGACGAGCGGGCCATCCGGGACCTGTACCTCAAGAAGGGCTACACAAATGTCCGGGTCTCCTCCAGTTCGGAGGACAAGGGTGACGGCGTTGTCGTGACCTTCAGCATATCCGAGGGGCGATCCACCGTGGTGCGGGAGATAAGCTTCAACGGAAACACGGTGGTCAACTCCAAGACCCTCAAGGGCCAGCTCTCCATGAAGACCGTGGGAATCTTCAACAAGGGAGCCTTCCAGGAGAGCCAGCTTGAGGTGGACAAGCAGGCCATCATCGCCTACTATCAGAACCGGGGCTACATCGACGCTGCCATCCTGGATGTGGTGCGCACCGTGACGTACAACGAGAAGGACGACTGCGACGAGCTTTCCATCCAGTATGTCATCCAGGAGGGCTCCCAGTACACCTTTGCGGGCATCATCTTCACCGGGAACACCATCTTCCCCACGGAGCAGCTGCGGAGTCTTGTCAAGCTCCAGGACGGTGACATCTTCAACATGGGGCGCTTCCAGGAGGGGCTGGTGGCCGTGACGGACCTCTACTACGAGAACGGCTACACGTCGAACTACTTCAATCCCATAGAGGACAAGAACGGCGAGACCCGTCAGGTGGCGGTGAACCTTATGATTATGGAGAAGCCCCGCAGCCACATCGAGAACATCTTCGTCAGGGGCAACGAGAAGACCAAGGACTATGTGATCCTGCGGGAGCTGCCCATCGAGTCCGGCGACATCTTCTCCAAGGCCAAGGTGACGACGGGGCTGCGGAACCTGTTCAACCTCCAGTTCTTCTCGGCCATCGTGCCGGAGATAGTGCCGGGTTCCGAGGAGAACCTGGTGGACCTGGTGCTGAACCTTGAGGAGCAGTCCACCACGTCCATCGAGTTCGGGCTCAACTTCTCAGGGATCGCGGACCCGGAGGCGTTTCCCGTGTCCCTGTTCTTCAAGTGGCAGGACGCGAACCTCTTCGGCACGGGAAAGCTGATTTCGGCCAACCTCTCGTTGTCCACGGACAGCCAGTCGATCAGCCTCGGCTACGGCGACTCGTGGCTGTTCGGGCTGCCGGTCAGCGTGAGCGTCAGTGCCGGAGTCTCCCACACCATCAACAACGCCCTGCGCTCCGTGGTGATGCCGGACGGCAGCGTCAACGACGGCAGCTACTACATGAACTACAACCAGGTGTCCTTCGACTTCGGGGCCTCGGTGGGCCGCCGCTGGATTCCCGACTTCGCCATCCTCACCCTCTCCGGCGGCATCGGCAGCAGCGTCCTGCGCAACTTCTATGACGAGAGCATCTACACTCCGGCCGACTCAACCATATCGAACTACCACAACACGTGGGGTATGCAGAACAGCGTCTGGGTCTCCGGCTCGATTGACGACCGTGACCTGAACTACGACCCCTCCAGCGGATGGTTTGCCAAGCAGCAGCTGTCCTGGACCGGCCTGATTCCCAGCCTGGAGACCGAGTTCTTCCTGAGGACGGATACCAAGGCGGAGGTCTACTTCACCCTGCTGGACCTGCCCGTGGCCGACGTATGGAACCTGAAGTTCGTCCTGGCGGGGCTTTCCAGCCTGTCCTTCGTGATTCCCACGCCGGACTCCGAGCTGAGCTCCTCCAACAAGCTCTACATCGACGGGATGTTCACCGGGCGTGGCTGGGGCTCCATCTACAACAGCCGCCGTGGCCGGGCCCTGTGGAACAACACCGTGGAGCTGCGGATGCCGGTGGCTCCGGGCATCTTTTCCCTGGACTTCTTCTTCGACGCGGCAGTCATCAAGGACACGCCTGAGAATTTCTTCAAGGACCTGCGGACCGAGGACGTGTACTACAGCTTCGGCCCCGGATTCCGCTTCTCCCTGCCCCAGTTCCCGCTACGGCTGCTGCTGGCGAACACCTTCCAGGTGCGGGACGGAGGTGTCAAGTGGCGCAATGGCGAGGGGCCTGAGTGGCAGTTTGTCCTCTCGTTCAGCATTACCGAGAGATAAGTTAATCAATATGAAACATAAGGTGGATGTTATGATGAAAAGATTCCTTGCCCTTGCCCTGGCGGCCCTTGTGGCCGGCGGATCGGTCTTCTCCCAGCAGATTACCAAGTTCGGGGTGGTGGACACCTCCCGTGTCTACGAGGCTTTCTTCCGGGACACGGGGCCGGTGCGGAACTACGAGAAGAAGCGGGCCGACTTCCAGAAGGAGGTGGACCGGCTGACCCAGGAGCTCAAGGAGCTTCAGGCGAGGCGGGCGGAGGCACAGAAGAACAAGAACGCCGCCACTGTCCAGCGGCTTGACTCCCAGATTACTCAGAAGACGGAGTACCTGAAGGAGTACACCAATGCCCGCAACATGGAGCTGGAGACCCTGCGCCACTCCCTCCAGACCTCGGACTCCTTCTACAAGAAGCTATACAGCACGCTGGAGCGGATTGCGGAGGGCGGGGGCTACAGCATGATCTTGAGCCTTCAGGACTCCAATTCCATCCTCTGGTACAGTCCCTCCGTAGATGTTACTGATGAGGTTATCAGAGCCTTGGGACTATAGCCTATGGCCGAAGTGACCCCTATGATGCTCCAGTACCGGAGCCTCAAGGAGCAGCACCCCGACCAGGTGCTTTTCTTCCGCCTTGGTGACTTCTACGAGATGTTTGACGATGACGCCGTGGAGGTTTCCCGCCTGCTGAATCTGACCCTGACCCAGCGGAACGGGCAGCCCATGTGTGGCATCCCCTTCCATGCCTGTAAGGTCTACATCGCCCGCCTCCTACGGCTGGGAAAGAAGATTGCCGTCTGCGAGCAGGTCTCCCTGCCCCAGGGCGGGAAGGGGCTAGCGGAGCGCAAGGTGGTGGAGGTCATCACCCCCGGCACTGCGGTGGAGGAGGCCTATCTGGAGCAGGGCAGCCACAACTACCTTGCAAGCCTGTCCTGCACACGGGGACGGGCCGGATTTGCCTGTATCGACGTGAGTACCGGCACCTTTTCTGCCACCAGCTGGAGCCTTTCGGACATGGCCCAGGAGTTCTCCAAGGAGCTGGGACGCTGCTCCCCAAGGGAATTGCTGCTGCCCCTGTCTCTGCGGGAGCAGCCGGTGGTGCAGCAGGTGCTGGACTCACATCCTTCCATCTCGGTCTCCTGCTATCCTGACTGGCACTTTTCCGCAGACCTGTCTTACCGTCGGCTGGTGGACCAGTTTAAGACGGCGAGTCTCCGCCCCTTTTCCCTAACGGAGGATTCCGCCGAGGTGCCGCCGGCAGGCTTTCTCCTTGACTACCTCTCCAAGAGCTTCAATTCCAGCCTGCCGCATATTCGGGGAATTGCCGTCTATAGCGACAGCGACTTTGTGGTTATGGACGACTCCTCCCGCCGCAACATGGAGCTGGTAGCCAACCTGCGTGACGGGTCCGTGCAGTACAGCCTGCTGGAGACCGTGGGCTTTTGCGTCACGGCCATGGGAAAGCGTCTGCTGAGAAATTGGATTCTGACTCCGCTCAGGGACTGCGCCAAGATTAGTTCCCGGCAGGGCCTGGTAGCCGAGTTGGTGGGCCAGCGGAGCCTTTTGCGACAGGTGCGGGAGCGGCTGGGCTCCATCCTGGACGTGGAGCGGCTGGCCGGAAGGATTGCCATGGAGCGTGCCCATGGAAAGGATGTGCTTGCCCTGGGCTTGAGCCTCGCTTCCTGGATTCAGGTGCGCCGGCTGTTGGACGAGCATAATTTTGGCGGGACGGACACGGAGCAGGCACAAAAACTGGTGGACATGATTGGCATGAGCATTGCCGAGGACGCGCCCATTGTCCTGACGGAGGGGGGACTCATCAGGAGGGGCTGGTCGGCGGAGCTTGATCACATCATGGATGTGCGGGACAATTTCAACGGCATCTTGGACTCCTACGTGGAGGAGGAGCGGCAGGCCACCGGCATTTCCAACCTCAAGGTGCGCTACAACCGAATCTCCGGCTACTACATCGAGATTTCGGCAGCACGGCTGGACAGTGTGCCCGCCCATTTTATCCTGCGTCGTACCATGGTGAACGGCAGCCGCTACACCACCGCCAGACTACAGGAGCTGGAGCAGGAGCTGGGCTCGGCCCAGGGCCGCATCATCGAGCTGGAGCGGAAGCTCTTCCTTGAGGTACGGGACAGGATCAAGGAGCATACCGGCTACCTCTTCCAACTGGCTGCCGAGATGGCCTACAGCGACTGCATAACAGCCTTGGCCCAGGCGGCGGTGGACAACAAGTGGGTGCAGCCCCAGGTGGCGGATGAGGGGCCGACGGAAATAAAGGGGGGCCGTCATCCCGTGGTGGAGGCCCATCTTCCCTCCGGGGAATTCATCCCCAACGACGGGTTCTTTTCCTCCGAAAAGTACTTTGCCCTGATAACCGGCCCCAATATGGCGGGAAAGAGCACCTACCTGCGCCAGACCGCCCTCATCACCCTGCTTGCCCAGATGGGCTCCTTTGTTCCTGCCGACAGTGCCCGAATCCGGCTGGTGGACAAGATTTTCTGCCGGGTGGGGGCCTCCGACAACCTTGCCAGGGGTGAGTCAACCTTTTTGGTGGAGATGACCGAGACTGCCCACATCCTGCGATCCGCCACAGAGCGGAGTCTGGTCATTATGGACGAGGTGGGACGGGGAACCTCCACCCAGGACGGTCTTTCCATCGCCTGGGCCGTGTCGGAGTACCTGCTGAACCGAATCCGCTGCATTACCCTCTTTGCCACCCACTACCATGAGCTTACCTGCCTTGAGCATCCGGCCCTGGTGCCCCTGTGCCTTGGGGTGCTGGAGCAGGAGGGACGGATTACCTTTATGAAGAAGATCCGGCCGGGGGTTGTGGCCAACTCCTATGGAATCCACGTAGCCCAGCTGGCGGGAATCCCCGCCGAGGTGATTGCCCGCTCGGAGGTTCTGATGCAGGATTTTGCCCGGAAGGTGGAGCCACGGCTTTCCGGAGGAATAGGGATTGCCGAGGGGACAGGGAAGGATGCAGTCGGGGGACAGGCTAAGACCATCGATACGGCCAGCAAAAATTCTCCACCGGCCTTCCAGTCACCCGGCCTCTTTTCCGACGAGGAGCTGATTTTGGACGAGATCCTTTCCACCGATACGGATACGCTGCCGCCCATAGAGGCACTGCTGAAAATTGCCCGCTGGAAAAAGGCCCTGAGCCCCCAGTAGAAATTGGCGGCTTTGACCTACATTCTTTAGGTTTTTTCTTAAAAACTGGAGTCATTTTGTCAAAAAGTGCTTATTGTATCCCTACAATAGGTATATGAAGCTTTTGGACAAAACATTGTGCGCAGGGTGGAACCTTTTGGGCGGCCTCTTGTCGTTGCTGTCAGGCGGCGATACCTGCCTTTGCTGTGGCGGGCACACCATTCAGTCCCCGTTATGCAGGTACTGCCAGCACGAGCGGCTTTTCCGCTGGACCGGGAGGGAGGGGCGCTGCTCATGCTGCGGGCGGGAGCTTGTCTGCGAGATTGGAGTCTGCACCACCTGCCGGACCAAGCCCCTGCTGACCCATACCGCACAGGTGCTGCCCATCCACGGCTACCGTCTGTGGAAGAAGGATGTGCTGTTTTCCTGGAAGACGGCAGGAATGCGGCAGCTCTCCCCGGTGCTTGCCCGGCTGATGGCAGCATTCCTGCAAAAGGAATGCCCGGAGCTGGTTGGAGCCCCCCTGGTTCCCGTTCCGCCCCGGAAGGGAAAGGTTCGGCGTCAGGGCTGGGACCAGGTGCAGGAATTGTGCCGCTACCTTCAGTCCTGTCACGGATTCCAGGTGCTGCCGCTGCTGGAGCGAAGGACGGCGGAGCAGCAGAAGCGGCTTGACAGAAGGAGCCGTCTGGAGAACCTGGGGCGCGCCTACTGCGTGGACAGGAGGCGCCTTTCCAAGGTCAGCATCCCCAAGAGGGTGGTCCTGGTGGACGACATCCTCACCACCGGCGTAACGCTTGAAACCTGCGCCCGCTCCTTGAAGGAGGCTGGCGTGGAGGAGGTCTATGCCTGTACCCTGTTCTATGTGTCCTAGGGGATTCCGGCTCAGTCTTCTTGGTCCGGTGCCACCAGACGGCCCCGGTACAGGACTTTGGGATAGACGATGAGCTTGAGCCTTTTTTCTGCCGCCGCAAGCTGGCGCATTTCGTAGGCGTCCCCGATGACAATGTTCAGGCCCGACCTGCCGTTGCGTCCTGTCCGGCCTGCCCGATGCACGAAGAAGTCTGTGTTAGAGGGCATGTCCAGCTGGATGATGTGGGTTACGTCGGGAATATCAAGGCCCCGTGCTGCCAGGTCGCTGGTAATGAGGACGGGACAGCCGCCCTTTCGGAACTGGTCCAGGGTCTGCTTTCGTCTCACCTTGTCCTGCTTGGCATGGAGGGCGCTGCATTCCAGCCTCTTGTAGTCCAGCTTGGAGCGAATCACGTCCACATCGGCGGGGCGGGAGGGAAAGACAATGGCCTTCAGCGGCAGACCCGTTGTGGACGACTCCATCTCGGCTAGCAGGAGCTTTCGCAGGGTCTCCACCTTGTCCCGGCGCTCGCTGTAGATGGCGATGTGGGTAATCTTCTTCTGCAGGATGTCTTCCGGGGGAAGGATGCGCCTTTCCAGAACGGAATCCTCCGAGTGGTGGCTCAGCATGGATTGAATCAGCAGCTCCGTCCTGCCGGTGACGGTGGCGGAGCAGGCTACCAGCTGGACATCCGGCGGAAGGGCCTGGCAGAGGGCGGCGGTGTCGTCACGGAGCTCCGGGGAGAGCAGTCGGTCTGCCTCGTCCAGCACCACCGAGCGCACCTGATGGATTTTTAGCTTTTTCAGGTAGACCAGCTCCATGAGCCTGGCCGCTCCGCCCACCGCAATCAGCGGCCGTTTCTTTAGCATCTCCACCTGCCGCTTGATGGGAACGCCGCCAATCAGCAGCACGGCGGGGATGTCTGTCACCAGCTGGATTTGGGATTTTATCTGGGATGCCAGCTCATGGGTGGGGGCGACGATGAGCAGCTGCACCTGCGGCACCTCCCCATCAATCCGCTGCAGCAGGGGAAGGAGGTAGGCCAGGGTCTTGCCGGTTCCTGTCTCGGATTGGAAGACCATGGACCTTCCCTGGCAGAGCGGGGGGATGGCCTCCTGCTGGACCTTGGTGGGAGTCTGGATGGAGAGTCCTGCCAGTCGCTCTACCAGATGGGGCGGGATTCCTAGTTCATTGAATGTCGCCTGAGTGTCCGTCATGGGACTAAGCCCATCGAGTGTCGCCTGAGTGTCCATGGCGGAACTATAGCATATTTTCGGAGGATGTGCTACAATTCATAGTATATGAAGATTGGAATAGACAGCTTCGGGTGCGGACATGGACGGTCCGGGGTGGGACTGTATTTGGTGTCCCTCATTGCGAATCTGCCTCATATAGATGGTTTGGACCTTGAGATCTTCGGGTCGAAGCTAGACAAGTATACCTACAATGCAAATGTTGCCAATTCGTCCTATGCCAGCGTCACTGTTCCCGACAGCGCTGTAGCGGAGATGCTGTGGCATTCCTCCCACTGCTCCAAATTCGTGCGGCGGCAAAGATATGACGTGACCCTCTATGCCGGTGGGCCCCGTTTTGCCGCACCCTCATGCAGGTCTCCCGGAATCATCGCCGTGAACGAGGTGGTGTCTGAGTTGCCGCAGATGAGAAATCCCCTTTCAGCCCTACAGATTCGATCCGCCCTAAACAAGTGCACCAGCATCATCGCGGCCAGTCAATTTATCAGGAAGGACATGGTTTCCCTAGGCATTTCGGCGGACCGAATCCAGGTAGTGCACAATGGAATTGACCACAGTCTCTTCCATCCCAGGGGAGAGCTGGAGGAGGACATTGTGGACATAAAGCCCTTTGCCATCAAAAAGCCCTATCTCATCTACGCCTCCCGACTCCAGAGTGCCTTCAAAAAGCACATCGAGCTGATCCGGGGGTTCTCCCGCTTTAAGGAGAAGACTGGACTGCCCCATCGACTGGTGCTGGCAGGAAGCGCCGACTCCTACTCGAAGCAGGTGCATCAGGAGACGGTTTCCTCAGCCTACGCCTCCGACATCTTCCTGACCGGTTATTTTCCCCATGAGAGCCTGCCCCAACTGTATTCCAATGCCGACGCCTGCATCGTTCCCTCGGTAAACGAAGGTGTGGGATTGCCGGTGCTTGAGGCCATGGCCTGTGGCATTCCCGTGGCCTGTTCCAAGGAGGGCGCCCTGCCAGAGATGGCCGGTCCCCATGCCCTGTTCTTTAGCCCGGATGATGTGGAGGATACGGCTTCGGCCTTGGAGCGGATTGTTACTGACCAGGATCTGAGGGTCCGGCTAGTGGCGGACGGCCTTGAGTGGACAAGGCGCTTTACCTGGAAGCGTACTGCCACCAGAACCATGGAACTTGTTCTGGCAGCTGCCAAGGGCTAGGCTGGACTATAGCTGGTTGAGGCGTGACCTGATTGACAGGTGCCGTCGATATTTTCTAGGGAAATTGTCCCCGCAGGCTCCATAAGACAAAAAAATATGGCATACTAGAGGGGCTCCGCTTGGGCGGGGCTTCCGTGTGGAAGAAAGAATTGGAAAATATGATATAATCACTGTACTTGATCTAAGGAGGAATTTATGGTAAAGCACATCATTTTATGGACATTGAAGGAGATGCCGGAGGAGGAAAAGGAGCGGGTAAAGGCCGGCATAAAGGAGGGGCTGGAGGGCTTGCAGGGAAGGATTCCCGGACTGGTGGACATCAAGGTGCAGGTGGCCGGCCGCATGGAAACCTCCACCGTTGACCTGATGCTGGACTCCACCTTTGAGTCGCCGGAGGCCCTGGCCGTCTATGCCAGCCACCCGGAGCACGTGGCGGTGGCGGACAGCAGGGTGCGCCCCTTTACCGCAGCCCGTGCCTGCCTGGACTTTGAGCTGTAGCAGCTACTCATCCCCTGTGGACTCCATGGGACAGGGGATGTGGTAGAATGGGGGAGTTGGGGCGCCTGGGACTGGTATGTAAGGAGGAATGGGAATGGACAAGAAGATTGTTATATTTAAAGACAAGGAATTAAAACTGGAAGTACCAATATCGCCGGAGAAAGATACTGTGTGGCTGACGGCCAACCAAATGGCAGAACTCTTTGACAAGGATGAGAAAACAATTCGAAAGCATATTAACAATGTCTTTGCCGATGAGGAAATTGAATACTCCAACAACACGCAAAAAATGCGTGTTGTTGGAGTAAAACAATCATGATGTTTGGAGGCTCACCTATGATGAAGGAATGCACGTCATAGAGTCGATGAGATTTGCGGAGACAAGTGACTTGTTTGGCAATGAGAAGGACAATTCATTCAAATCAACACTCGGCGCAATTTACCAGACCTTCGGAGGAAAAGAGGTGTATCCGACTGTGCAGGAAAAGGCGGCAAATCTTTTGTATATGTTGGTAAAAAACCACGCTTTTAGTGACGGAAACAAAAGGATTGCTGCCGCCTTGTTCGTCTATTTTTTGGAACGGAACAAGATCCTCTTTGACGAACGGGGAAATCCAATCATCGACAACAACACCCTTGCGGCAGTGACCCTGATGATAGCCTTGAGCAGGCCGGAGGAAAAGGAAACCATGTGCGTGCTGGTACTGAATATGATAGAAAGGGAAGAACCGGGAGAGTTGTAGCACTCCATGGGACAGGGGATGTGGTAGGATGGGGGAGTTGGCGTTCTGTGGTATAATTCCACAGGGATAGGAGGAGGTTAGAGTGTTTTCATCAAAATAATAATTCGAGATGAGGGGAGAAGACAAGGTGAATGAGGTCAAGCAATGGAGGAACTGGAGATGACAAGCCCTGAACAGTTTGCGGGAAATGATAGGTTTACGTGGATTCCATTTTATATGGAAATGGCGGAGAAACTGCTGGAATATAAAGATGACAGAAGGGAACTGGTAAAAATTGTTTATGAAATGGATGAAAAATACATCAGTTTTTTCAATGATGAAAACAAACAGCCGTTCCAAGATTTACATCCCTTTGCACTGTATGGTATTTTTAATCGATATATTGCTCTCGAAAAAAGGCAGGAAATTTGTTCACATTTAAAAAAATGTTTGAGTTTGGAATCTAATTTACCGGTTGATTTTGATTCAATTCCTCTCATGAATAATCAGAATTCGTGGCGGGGAAATGCTCGGATTGAAAATGATACCGCAGAAGATATTGCAATCAACTGGAAAATATTTGAAATAATTCAGGATGATGATTTAGATATAGAAAATTTTGAGAAGTTTTTTGATTATATTCGCTCTAGAGGTGGAGCAAAATGGTCTCTCACAATGGCCTTATTCTGGATTCGTCCCTATGATTTTATGCCGCTTGATGCAAACAGTCGAGCATATTTATCAAAAATTGGAATTGAGGTTTTTGAGGAAAAAAATCTCAATGCTAGAAATTATTTGAATCTCATTCAAAAGATAAAATCTAAAATCATGAGTAATGAAATACATGAAAAATCTTTCCCAGAAATTTCTTACAATGCCTGGCGGAAAGATGAAAATTCCCAAGGAGGCCCCACAATGCAAGGTTCAGACGAAAAACTGAACGAATACGTAGACTTGTTGAAATCGACAAAAAACCTCATACTCACCGGTGCGCCGGGAACGGGAAAGACCTACCTTGCAAAGCAGATTGCAGAAGCCATGGGCTGCAAGCCAGATGAAATCGGCTTTGTTCAGTTCCACCCCAGCTACGACTACACCGACTTTGTGGAAGGCTTGCGGCCTGTACAGGATGAAAGTGGTAGCGGACAGATTGGATTTGAAAGAAAAGATGGCGTTTTCAAGGAATTTTGTGCGAGGGCATTGCAGAACTTGGTGGACAGCGGAAAAAGTGTTGATGTTTTGCAGCATGAAAGATCTATCAATGAGATTATCGCAGATTTTCTGGATGGTGCAATTGAGAAAAAGACACAGTTTGAGACGATAACGAAAAATATTTTTTTCGTGGACAGCTTCAATGATAAAAAAATATTTGTATCCATACCTCAAAATGAAAAGGTAAAAAATCTACAGATTCAAATTGATGATATTTTGGAGCTCATTGGTAATGATGTACAATTGAATAATGGCAAGGCTGTGAGTGAATATTTTAAGAGAAAATGGAGGACGCAACACGATTCCTATATTTTTTCTCTAACAAAAAAGATTCAAGAATCTATGGAGAATACTGGAAATAACCAGACAACCGCCGTGAAAAAGATTCAGTTAAAAAAATTCGTCTTCATCATCGATGAAATCAACCGGGGGGAGATGGAGAAAATCTTTGGGGAGCTGTTCTATTCGAGTGATCCGGGCTATCGTGTCACCGCCGGGGATTTGGAGGCAATGAAGGCTGGCAAGAAGGGGATTGTCGCAATCAGAACTCAGTATGCGAATCTTGAGCTGACGGGAAACGAGTTTGACCGGGCCCTGGGAGCATCCGACTATGGCCATTTCTTCGTGCCGGAGAATGTGTACATCATCGGCACCATGAACGACATCGACCGCAGCGTGGAGTCCATGGACTTTGCCTTCCGCCGCCGCTTTGCCTGGGCAGAGGTGAAGGCAAGCGATACGGAGGATATGCTGGATCCTGGAACTGATGAGAATGGGAATCCAAAGGGACTTGAATCTTCTGATCTTGCAAAAGAAGCAAAAGAGCGGATGGAGAAGTTGAACAAGGCAATTTCTGCAACACAAGATTTTGGCCCTGCCTACCACATTGGTGCCAGCTACTTCCTGAAGCTGAATCAGTATGGGGGAAACTTCAAGCGATTGTGGGACTACCACATCAAGGGCATTCTGGAGGAATATGTGCGAGGCCATCCCAATAAAACAGACTTGATGAAAGGGTTCAAGGCGGCGTATTTTTCGAAAAAAGAAACGAGCTCTGAGGATGAGGAAACCTAAATGGCAAAAAAAGCAAACAACCAAATCACCATCCGCAGCTCTGCCGCCGAGTACCTTACGTTTATTGCGGCAACTGGCGATGACAAGAATTCTGTAGAAGTTCGCTATGAGGACGAGAACATCTGGATTACACAGAAGATGCTGGCCGCCCTGTATGAGGTGGATGTACGCACAATAAATTATCACATAAAAAAAATTTTTGAAGATTTAGAGCTGACACAAGAGGCAACTATTCGAAATTTTCGAATAGTTCAAACCGAAGGGACGAGACAGGTTTCCAGAGATATTGAGCATTATAACCTTCAAATGATTATAGCTGTTGGATTCAAGGTAAATTCTGAGCGGGAAAAACGCTTGAATACGTTCATAGAAATGTTTGAATATGGATTGCTGCAGGATGCAGGAAAAGTGAGTGCGGAGATTGCACGAATCCATGCTGAAACGGAATTTGAAAAATATCGTGTCGTTCAGGATGGTCTGTTCATGTCTGATTTTGACAGATTCATTGAAGAGAATGGAGGGATGTGATTCTCTGTGGCGCAGCACCTTTCCCTCACCGACAACAACACAAACAATCCTCCCAAAATTGCCGACTTGTCGTCCTCCGGTGCGGAGGCAATCCATGTCTACGAGGACCTGCAGGCTGTTGCAGGCATTCCCCTGGAGTCCCTTTGCAAGGACAATCCTTCGCTGCTGGTGTTTCCCCATTGCCTGGGGGAGCATCAGGACGGAATTGAACGGCTGCGTATTTTCGACCTTGAGGGAGGACCGAAATACGAGGGGGGCAGAATCATTTCCTGCGACCAGGTGAAGGTCAGGACCGGGAACCTGATGGGCTTCCTGGGCTTTTCGGGACGGGGCTTCCACGGCACAAGGGTGTCCATTCGCTCCCGCTTCGACTGCAACTGCGAGAAAGACTTCTTCCTCCATTACATGCTGGAGAAGGTCTTCAAAATCAACCTGTTCAATATGGACTACTCCCTGGGGAGGAACGATGGCCTTGATTTTGTCTATTTGCTGTTCCCCCATTTTTTGACGAGGGCGGTGCGGCAGGGAGTGTTCAGGCAGTACCAGACCTTCCAGCGGAACGACCCGGCAGTCAAGGGGCCGCTGGAGGCAGGCCGTCACCTTCGGCACAATGTCCCCTTTGGCGGGAAGGTGGCCTATCGGAGCCGTGAGAAAACCTTTGACAATCCGGTGACGCAGCTGGTGCGCCACGCAATCGAGCTCATAAAAGGGAAGGACCTTGGCCGAAGGCTTCTGTCCAGTGACGGCGACACAAAGAACGCCGTTTCCCGGATTGTGGCGGCCACCAATGAAACCTATTCGCCGCAGAAAAGGCAGCTGGTCATTGCCCGGAACAGTCGTCCGGTAAGCCATCCCTATTTCACCGGCTGGCTTCCCCTCCAGCAGCTGTGCCTGATGATTCTGGGGCACCACACCACCCAGTTTGCCGCCACCACAAGCCCCGTGCAGGGCATCCTCTTTGACGGCGCCTGGCTTTGGGAGGAATATGTGGCCACGGTTTTGTGCGACCCAAAGCGTGGAACAAAGCAATTCATCCATCCCACCAACAAGGACCGAAGGGGCGGCATCAGGCTTTTCAAAGACGAGGTGGAGGATACGCCGGACCTCAAAAAATGCTACCGCCGCATCTATCCCGACTTCTATAGGGAAAAATCTGCCGATGACTCAAATGACGGAATGATTGTGGACGCAAAGTACAAGCGCCTGGAGCAGGGCCTTGTGCGGGATGACCTGTACCAGATCATCTCCTACATGCACACCATGAGGATTTCAGTTGGTGGATTTCTTTATCCCCATCCAAGCACCGTGGATGAATGCGAGGCTGTCACTGCACCGCATCCAACCACCTACAAGCTTGCAGGATATGGGGGAACCATCTCTAGCCTCGGCCTACCTATTCCCCAGGATGCCACTACCTATGACCAGTTCAAGGGTTTTATGGAGGCTAGGGAGAGGGAGCTGCTGGAGGCAATAGAAGAAATGCAAAGGGAAGGGGGTGAGTTTCAGGACGCTTTTAATCAGTGAAGCAGATTGTTTCATCGCCGGGCCACCGTTCCCTCCGTCACCGTCAGTCTGTACGATTTTCCAGTTTGATTGTATACTACAAATAGGGGCACTGATATGAGCTATGAAATGTTGGAAAAAAACTATAATGCACTCACTGCGGAGCAGCAGACCTTCATATACAACCTGGTTGTTTCCCTTGGGAAATTGAATGCCCAGCTTGTTGAGGTAGGCCCTCGGAAACGTGAGTTCGGAAAGTTCTCCGGTACAGGAAGGGCATCGTTTTCGGAGGATTGGGAGATGTCGGAAGAGGAGTTTCTTGGACTATGAAATGCATCATCGACACTCACCTATTGATTTGGCTTGCAGTTGCCCCAGAAAAGATTTCCAAAGTCATTCTAGAAATCATTGAAAATCCTGAAAACAAGATTTTTGTTTCTACTGTCAATCTTTGGGAAATTGCCATAAAACTTTCACTAAAGAAATTGTATTTGCAGAATTTGGATATTGATGATTTGGTTGATATGTGTTGTGAGCAGGGTTTGGAAATCCTTCAGCTTCCAATTGCGGCCGTCAAAAAATACCGGGATCTTCCGGTGAAAGAGCGTCATAAAGACCCTTTTGACAGGCTTTTGATTTCCTTGTGTATTGCCGGTGACTATGTTTTTTTGTCGTCGGATTCAAAGGTCGGCCAGTACAAGGCAGATGGACTGAAGTTCATTTCCTAGGGCCACCGTTCTCTCCGCCACCTTTACCTTCGCCATGGCGGAGGGGGAGCAGGAACTGCTGGAAGCAGTCGGCAAGCTGTCCCCCAGGGAAGGAATGAGTTTCATCACCGATTCATGTATGAAACAAAAAGTTTCACAGTGAGAAACAAAATGTTTCGCACTGGAAAACAAAAAGTTTCACAGTGAGAAACAAAATGTTTCACACTGGAAAACAAGCGGCTTTGCAGTGAGAAAACCATGCCGCGTTCTTTGCGGGCGG
>CALEFI010000044.1 GCA_937876905.1 uncultured Treponema sp.
GTGGGAGGAGCTGTCTTTGCAGGTGGAAAGAAGGAGGCGGGCGTAGCTATCCAGATGGCCACCAAGCCCATGACCGAGCAGTTCATCCTGGCCAGCATGATGCAGACGCTCATCCAGCAGGACACGGATTTGACGGTGGAGCTCACCGAGGGTGTGGGCGGCGGGACCATGAACATCCATCCTGCCATGGTGAAGGGTGACTTCGACTTCTATCCTGAGTACACCGGCACCGGCTGGAGCAACGTGCTGAAGCGGGAGGGACTGTATACGGAGGAGCTGTTCGGCCAATTGGAGGACGGCTATCAGGAGCTGGGCATGAGCTGGGTTGGCATGATGGGCTTCAACAATACCTATGGAATCGCTGTCCGAAAGGAGATTGCCGAGCAGCACAACCTCAAGACGCTGTCCGACCTTGCCGCCGTAGCCGACCAGCTGGTGTTCGGCGCGAACTACGACTTCTACGAGCGGGAGGACGGCTTCAATGCCCTCTGCGATACCTACGGCTTGCAATTCAAGGACACGGTGGACATGGACATCGGTCTCAAGTACGATGCCATCCGCCAGAAGGAGATCGACGTGATGAACGCCTTCACCACCGACGGCCAGCTTTCCGGTGCCGATGTGGTGGTGCTGGAGGACGACAAGAACCTGTATCCCTCCTACATGTGCGGCTTTGTGGTGCGCGACCAGGTGGTGGCAGAGCATCCTGAGCTGCTGGAGGTGTTCAAGAAGGTGGAGAACATCCTCACCGACACCCAGATGTCCCGCATGAACTACCAGGTTGAGGTGGAGGGGCAGGAGCCCGCTGCCGTGGCAACAGCCTTCCTGAAGGAATCAGGTCTCGTACAGTGAGCCTCATCCAGTTCCAGCACGTCAACATGGCCTACGGGGACAACCTTGTCCTCCATGACTTCTCCCTCCGGGTTGAGGAGGGGGAGTGCCTGGCGGTCATCGGCTCCTCCGGCTGCGGCAAGACAACTGCCCTGCGGCTGGTGAACGGGCTGCTGCTGCCCACTTCGGGGGACGTGCTGGTGAAGGGTGAGAATACCAAGTCAGCCAATCTCACCCAGCTGCGGCGCAGGATTGGCTACTCCATCCAGGGCAATGTGCTTTTCCCCCATCTGACGGTGGAGAAGAACATTGCCTACGTCCCCAGCCTTACCAAGGGGGCCGACAAAAGACGAATCAAGGAGGAGGTCTCACGGTGGCTGGAGATTGTGGGGCTGGACGAAGGCTTCCGCCGCCGCTATCCAGAAGAGCTCTCCGGCGGCCAGCAGCAGCGGGTGGGGCTGGCCCGATCCCTTGCCGCATCCCCGGAAATCCTTCTGATGGACGAGCCGTTCAGCGCCGTGGACGAGATTACCCGCCGCCAGCTCCAGCAGGAATTCCTGCGCATCCGCAGTCAGACCGGCATCACCGTAATGTTCGTCACCCACGACATCAACGAGGCCCTCTTGCTGGGAACCCGCATCCTAGTGATGCACGGCGGCCGCATCCAACAGCTGGGAACCCCGGAGGATATTCGCTCAAGGCCTGCCACAGAATTCGTCCGCCAGCTGGTGTCTGGCTGTGAGGCGGCCCGCTGACGGGAAGTCAGCTCCCAGCGTCCGATTCCCCGCCCTTGAGAAAAACCGCCTTTTCCATTATTATCTTCCATTATGCTGTCACAGATGAGAAATATAGGAATCATGGCCCATATCGATGCGGGCAAAACAACAACAACAGAACGTATTCTCTATTATACTGGAAAGATACATCGAATCGGCGAGATTGACGACGGAGCCGCCACCATGGACTGGATGAGCCAGGAGCAGGAGCGGGGCATCACCATCCAGTCGGCGGCCACCACCACCTGGTGGCGGGACCACCAGATTAACATCATCGACACTCCCGGCCACGTGGACTTTACCGCCGAGGTGGAGCGCTCCCTGCGGGTGCTGGACGGAGCGGTGGCCGTCATCTGTGCGGTGGGCGGCGTGCAGCCCCAGACCGAGACGGTGTGGCACCAGGCCGACGAGTACCAGGTCCCCCGCATCTGCTTTGTGAACAAGATGGACCGCATCGGGGCGGACTTCTTCGCTGCCATGGCGGACGTAAAGGAAAAGTTCGGCTGCGCTACGGTGGCCCTGCAGCTTCCCATTGGCTCCGGCGGCGACTTCGAGGGTGTCATAGACCTGCTGCGGATGAAGGAAATCCGCTGGGATGCTACCTCCGAGGGGGAGAAGATGACGGAGTGCGATGTGGCTCCAGAGCGGCTTGAGCTGGCAAGTGAGTGGCGGGAAAGGCTGGTGGATGAGATTGCCGCCCACAACGATGAGATTGCCGAGCTTTTTTTGATGGGGGAAGAAATCCCTCTCGAAACCCTGGTGAGGGAAATCCGCCGGGGCACCATCGCCCGTGCCTTCGTTCCCTTCCTCTGCGGGGCCAGCCGCCGCAACACCGGTGTGCAGCCCCTCATCGATGCTATCGTAGACTATCTTCCTGCTCCGGATGAAATTCCCCCTGCCAAAGGTCTCCATGTCAAGAAGGAGGAGATGGTGGAGATTCCCTGCTCCCCCGACGGTACTGCCCTGGGCCTGGTGTTCAAGATTCAGCATGACCGTGAGGCGGGCAGCCTCTGCTACGTCCGCATGTATTCCGGCAAGATAAAGGCTGGGGAGCAGGTGTTCAATGTGGGCAAGAAGAAGCGGGAGCGGGTGAACCGCATCCTGCGGATGCACTCCAACAAGAGCGAGCCAATGGACAGCGTTTCCGCCGGTGACATCGCCGTGTTCATCGGGCTCAAGCTGGCCCAGACGGGAGATACCTTGGGAAGCGAGGGAATGCCGGTGCTGCTGGAGGACATGAACTTTCCGGAGCCGGTTATCTCTGTGGCAGTGGAGCCGGCCACCCTTTCAGACCGGGACCGCCTCAAGGAGACGCTGGAAATCCTTTCTAAAGAGGACCCCACCTTCACCTCCCGTGAGGATGCCGAGACAGGACAGCTCATCATCTCCGGCATGGGGGAGCTGCACCTGGACGTGCTGGTGACTCGGATGCTGGAGGACTTCAAGGTGGAGGCTCGTGTCGGTGCTCCCCAGGTTACCTATCGTGAGTCCGTCACCGCCGCCGCCAGCCACAGGGAGCAGTACGACCGTGTCCTTGGGGGCAAGGAGAACAAGGCGGGCGTCACCCTCCAGGTGGAGCCACGGGAGACGGGCAGCGGCAACAGCTACGAATGCACCGTCAAGAAGGGCAGCGTCCCCGACGAGATTCTGGAGGCAGTGCAGCGGGGCATCGAGAATTCCTTTGGTGCCGGCATCAGGTACGGCTATCCCTGCACCGACATTGCCGTCACCGTCACTGGTTTGGAGTACGACGAGCTGTGTTCCACCACCTTTGCCTTCGAAGCCTGTGCGGTGGCCGCCTTCGATGCGGTGTGCAGCAAGGCGAATCCTGAGCTGCTGGAGCCGGTGATGAACGTGGACATTGTCTGTCCCAAGGACTTCGTGGGGGATGCCATGAGCCAGGTGACCCAGCGAGGCGGCATCATCCTGAGCCTGGAGGACAAGGCGGGGGGAGACATCATCCACGCCCAGGCTCCCATGGCCAAGATGTTCGGCTTTTCCACCAACCTGCGCTCCGTCACCCAGGGGCGGGCCTCCTTTGGCATGGAGTTCAGCCACTTCCAGGTGAAGCCCGGTGGACTTGGCTCCGCATATTGAGGGGAATTTGCTTGACATAAAGCTGCCATTGTGGTATCATTGTTTCTGTTATTGAGTTAACATGAGCGGCGATGGTGGAATTGGTAGACACGCCAGCTTGAGGTGCTGGTGGCGCGAGCTGTGCCTGTTCAAGTCAGGTTCGCCGCACTAAAGACTGTTTGGTTTCCAAGCAGTCTTTTTTTTGTCCTTAGCGCTTGGGCTCCTAGTGCTAAGGCTCCCGCTGCTGCCACAGGTGCATCTTGATGAACTGCTCCCCCTCCGGGTTCTTGTCCCTGATGTATTGGAGAATCTTCTGATGTTCGGCGTGGGTGAAGGCCAGTTCCTCCCGTGACATCGGATTGAAGAACATCTTTTGCAGGGCGTTGAGGTGGAGCTTGCGATACAGCTCCAGCAGAAAGGGATTGCCCGCAATCTGCACCATGGCCTCGTGGAATTTCATGTGGGCCTCACCGAAGGAGACTAGGTCGAAGGGCTCTTCGTCAATGCTGGCAATCATCCTTTCTAATTGCTCTTCCATGGGGGTCGTGTCCACATCCTGCTCGATTGACAGTGCGAAGGCCAGCGCCTCCAGATATGCCCTGATTTCCACCGCATTGCGTACCTCCTCTGGGGAGTAACTGCGGACATAGGTGCCAGACTTTGGCTGGATGGTCACCAGGCCGTCCTGCTCCAGATGCTTCAATGCCTCCCGCACTGGCATTCTGGAGCACTTGTATTCGGCTGCAAGGAGGTTTTCCGACAGCTTTTCACCAGGGGTATATTCGCCAAGCCGAATTCTGTTTTGGATGGCGGAATAAATCTCTGAGTGTAGATGGATTACTTGTTTGGGCATGGTTAGAAACTACAATGAATCACTTGTTCATGTCAACTTGTGTACAAGCCTTGTCGGAGCAATGGCGGCGGGCAAAAAAATGTTGACAAATGGAAATGGCTAAACTAGAATACAAGTATATTCCATCTAGTATGGAGCAGGAATCTTTTAGGAGGAATTTTTATGAAGAGAATTGTAGCTGGAATGGGGGCCGTCCTGTGTCTGGCCACCCTTTTCATTGGGTGTGCCAAGAAGGAGGCTCCCGCCGCAGCTGGTTCTGGGGCGACGGAAATCTCGCTGTGGACCTATCCCATTGGCGGCTGGGGTGATCAGAAGACCGTTGACGCCCTGCTGGCGGACTTTCATGCCGCCAATCCTGGAATCAGGGTGACGGTAGACTACCTGACCTATGCTGACGGAGACGACAAGGTGAACACTGCCATCGAGGGTGGGGCCGCTCCCGACCTGATTATGGAAGGACCTGAGCGCCTGGTTGCCAACTGGGGTGCCAAGGGCATGATGGAAGATATTTCCGACCTGTTCGACGCTACCGCTAAGGCTAACCTGACCTCCGGCTCTCAGATGGACTGCTTCCTGGGCGATGCTGCTTACGAGTATCCTCTGTGCGTTTCCGCATTCTGCATGGCCATCAACAAGACCGTCTTCGAGGCTGCCGGCGCAATGCAGTACATCGATGAGGCCACCCACACCTGGAAGTCCGTTGAGGATTTCG